>JAGCMB010000052.1 GCA_017646665.1 Bacteroidaceae bacterium
AACACCTACACTTCCATATAAATCAGCTCCCAAAAATAGTTCATCATCATCACAACAACCTCGCATCGCCATATTAGGAACTCCACAAACATTGAGTGTTCCCAAAACATTCTTTACATAAGAATCAAAATTTATCATAGCTTATAAATATTAAAATCACTGTTAATTAAAATATTTAATGAAAGCCGCTTTGAAGATAGTATCAAAATCGTGTACCAATCCTGATTTAACAGCAATCATTGAGAACACACCCACATACCAAGCAACACCATTAACATCCGAGTTATTCCATTGTGCTCCATTAACACTATTACGTGCACAAGAAACAACTAAATCTCGCATTTCGTTAAAAGAATAATTAGAGCAATGAATTGCCCATTGTTTAGCTTCTTCTTTTATGCCCAGCATCGTACTAGAATTGTCGCCAAGTTTCTGTAAACTCGTTTTTGCTGATATGCAGTAAATTAAAGCATCATTGTTATTCATTGTATTCAAGATTATTATGTATAAAATCAGTGATAGCCAAAGTACTGAATTAAATAGTCCTTTACGCTTGCTGCAATGCTTCGATGGATTTTATTACCCCTTACAATAATCTCGTCATCAGAATATTGCATATAACCTCTTCGTATTCTTTGAGCATCTTCAACGACTCTCTTCCACCATCTTTCTGAGGAATGAAAATGCTGTCTTTGAAGTTCTAGTACATCTGCTAAAATTGCAAAATCTATAACTTGGTTTCCAGGAATTGTAAAGAGATGGACTTTTTCTTCAATAAGTTGCATCCCACCATTCATTACAAGTTTTAGGCGTTCTGCAATTGCATTTTTATTTGTTTCAGCTCCATTGGTTAAACAAATATAAGCTAAACGAGGAGCGTGTCCAAGACCAAGTTTCTCATAACCCATAATAGAAAAAATTGCTCCAGCCATATAGTAGTCACATATCTTGTCTAATTGTGATAAATGAGAGCAAGTGTATTGGTATAGTTCGCGTAGTTGGTTGTGGCTACTTGGTATGCCATAAGTACTTAACGACCTCAAAGTTGTGGTAATTAATTGGTTTATCATATGATTAAAATTGTGCCCTCTAATTCCCCGATGAAAGCGGATAAAAAAAATAAGGTGTGGGAACTATATCTGCTTTATCCTATAGGTAGGCTTCTCGCATTGCCTTAGACACGGGATAAAACAATAGCCCACACCAAAGGTTATGTAAGGAGCCAACAAGGGCTGTACAAACCAATGATGTGGTGCTACTGCTATCATCTTCGTGTCTTGGGAAATTTTGCGAGAATTTGCCTATGAAGATAATTTCAATAACACCTTTTTACTAAAATGTCTGCTCAAAGGATTGCAGTCCTATGAACATTGCAAATGTAATAAAGGTGTTTAATTTAATCAAGTTATTTGCGGAAAAAACTTTTTGTGGGTATCAGTAATGCAGATTATGAATGTTTTTTGCTTGTAATAGTAGAGTGGCGACAAAATTTGAACAGGGTCTATAAAAAGATTTCTTCTCAAAAAATGTCGCCGTCTCATAGTTCAGAAACTCAGACAATCATAGGTCTGTAAAATCCCCTCTTGTCTCAATCCAAGATAGCGTTTTGTAATAGCAACGTTGCTATGGATAGATTGCTTTATGTCCTCGCCGCGTATTCGCAAACGCTTATGTCTCGTCAGAAAAAGAAATAGGTAATTGTTGTATAGAAAACTGTTTTGCACTTTTTGTACCGAAAAGGTGGTAAGCGTACCACCAAAAATGGTGGTAAATGATAAAATATTACAAGGGTTTTATCCTACTTTTTGTCCACCCTGCCTAAAAGTGCTAGTATCTTTGTGTGTATAAAAAAGGAGTTCCGTGTGCACCGGAACTCCCTACATCCTTTTTTAAGTGCAGATATAGCGACTAAGCCTATACGGGCACTATTAGGTTTTGCAAAGATATGATATAAAATCGACTTCAACAAGCTAAATTGCTATTTTGGTGCAATTTTTTATTATTTCTGTTGCGTTTATATCTCTTTTTGCATTCATTAAACCTGCAATATCTTTTTCAAGATCTTTTCTTCTTTCAGGAGATATTGTACCAAGGATATACTTAATAACACAAATAGCACCGTTTATGTTGTGTCTGCTGTCGTCGGTAACACCTGCGGGTTTAATTGAAATACCTTTGGCTGTTTGGATATTATAAATGCAGTTTCCGTGCGCGCATTTGTTTCGTATTACTCTTATGGTCTCAAGATAGTTCAAGAATACCTTGATGCTGCACCCGTACTTTTTCGCTATAATGCGTTTTACTTCATCATCTTTAATTGCCTTGTACAAAGATGTCAAATTGCCTAATGTCATAAACTCAATGGTTTTCCATGCAGGCGCATATCTGTCATTTATGTATTTGTTATGGTGGCGCTGTATGACAGGATTGTCTCTCAGGGTTTTATATACTTTCTCTTCAAAAGTGTTTACAAAATTGGTGGCCATTATGTTACTGTCGGCAAACCAAGTGGGGGATTTGACATAATGGTTCGAAACAATATATGTTATTTGTGTACGGATATTTACCTCAATACGGTCAAGGGCGTTTAGTAATATCCTGCGTAAATGTGTGTCAAAGTCATATAGGTCATATATGCTTTTGAACGTTGTATCCTCTTTTACTACGTGTGTTCTGTTTATTAATGAGGGGAAAGTCTTTTCGTATGGGAAAGAATAGAATCCCATTCTATAAAATCCTACATCCAGCAGTATTTCTTTCGCTTTTTCTTCGTTGTCGAAAATGACCCCATATTCTTTCAATAGGGATATTTGTTCATCTATATTATATGCTCTTTTCATAGTAAACAACTTGTATGACAAAGGTAATAAATAACTTTTATATTTAACAATCTTTAGTCAACATTCACTTTATCGTCGATTGCGACTTTGCACTTGATGTTTAAAATTCCAATTTTTTCATAAATGTTTATGTATATAAACACAACAATCCCTTGTAAGCTTTTGCCTTACAAGGGATTATCTTTAACTTCAGTACTCGAAGCGGGACTTGAACCCGCACGGCGTTTAAATGCCAAAGGATTTTAAGTCCTTCGTGTCTACCGATTCCACCATTCGAGCGACCTTATTATTGTTGTGGTTATGCCACAACGGGTGCAAAGATATAACTTTTTTGTTTAGAAACGGTTTAAATCACTATAAAATTATGCCGGTAATGTAAAAAGTTTGTTTTTGCCGGCTTGGGGTGGTTTTAATGTTTCTTCTAATTCTGTATTATAACTTCGGCTCCGTTGTCGTACACGCGGTAACGCCAAAGTGGGCGCGATTCGCCTTCAATGGCTATGCCACTGCTGTTCAGGTCGAACTTTACAGCGCAATGTGGGCAAATGGCATAGCCCATAGCGTAGTCAATCTCAACACGATAGCGCGCTATGTCGCAGTTGGGGCAGGCCCAATCGTATGCCCAAATGTTTCCGTCGCCCATTGAGGGTGTTCCAATTATGAGTCCTCCAAGGCCGTAATGGAATTTTCCCTGCTGCAGGTGGATTTGCGGTATGTCGACTGTCTGCGTCTTGCCGATTGCGTCTGTGACAATGTATTGTCCGATGTTCGCTCCTTTTCTTATGCAGATGAATTGTCCGAAGCTGCGTGCGTGGTTATAGGGGTATATGCTACCGTCAAAGACTATATTGACCCGATAGCTTGAATAGGGGTTCTCGCCGTCGCAGCCAACAAGGGATAGCGACAGAATCAGTGTCAGCGTCAGGTAAATAATGTTTTTCATCAGGCGTCGTTTTCTTTTTTAACGTGTTCCGGCGGCGTAAATTGCTTGTACAATTGTTTTTTGCCTTTTTTATCATTTGCCAAGCAATGCTTGTTCGGCTGTGTTGGCTTTCTCGAAGTCTATTGAGCTGTATATACTCTCCATCAGTGCGGTTATCTCTTTGTTGCAAAGATTTCCGATGCTGCCCTCGTGGGTGTGGTGTACCTTTTTGTCGGGAACAAATGTGCCGGCTTCGATGTCGAGTCCCACCTTTTTGTATGCATCGCGGAATGGCATTCCCTCTGCTGAAAGGCGGTTGACCTCCTCGACGCTGAACATTGCATCGTAGCGGCTGTCGTTGATGACTGTGCTGTTTACCTCTATGCGTTCTACGGTGTATGTTACCATTCTTATGCACTCTTTAAGTTCTGCAAAGGCGGGCAGGAACAGCTCTTTTATAATTTGTAGGTCGCGGAAGTAACCACTTGGCAAATTGTTCATTATGAGCAGTATGTCGTTGGGTAATGCCTGCATACGGTTGCACTTGGCGCGTATAAGCTCAAAGACGTCGGGGTTCTTCTTGTGTGGCATAATGCTGCTGCCGGTTGTGCACTCGGCCGGTAGCTTTACAAACCCGAAATTCTGCGAATTGAACATACATGCGTCGAAGGCGAATTTAGCGAGTGTGCCGGCAACGGTGGCCAATGCGTGTGCTATGTTTCGTTCGCTCTTGCCACGTCCCATCTGGGCATACACTACATTGTAGTTCATTGTGTCAAAGCCCAGCAGGCGTGTCGTCATTGTGCGGTCGAGCGGGAACGATGAACCGTAGCCGGCTGCCGAACCCAATGGGTTGCGGTTGCACATTCTGTATGCAGCCTGTAGAAAAAGCATATCATCGGCAAGACTTTCTGCGTAGGCCCCAAACCACAGACCAAAAGAGGATGGCATTGCCACCTGTAGATGGGTGTATCCGGGCAGCAGCACCTCTTTGTGCTTTTCGCTCTGTTCAATGAGCGCGTCGAACAGCTCCTTGACGGCGGTGCACACCTCCTGCAATTCGTGGCGTGCGAACAGCTTCAGGTCGACAAGTACTTGGTCGTTGCGTGAGCGTCCGCTGTGTATCTTCTTGCCTGTGTCGCCCAAACGGCGTGTGAGCATAAGCTCCACCTGTGAATGTACGTCCTCAACGCCATCTTCAATGACAAATTCGCCCTTTTCAATGGTTGAATATATGTTTCGCAGTTCACTGTGCAAGCTGTCCATCTCCTCTTTTGTGAGCATACCGATACTCTGCAACATTGTGCTATGTGCTATTGAACCGATTACGTCGTATCGTGCCAACATAAGGTCGAGTTCTCTGTCACGTCCCACGGTGAAACGCTCAATCTCGGGGTTTACCGTTGTGTTCTTTTCCCAAAGTTTCTTTGCCATTGTGTAGTTGTATAAACAGTGTTCCCGGCTTGCGCTGGGTGCGCATTGCACGGGAACACCCTGTGTGGTTTGTTATAGCCGGTAAAAACGTTGTCCTGTTGCCGTCAGTATGCAATCATTGACAATGCTTCGGCGATTTTTTCAATTCCGTCCTTCAGAGGCTTTTCAATCATTGAGCGCAACATAAAGTTTACTTCGGCCTTTATTACAACGCGCATTTTTGAGGCCTCTTCGCCATCAGGAATAATCTGTACCCACAGATTGATGGGGATTGGTGAACCTACAGCCTCTAGCTTGATGCATTTTGGCTCTTCGCGTTCAACGACTCTTATTGTGACGTTGCCCATTGGAGGAACGTTTACAGTCGCTTCGTCGCGGCTGTATGTGAACTCCTTGACTTTGTCTTGAGGAATTCTGTCTTTCAGCCCCTCGAGGTTGTTCAAGTCCTCAAGTTTTGCATACACCCTTGCCTGTGGATAGGGGATATTTTTTACACTGCTTTCGTACTGGCTCATAGCATTACTTCAAATCGTTTCTCCACTCCGATGGGTTTGCACGCCACTCCTGTAGTGTTGGCATAACCTCCTCTGTGATGTAGCCTGTCTCTTTGGCTGCCTCAAGAACCGCTTCGTAGTCGGTGAGTGTTATGAGCTTTACACCTGCGTTCTCAAAAGCCTCTGTTGCTACGCTGAAACCGTATGTGAAAGATGCTACCATACCGATAACCTCAACGCCTGCGGCACGCAATGCGTCAACGGCGCGCAAACTGCTCAAGCCTGTTGAAACAAGGTCCTCAACAACGACAACCTTTGCGCCCGGGTAAACGTCGCCTTCAATCTGGTTGCCCATTCCGTGGTCCTTTGCCTTTGGACGAACATATACAAAAGGCTTTGCAAGCTCCTCGGCAACAAGCGCGCCCTGAGCGATGGCTCCTGTTGCAACGCCAGCAACGATATCTGCTTCGGGGAACTCCTCAAGAATGAGGTTGGCAAGTCCCAATTTTACGCGTGTGCGCAATGATGGGAACGATAATGTCTTGCGGTTGTCGCAGTAAAAAGGTGATTTCCAACCAGAAGCCCAAGTGAAAGGCTGCTCGGGCTGCAATTTCACAGCCTTGATTTTCAACAATTCGGCTGCCAATGAAAGCTTTGATTTGTTTGACATATTGTATTCTTTTTAATAAGTTGTTTTATTTTCGATGTGCGAATATAGTAAATTTTATTCCTATTTCGTTTGTGTGTACCCCTCTTTTTTGAGCAGTTCTATGATTTTCTCCTTGAAGTCGCCTTGTACAAGTACCTCTCCGTCCTTGGTGCTGCCGCCCACTCCGCATCTTGTCTTTAATAGGCGGCCAAGTTCCTTGAGATCATTTTCAGTGCCAATGAAATTTTTTATTATGGTCACGGTCTTTCCACCTCTATGGTTCTTCTCAATGCTCACTCTGAGTTTCTGTTGCTGTTTGGGAAGTGTGTCATTTTCCTCCTTTTCATCGGTGGAATATGCAAAATCGGGGTTTGTGGAGTATACAATGTTCAAGCGGTCTTTCCAGTCGTTCTTTTTCATTTCTCGCAATGATTTTTACAAAATTATCGGTTGCTAAGGTACAATATTTTTGCGACAAATTTCAATGCTTCATAAAATAACATTACTTTTGTTCCGTTACATATAATAAAACACGCGCGAACAGATGATTCAGCAGACAAAAATAGAAAAAGTACCGGAACCGACACTAAGGCGTTTGCCTTGGTATCTGTCGGTGTGCCGTTTGCTCAAACAGCGTGGTGAGCAGTATGTCTCCTCTACACGCCTGTCGAAGGAGACAAGTATTGTCGCTTCGCAGATAGCAAAGGACCTCTCTTGTGTCAATATCGTGGGACGCACCCGTGTGGGTTATGACATTGACAATCTTCTTGAGGTACTTGAGGATTTTTTGGGCTTCACCCGTATGCACAAGGCTTTTCTGTTTGGTGCCGGCAAACTAGGTAGTGCGTTGTTGAACGATACCGGCCTCAAACAGTTCGGCCTTGAGGTTGTTGCCGCGTTCGATACAAGCCCAAAGGTGGTGGGGCATAGCGTGGCCGGTATTCCTGTGTATCATATCAATGAGCTCGAGGCGAAGATGAAAAAACATAATGTCCAGATTGGCGTGCTTACCGTGCCCATCGACCGTGCCCAGGAGGTTGCTGACAAGATGATTGTGTGGGGAATAAAGGCTATTTGGAATTTTACTCCGTTGCGTATACGTGTCCCCGAAAATATTGTGGTGCAGAATACTTCACTGTATGCTCATTTGTCGCTTATGTTTAATCGCCTCGAGGGGCTTAATGTAGCTGAAGAGATATAAAACCGTTAGAATTCTTTGATTGAAGATGAAGATAATCGCTGTTGGAAAAAATTATAGTGAACACGCCTTGGAGTTTGATGGCAGCTGTGAAAAACCGGATGTGCCGATAATTTTTATGAAGCCCGATTCTGCCATAATCAAGAATGGCAAGCATTTTTATGTGCCCGATTTTCTTGGTCGCATAGATTATGAGGCCGAGATTGTTGTGCGGATAAATAAATTGGGAAAGAGTATACCTGCGCGTTTCGCCCATCGTTATTACGATGCAATAACTGTCGGTATAGACTTCACTGCACGCGACCTGCAACGCAAACTAATTGCCGCCGGTGAGCCCTGGGATATGAGCAAGGGTTTTGATGGTTCGGCCGTGCTCGGAGATTTTCGTCCGGTAGAACGCTATGACATCAATAATGTAGATTTTTCATTGACAATAAATGACGAGGTTGTGCAGAAGGCCAATAGCTCGCAAATGTTATTCTCTGTTGATGAGATAATAGCTTATGTGAGCCGTTTCTGCACGTTGAAAACAGGAGATTTGATTTTTACAGGAACACCTGCCGGTGTGGGCCCAGCAACAATAGGGACGCATCTCAAGGGCTATATCGGCGATGACAAGGTGCTCGATTTCCACATAAGATAGACAATATGAAGATTAGGCTTTTGATATATTCTCTTTTGCTGATGTGTGCTACTGCGGTCCGTGCGCAGTTCCATTCTGTCGATTGGAGCACTTTGCGTGGCGATTCGCTGTTGCCGGTTTGTGTGCAGGTGGTTGACTTGCCTGCCGACTATGCCGGTTACACCTATTCGGCTCACGTAGAGTATCCCGAATTCCAAAGGATGAGTGATGCGGATGTCGCTCGTTTTTCATTAGTGGAAAAGTATGGCGCATTACCCGAAATGCCGGTGGCTGAGTGCCGTGTCGGCGTGCAGGCAAAACAGGCACAACTCGATGTGATATTCTTGCCGGTAGTTATGCGCGACGGGGAATATTATCGCATAAATTCCTATAAGCTTGTTGTTGACAAACAGCCCGTGCAACGCGCGCAGCGTGTTGCCGCCTCTCCCGCCACCCGTTATGCAACATCATCGGTTCTTGCATCGGGAAAATGGGTGCGCATTGCAGTCGAGGAAAACGGCGTGCATAAGATAACTGACAATGAACTCTATAAAATGGGCTTTAAAGACCCTGCAAAGGTGCGTCTTTATGGCTATGGCGGCCACATCCTGCCCGAGACAGGTCTGGCCTCGTTGCCCGATGACCTTGTCGAAATTCCGCTATGGCGCCAGACGCGGTATTCTCTTTTTTATGCCAATGCAACAGTCAAATGGGAATATAATTCAGGACGCTATGTCCACTCGCAGAATGTATATTCAAACTACGGATGCTACTTCCTCACCGAAAGCGAGGATGCCCCTATGGAATTTCCAGAAGTGACTCTCCAGGCAACAACGTCGACAGTCTATACTTCGTATAAAGATTATGCGTTGTACGAGAAAGAACAGAAAAGCCTCTGCTCCTATGGCCGCAAACTTGTGGACGGCGATGCATTCTCAAATTCGGCAGTACGTGCGAAAAGCTATAAATTTGATACAAACGGAGCGGTAGAGGGAACAGCTGTGGTTGATTTGTCCTTTGCTACAAGTGGTGAGTCGGCGAGCAAGGTTACGGTGCTGTACGAGGATGCACTTGGCTCAAAGGAGATGGGTACTCTCACTGTTGGACGTGTCGTGTCGGGTGAGGTAGGCAAAATAGCTGAGGGAAAGTTCACGCTCCCGGGTGGTGTTGCAAATGCTTCAACCTTTTTCCTGGTCCACAGGGTCGATGACAATTCTTTAATGGGATATCTCGATTATCTCCGCCTCAATTACCAGCGTTCTCTTGCTTTGCGTGGAGCGTCAACGGAATTCCGTGGAAGTTCGGTGGGTGGCAATGCCGTCTTTGAAATCGCCGGTTGCAATGCCTCTACAAGAGTGTGGGATATTTCATCTCCATACGCAATAAGGGAACTTGCCGGTGTGCTCAATGGCTCGGTCTATTCAGTTGTGGCTCCGGCAGACTACAATAGTAATCTGGTGGTCGTTGATGTTGAAAAGTCTTTCCCATCCGTAAAGGTAATCGGCGAGGTGCAGAATCAAAATCTTCACGGTTTCGGGCAGGTGGATATGGTTATTATCGTTCCATCAAACGGTGCGTTCCTGCCGGCTGCAGAGCGTCTTGCCGAGGCACATCGCTCAATGGATGGCTTGACGGTTGAGGTTGTGACGGCACAGCAGGTGTACAACGAGTTTTCGTCGGGAACACCCGATGTGACTGCGTATAGACGTTTGATGAAGATGTTGTACGACCGCGCATCCTCGTCGGATGATGCTCCAAAATATCTGCTTCTGCTTGGTGATGCATGGTACGACAATCGCTTGCTGACCTTCCCTGGACGCAAACAGGACGATTATCTGCTATGTTACGAGTCGCAGAACTCTGTCGATGCTATATATTCATACGTCCTTGAGGATTACGTGGGATATCTCGATGACAGTGAAGGTGGCAGTCACCTGTATGACAAGGTCGATTTGGGCGTGGGACGTATCCCGGCGCAGTCGGTGGCCGAGGCCAATGCCGTTGTTGACAAGACTATCGCATATATGCAGAACCGTAGTGCCGGTGATTGGCAGAACAAAATTCTGCTTTTGGGTGATGACGGTGACGACTCTATGCCTAACCAACATATGAAGGATGCCGATGTGATTGCCGACGTTTTTAGTACGCTCTATCCGTCGTATATCATAAACCGCATATATTGGGACGATTATCCCATTGAGTTCTCGGCAACAGGAAAACGTTATCCGGCTGTTACTCAGGATATATACAATAGCCTTGAAAAGGGTGCCCTTATGGTCAACTATTCGGGTCACGGAAGCAGTAACTTGCTCTCGCACGAAATGGTGTGGAAGGCTGCCGATATGGCTGCTGTGAAATCACCGCGTCTACCATTCTGGGTAACGGCTTCGTGTGATATCGGACCATTTGATATGGGCGACAAATCGGTTGCAGAATCTGCTATCCTGAACGCATCGGGTGCTGCAATCGGACTATTCACAACAACGCGTACTGTAATGCAGAGCTATAATTCTGTCATCAACAAGGAGTTTACCAAACAACTTATGAAACCGGTATCTACCGGCGAGGTTATTGCAGTGGGTGATGCTGCCCGAATGGCAAAGTGCAATGTGATAACAATGGGCAGTGACAGGACAGTGAATAAATTGCAGTATGTTATTTTGGGTGACCCTGCATTGAGGCTTAAATATCCACAATATCGTGTCGTTGTAGACAAGATGAACGGTGTGGACGTTACAGAAACTTCGCAGGTGAATGCAGGCTCTTTGCTCAATGTCGAGGGACACGTTGCCTCTTTTGACAACACACCGGCAACGGATTTTACCGGCCTGCTCTATTCGAGCCTGTTCGACAGTGCTGTAGAGGTCAATACACGCAACAATACTGGCCTTGGAAGTTATAGTTACACTGCCTACAACAAGACTCTTTTTGCCGGTAGCGACTCGGTGCGTAACGGATATTTTTCGATAAACATTCCTGTTCCTTTGGATATAAGCTATAGCGATGATTTTGGTATGCTGAATCTTTATGCCGTAGACACATTCTTTGTGTCATCGGCCCAGGGACATTTTGTGAATTTTACAATAGGTGGCACAGCCGGCGAATTTGAAAATGACAGCGTTGGCCCTGAGATAAAACTGTATCTTAATTCCACTTCATTCATCAATGGTGATAAAGTGAATGCTACTCCAATTCTGTTGGTGGAACTTTATGACGAAAACGGTATAAACACAATGGGTACAAGTGTCGGACACGACATTGTGGCAATTGTGGATAACGACCCACATCACACCTATAATCTCAACAGTGCCTTTGTTCCTGTTGTGGGGGATTACAAGCGAGGAACAATAAATATGCCTCTTAACAGGCTTGAGGGTGGTGAACACACATTGACATTGCGAGCTTGGGATTTGTACAACAACTCGTCGTTGGCTCAAATTACCTTTAATGTCGACCCGTCGCTTGCTCCCGATTTCGTGGAGCTGAAGATAAATCCTTCGCCGGTTGTGGCGGGGACGCCGGCTACATTTACCTTGGTGCACGACCGTCCACATTGCGAGATGGATGTGCGCATAGAGGTTTCCGATGTTCAAGGACACGTCGTCTGGACCAATAGTGAGCGCGTTGTGTGCGACGGTAATATATATAGCTGTTCCTGGGATGGTGTTGCGCAAGGTGGACAGTCCTTGTCGACGGGCGTATATCTTTTCAAGGCGTATATAACCGAAAACGGTGTCACCTCGACGGTCAGAACCGGAAAATTTGTTGTCATAAACAATAAATAAGCAAAAAAATAGTTATATAATGTGCAATTGATGCCGGGTCTTCTCTTCGGCAGTGGAAAATTAAATGAATATGATGAAGAAAAATATAGTAATTTGTCTGCTTTTGGCAGTGATGGCGATACCGGCCTTCGCGCAGGATTCAAAATCTCAGTTCAATCCTGTATATACAGGTGTTACTTCGCTATCTATTGCTCCGGATGCACGTGCCGGAGCTCTTGGTGACGTGGGCGTGGCAACTGAGCCCGATGCCAATTCGCAATATTGGAACCCCGCAAAATATCCATTTAATATTGCGCGTGCGGGTGTGTCAATGTCCTATACTCCTTGGTTGCGTCAGTTGGTAAGCGACATAGACCTTGTGAATCTTGCCGGTTTCTACCGTATCGGAAACTATTCGGCAGTCAGCTCTTCATTGACCTATTTTTCTCTTGGTCAGGTGTTCGTGGAAAATGAGATGACAATTAAACCATACGAATTGGCTTTTGATGTTGCATATTCACGTATGCTCTCCGAAACATTCTCTGCGGCTATTACTTTGCGATACATATTCAGCGACTTGCAGTATGATTATACAGAGGATATGTCACCTGGTCACGCCTTTGCGGCCGATATTGCCCTTTACTATAACAAATATTTGGTTATGGGCGGTCGTGAGTGTCTGTTGGGCCTTGGTATGAATATTTCAAACATAGGTACAAAGATTTCATACGACGGAGGAGCTACCAATGAATTCATTCCGGCAAACCTGCGTCTTGGTGCATCGTTCCTTTTCCCATTCGACGAATATAATACATTGTCTTTGAGTCTTGACATCAATAAATTGTTGGTGCCTACAAAACCATCGTACAGTCAATTCCTCGAAGAGAACCCGGCTCCCGGCGTGGATGATAACAGCCGTTATTCCGAGTATCAGGCTTGGCTTGATGGCACCGGTTATAATGACATATCTTCAATATCAGGTATATTCAAATCGTTTGCCGATGCTCCCGGTGGCTTTGAAGAGGAGATGAGAGAGATTTACGGTGGTATAGGTCTTGAGTATTGCTATAACAGACAGTTCTCTTTGCGTGCCGGTTACCACTACGAAGATGCATATAAAGGAAACAGAAAGTATTTTACTCTGGGTGCCGGATTCCGAATGAGCGTGTTCTCCCTTGATGCCGCTTATCTTATCTCTACGGCGCAGAGCAATCCTCTTGACCAGACATTGCGTTTCTCGCTTTCGTTCGATTTGGACGGCTTGAAAGACCTTTTCCGTCGCTAAAAAAGTTTCGTTATGATAAGAGTAGGTTTTGGTATCGACGTACATAAATTTGTTGAGAATCGCGACCTTTGGATAGGTGGCGTAAAGATTCCATACGAATTTGGCCTGGCCGGACATTCCGATGCGGATGTCCTTATTCACGCCATCTGTGATGCTTTGTTGGGCGCGGCCAATCTGCGCGATATAGGGTATCAGTTCCCCGACAATTCCGACGAATTCCTGAATATTGACAGCAAGATTCTTCTGCGTAGAACAGGCGAATTGTTGAGGGAAAAGGGTTACACGATAGGTAACATTGATTCAACTGTGGCTGCGCAGGCTCCAAAGCTTAACCCTCATATTCCGGCAATGCAACAGACGATGGCCGATGTCCTGGGCATTGATGTCGATTGTGTGTCGGTGAAGGCTACTACAACCGAGAAACTTGGTTTCGAGGGACGTAAGGAGGGTATAACGGCATACGCAACAGTGCTCATCTGTAAATGATATTCAAGAAGTTCTTTATACGATTTATGATATTGGCAGCAGCAATGCTGCTGATTTCGTCTTGTGCCTCGTTGTCGCCAAACGGAGTGGGGCGTGTGAAACGATATACTTTCGCCGAGGGGTGTGTCCCCGAGGAGCTTGATGGCTACAAGATAGCCTTTATATCAGATTTGCATTATCCAAGCCTGTTCACTCCCAAACGCCTTGGAAAACTTGTGCGCAAACTGCAACAGGAGTCGCCCGATATGCTGCTCCTTGGTGGCGATTATGTAACGGACAATGACTCTATTGATGCTTTGTTCAAATCGCTTTCGGCTGTTGAGTCATCTTTTGGGACTTATGCTGTTCTTGGCAATCACGATATGCGCAATGAGCCACTCATAAGGCAGGCGATGGATAAATATGGTATTGTGCTGCTTGACGGAAAGGTACTCCATCAACATTCTTTTGCTGTTGGTGGGTTTGTTGTTGCCGGGGTGTATGACAGCTTTGCAAGCGATACGCTTTTTGCGCAGTCTGTGGGGCGCGCAAATGATTCGGGCTTTGTCATACTGCTCAGCCACAACCCCGATTTTGTCGAGCGTCATTCGATAAACGCCGATCTGACATTTGCAGGGCACACGCACGGTGGTCAGGTCTCACTCTTCGGCATTTATACTCCCGTCAAGAATACCGGTTACGGAAAACGCTTCCTGCGTGGCAGGAACAGTACTTCAAATGGCACAACCATCATAACCACCAATGGTGTGGGCACATCAAGACGCAAATTGCGTTTCTGTGTGCCAAGTGAACTGGTTATTGTTACTTTGAAAAAGCAATAGGCTGTATAACGGTTTTTATAGTGTCTCTTTTTGTTTTCTATGTCGCTTTTTTGTGTAGTGGCATTTTTGTATTACCTTCGCTTGTGATTAGGCTCCAATCGTTGGATACAGTTGTCTTTGTTTGGTAAAAATAAATTACAAATGAAAGAGGTTGACGAACTCTATATGCAGCGTTGCCTGCAACTCGCAAGGTGTGGCGAAGGCAGTACTTCGCCCAATCCTATGGTGGGCGCGGTGATAGTGTGTGATGGACGCATTATTGGCGAGGGTTATCATATCCGTGCCGGCGAGCCTCACGCCGAGGTGAATGCCGTAAATTCTGTATCCGAAGAGGATAGGCCGTTGCTTGCGCGTTCAACGATGTATGTTAGTCTTGAACCCTGCTCCCATTTTGGTAAGACTCCACCCTGTTGCGATATGATAATCGCGCGTGGAATATCACGCGTGGTGGTTGGTTCTACCGATCCTAATACCCGGGTAAACGGTGCCGGAATAGAGCGTATGCGTGCTGCAGGAATTGATGTGACGGTGGGCGTTCTTGAAGAGGAATGTTTCCGATTAAATCGTGCCTTTTTTACATCGCAGTTACTTTCGCGTCCTTATGTGACATTGAAGTGGGCTCAAAGTTCCGATGGCTTCATAGACCTTTTGCGCGACAGTGGCTCTGCTGTCAGGATTTCCACTCCTGTGTCACAGGTTGCTGTCCATAAATTGCGTGCGCAGAATGATGCTATTCTGGTTGGGCGGCATACTGCACTGCTCGATGATCCGTCGCTCGATGTGCGTCATTGGGCCGGACGTGCGCCGCTTCGTCTGGTGATAGACAAGAACGGGACTTTACCGGCCTGTCTTAAAATTTTCAATGGAGTGCAGCCGACGGTTGTCTACACGGCTTTTGAAGAGGATGGTAAATTTGGTAATAATGTTGAACAGGTTGTACTTGACTTCAAAGAGCCTCTGCTGCCTCAGATTCTTGCGCATCTTCACAAAATCAAAGTCAATAGCCTGCTCGTTGAGGGTGGCGCAACTGTATTGCAGTCGTTTATCGATGCTTCTCTTTGGGACGAGGTTAGGGTTGAGGTGAATAACTCGCTTGAACTGGGTTGTGGAGTGGTGGCTCCATCATTTCCTTTAGCCTCTCCTTGTGCCCGCGAAAATCTCGCAGGTAATGAAATTCTACACTTTTATAGGCAAAAAACCCCTTAATAAATTTAAAATATTATAAATAAAGCCTTAAATATCGCATAAACCAAAAAATGTTGCTATTTTTGCAAATTGAACGTAAAGTGCAAATTTGTATGAAAAAGAGTTTAGCGATATGTTTGTCAATGCTGACACTGGTTGTTACTTCCTGCATGAAAAGTACGGACGATGTCGTTCTGTCACCGTATGCTATTATGAAGTCATTCAGTCTAGGAAATATCCAGTCGAAATATCCGGCCTATACTGATGCCGGCTTTGATACAACTGTAACAAGGACAATTTTGGGTGGTTCATTCCCTTTTGCCATAAATCAAGTATCGGGCGAGGTCTATAATTTGGATTCTCTTCCGTTTGCAACCAATGTGGAGAAGGTAGTTTTCGATATGCAATTGTCGGGATATGCGCAGATATATGTTGATAGTATCGACAAGTTCGAAAGCTTCTCGACAACCGATTCAATAGATTTTACCTATCCTCGTAAATTCCGTATAACATCGACCGATTCAGAGTACTACAAGGATTATACCGTTTTGGTAAATGTGCATCAGGTTGAACCTGAAAAGATGGTCTGGAATGAATATCAGTCGGTTGATGCTTTTGAGCCATTGCGCGCATTGGAGTTTAATGGCGAGATGTGTCTGTTCGGTAAAAATAATGGCGAGTTGTTGCTTGCGACAACGCCGCTCTCTGGAGTACCATCGTGGAATGTCGTGGCGATGGTAGGCTTGCCCAATAGCACAAAGCTAGAGACAGTGCAACTTTTTGGTAACTCGCTTTATGTGGCTGCGGCTGATGGTGTATATACCTCTGCCGATGCGATAAACTGGACATCCTGCTACAATGGTGCTGAAGTCTTTTCAATTGTCGGTGCTTCGGATAAGGATGGCGTGATGTGGATGGCGACAGCCGATAGCCTGTGGTCGACAGCCGATGGGGTCTGCTTCAAGAACGCAGGTGCGCTACCGGCAGATTTTCCAATCTATGGCGTGTCAATTGCCTCTTATGCATTGAAACATAACAGCAGCATTGTCCGATATATGTTGGTGGGTTATGCCGATGAAGCTATGACAGGTGACGTGGCAGTATGGAGCAAGTTGTCTACCGAGGAGAATTGGGTACGATACGAGAATAACAACAATCCATTTGCTTGCCCTGCGTTGAAAGGATTGTCTGTGCTCAGATATGATGATTTCCTGTATGCCGTTGGCGGTGCAGGTGTTGCGCAGAGCGTGAATGTCGAGGCGTTCTCGTCGTTCTATATCTCAAAGGATAATGGAATTACTTGGAAAGCACCCTCGGGCTTCTATCAGCGCATCCCGGCCAAGCTCCAGGGATGTGATGAGCCGTTTGTGGCGTCAGTGGATTCAAACAATGTGATGTGGATAATTTGTGCTGGCGAGAATCCTGTTGTCTGGAAAGGTATAATTAACCGTTTGGGTTTTAAGGATAGATAAAAAATGAAATTGCCGGTGTTCGTACGTGAATTGGTGCTTGGCACAATGATGTTGTGTCTTGCGACAGTTGTACGTGCCGATGGGCTTGAATACCGTTACGAGGTTGGTGCAATGGTTGGTGGTTGTACATATTACGGCGATGCCAATTATTCGTCCCCAATCGACAATTTCAACATAATGGGTGGTGCGGTTTTCCGCTATAACATAAATCCGCGTATGGCTGTGATGTCTGCATTGACTGTTGCACGTATATCGGGTAAGACTTCCGGAGGCGACAATTCCTTTCCAGGTGGCGATGTCGAATTCGGACGTATGTTATATGAACTTGGAGCGCAGTATGAATGTCATTTCTTTGCCTATGGCGACGGAGTTGGCTATAAGCGTTCCCGTAAGCTGTCACCATATATTTTTGGTGGTTTGGGCGTGACGTATGCTCCGGCTCCGGCAAAGCACGTCTTTACGCCTAACATACCCATTGGAATAGGACTTAAATGGAAAGTTATTCCGCGTTTGAACATTGTGTGTGAATTGAGTTATCGCTTTACGTTCAGTGACAATCTGGATGTGACAGGCGGGACAGGGGCCGTGCTGGATGACCCTTATGGCATAGAGAGCGGATTTTTGAAAAACAAAGATGGCTATTCGTTTCTGTCAATATCAGTGACATACGATTTGTCGCCAAAATATAGAAAATGTAACAATTAGAAGATATAGCAATGAACTATATTGAAAAGATAGACAAGGAGAGAGTCCCAAAGCATATTGCCATTATTATGGATGGCAACGGACGTTGGGCGCAGCTTCGTGGCAAGGAGCGTCAAGAGGGGCATCAGGCAGGTGCAGTAGCTGTACGTCAGCTTGTAGAGGATTCATTGAAGTTGGGTGTCAAGTATCTTACGCTTTACACATTCTCCACGGAGAATTGGAAACGCCCTGTTGCCGAGGTGGCAGCGTTGATGGCGTTGCTGTTCGAATCGGTAGAGGAGGAGCTTTTTGTAAAGCATAATGTGGCATTCCGCATCATAGGTGATATGAGCAAATTGCCCGACAATGTGCGTGACCGTTTGAATGGTTGCGCTGAGCGCACATCCAAGAACAGTGCAATGACATTGGTGCTGGCACTTAGCTACTCGTCGAAATGGGAGCTTACCGAGGCTGTGCGTAGCATCGCATCAAAGGTGAAGGATGGCGAGATGGAATTGGCCGATATAAACGATGAAACCATTGACAAGGCTTTGGCCACCTCTTTTATGCCCGATCCTGATTTGCTCATACGCACCGGCAAGGAGCAGAGATTGAGCAACTTCCTGCTTTGGCAGCTTGCGTATGCCGAGTTCTATTTTACCGAGGTGCTTTGGCCTGATTTCAACAAAGAGGAACTCTGCAAGGCGATATATGAGTATCAGTGCCGTCAACGTCGTTACGGCCTTACTGGTGAACAAGTGACAAATGATGAAAAAACATTATAAAATGAGATTTTTTCCGTTTTTGAAAGCAACTTTTTTGGTTGTATTGACAGCCTTCTCTTCGGTTCTGTTGGCCCAGGAGGTAATCGTCAAGCCTACTATATTATATACAGGTGCTACACACAAATACACTATTGGCGGCATAAACCTATCCGGAGTAGAGAATCTTGAGCCGTCGGTTGTTATTGGCTTGTCGGGCTTGTCGGTTGGTGATGTGATATCTGTGCCGGGTGATGAGGTGACAAATGCAATCAAACGCTATTGGAAACACGGCCTTTTTGAGGATGTCTGCATCACCGCAGACAGTATCAAGGGTAATTATATCTACTTGGGAATAGCTCTCAAGCAGCGTCCTCGCGTGTCGCAGCTCAATATTAAGGGTATAAAGAAGTCGGAACGTGAAGAGTTGGAAACAAAGGTGGGTATCCACCCTGGTGGACACATCACCCCCGATATTATTTCGCGTGCCGAAAAGGTCATCAAGAACTACTATGACGACAAGGGATACAAGAATGCTGAAGTGAATTTTGTCCAGCGTCCCGATGTCACCGAGGATAATCGTGTGATTGTGGATATTGTGATTGCCAAGAAAGATAAAGTAAAGGTCAACCGTATATATATAGAAGGTATAAATGCCCTCTCTGACAAAAAGGTGAGATATGCCATGAAGAAGACCCGCGAAAAGGTTCGTTGGGACAACTTCATATATACTCTTTTCAGGTCAAAGAAATTTACCGAAGACCGTTACTCTGAGGACAAGGAGAAAATCCTTGCCCGTTATTACGAGAATGGTTATCGTGATGCACGCATAGTAAAGGATAGTGTTGTGCCGTTTGACGACAAGAGTGTTGATATCTACCTAACAATCGAGGAGGGAAACAAATATCACATCCGTAGCATAAAGTGGGTGGGTAACAGTGTATATTCAACAGCCCATCTCGATTATCTGCTACGAATGAAGGCCGGCGATGTATATGACCAGAACGAGTTGGAGAACCGCCTATTGGTAGACGAGGATGCCGTAAAGAATCTCTATTATAACGAGGGTTATGTCTTTTTCAATGCGTTGCCGGTAGAGGCAAAGATTGAGAATGATTCTGTTGACCTGGAGATACGTGTCATTGAGGGTGTGCAGGCAACCATTGACCGTGTTACCATCAGCGGTAATGACCGAGTGTACGAAGAGGTTGTGCGTCGCGAGCTCTATACTCTCCCGGGTAGCCTTTTCTCAATGAATGCTCTTGAGCGTTCTTGGCGTAACATTGCTAATATGGGACACTTCGACCCCGAGAAGATTGATCCGGGTGCAGTGCCTAATCCCGAGAATGGAACGGTGGATATGAACTGGAAACTCGAACCTAAGAGCAGTGACCAGATTGAACTTTCTGCCGGATGGGGACAGACTGGTGTCATCGGTAAGTTGTCGTTGAAGTTTACCAACTTCTCAATACGTAACATCTTCCGCAGGGATGGTGTACGTCGTGGTATAATACCACAGGGCGATGGACAGACATTGGCAATCAGTGCGCAGACAAACGGACGCTATTACCAATCGTACAGCCTTAACTTCTTCGATCCTTGGTTGGGACGCAAGCGCCCTAACTCATTCTCGCTTTCTGCGTTCTTCTCAATGCAGACCGACGTGGCCGACAGCTATTACAATTCGGCCTATTACAATAACTACTATAACTATCTGTATGGTTATGGTAACTATAACGGTTATGGTTACAACAATGTGTCATCATACTATGACCCTGATAAGTTCATAAAAATGTATGGTGCCTCTTTGGGTTGGGGACGTCGCTTGAACTGGCCGGATGATAACTTTACATTCTCGGCCGAGCTGAATTATCAAGTCTACGACCTGAAGAATTGGCAATACTTCCTGATAACCGATGGTATCTGTAATAACCTGAACGTACAGATGACATTTGGACGAAGCACGGTTGACCATCCATATTTCCCACGTCAGGGTTCTGAGTTCTCATTGGTGGTTTCGGCAACTCCTCCATATTCAGCTTGGGATGGAAAGGATTATGCAAATCTTGCCACAAATGTGAATTCGCCACAATACAAGGCTGAACTGAGCGATAAGCACAAGTGGATTGAGTACTACAAACTGAAGTTCCGCAGCAAGACATTTACTTCGCTCACTCCGGGTAAGTATAATCTTGTGTTGATGACACGCGCCGACTTCGGTATCCTTGGCAGTTATGATAAGAACAAGAAATCACCGTTTGAAACATTCTACGTCGGTGGTGATGGTATGAGTGGATATTCATACAACTATGCAACAGATATGGTAGCACTGCGTGGTTATGAAAACGGTAGTCTTACACCATACGGTTACGAAGGTTATGCCTATGCCCGTCTAGGTCTTGAGCTACGTTTCCCATTCATGTTGCAGAACTCCACAAGCATCTATGGCTTGGCATTTGTTGAGGGTGGTAATGCTTGGACAGACATTTCAAAGTTCAATCTCTTTGACTTGAAACGTAGTGCCGGTGTCGGTATCCGTGTATTCTTGCAAATGATTGGTCTGATAGGTATTGACTGGGCATACGGTTTTGATAAGGTATTTGGTTCGTCACAATATGGCGGCAGCCACTTCCATTTTATCTTGGGACAGGAATTCTAACTATAAAACGAATAGCTATGAAGAAAATAATTCTTGCAACAGTTATGTGTCTGATTGCTGTCACAGGTGTGCAGGCGCAGAAATACGTTACAGTAGATATGGAATATATACTCAAAAACATTCCGGCCTACGAGCGCGCAAACGAGCAATTGAACCAGCAGTCTAAACGTTGGCAGGGTGAGATTGATGAACTCATGAAGGAGGCTGAGACTCTTTACAAGAAGTATCAGAGCGAGTCGGCTTTCCTCTCTGATGAGCAGCGTATTGAACGCGAAGAGGAAATCCTTGCAAAGGAGAAAGAGGCAAGCGAATTGAGACGACACTATTTCAGCCCTACCGGCGAACTATACAAGAAACACGAGAGCTTGGTTGCTCCTATACAGGAGGAGGTGTACAATGCCATCAAGGATATATGTGACTTGAAGAAATATACAATGGTTTTTGATAAATCATCAGTCACAGGCTTGATATATTCGGCTCCCTCTATCGACATCAGTAGCGATGTGCTTGTTAAATTAGGATATTCTGAATAATTAGCAATTTTTAGTATTTTCTAATGTAACAAGGTTTTACGAAGTCCGTCATTTAATAGTAAATTGTTTAATTTAATTATAAGGAAAATGAAAAAGTTTTTGATTTTATTTTTGATGTTGGCTCCAATGAGCCTTTTGGCACAAAAATTCGGTTATGTAAATTCTGCTGAGATTATTCAGGTGATGCCTGAATACACAAAAGCAATCAAGGATGTACAGGCTCTTGAGAAGATGTATACCGATGAGTTCAACAGTATGCGTACAGAGCTCGAGAAGAAGGGTACAGAGTTTGAGAAAATGCAGCAGGATTCAGTTCCCGAGAATATTCTCAAGCGTCGTTATGAGGAGTTGATGCAGATGCAGCAGCGTTTGCAGGAGTATGGCCAGGAGGTTCAGCAGAATCTTCAGAAGGCTGAGCAGGAGAAGATGGTTGAGATAAACAAGAAGCTACAGGATGCGATTGCTGCAGTTGGTAAGGAAGGTTCATACATTTGCGTCTTTGATGAGGCCGGCAGTGTACCTTTTATCAACAAGACTCTTTGCGATAATGTTACAGCAAAGGTCAAGACAAAGCTCGGCATCGCAGCCAATGCTGTTCCTGCAGTTGCAAAGTAAATCAGATCATTAATAAATAATACAGGACAACTCCCTTTTCAGGGGGTTGTTTCCTGTTGAATATAACAGTGAATAAAAGCCATAATAAGATGCGTAAACTTTTTTTGCTTCTATTTGTATTATCTTCATCTATGCTTGTCAAGGCACAGTTTGGCTATTACAGCAACAGTGACGTTATGCAGTCATTGCCATCGTACAAGCAGGCTGCCACCGACTATGAACGTCTTTGTAAACGATGCGAGAAGGAGATTGAGCACAATGAAAGGGAACTTACACGTCAGTATGTGGCATTTCTTGACGGTTATCGTGACTTCCCTGAGCCCATATTGCGTAAAAGACAGCACGAATTGCAACGTCTGGTTGACAATAGCGTCAATTTCCGCAAGGAGCTAAAAGTGTGGCTTGCCGAGGCTAAGGATTCGCTCTTCGCGCCTTCGCGCGAGGCTTTGGCTGTTGCAGTCGAGAAGGTTTCGGTTGCTTGCAATCTTGACTACGTGATAGATACCGATGCCTCCGTATATAAATATGTCAATCCCGGCAAGTCGTTTGACATAACCCGTATGTTGCTTGACGCTGCACTGTTCCCCGAAAAACCGGTAACGGAACTTGATGGATATGATGAATTCCTTAAGAAATTCCACCCTGCTGTGCAAACCGATTCATTGACAACTCGTTACGAAGAGATTGTAACCAAGGTCGAGGATATCACGGCAACCGAAGTTGAACAAGAATAATAACTGTTGTAGATACAATGAAAGGTATGGATAAATTCGTGCAACTATCAAAGGAGGCCGGTCCAATAGGCGTGTTTGATTCTGGATATGGTGGCTTGACCATTTATGACGAAATAAAGAAGCTGCTGCCGGAATATGATTACATCTATTTGGGCGATAATGCCCGTACACCCTACGGAACACGCTCGTTTGATGTGGTTTATGAATTTACCCGTCAGGCAGTGGACTATCTGTTCCGTCAAGGATGCCAGCTGGTGATTTTGGCGTGCAATACAGCTTCGGCAAAGGCACTGCGTACAATACAGCAGGTTGATATTCCATTGTGCGACCCTAACCGTCGCGTTTTGGGCATAATCCGTCCAACAGTAGAGTGTGTCGGTGATATAACAAAGAGCCGTCACATAGGCGTGCTTGCTACCGAGGGCACGATAAAGTCGCTATCCTATCCGCTTGAGATACGCAAGTTGTTCCCTGAAATTGAGGTTACCGGTGAGGCTTGTCCAATGTGGGTGCCTCTTGTTGAAACAAATGAATTTGCCGGCGAGGGTGCCGACTATTTTGTAAAGCGTCATATCGACAATCTCCTTTCGCGCGACCCGGAGATTGATACAATAATTCTTGGTTGTACGCATTATCCTATTCTTATTGAGAAAATCAGGAAGTACACTCCTGAGGGAATAAACCTCATTACACAGGGTGCAGCTGTTGCTGCATCGCTCAAAGACTATCTACGTCGTCACCCGGCTATGGATGCGCTCTGCACAAAGGGTGGCACGACATTGTTCTGCACAACCGAGGCCGGTGGCAAATTTGGCGACCAGGCATCGCTGTTCCTTAACTATCCCGTAGAGGTGAAGAACGTTGTGCTTGTTTGATTCTTGATGATACTTTACGGGATAATCCCACAAGAACGTTTTTCAGATATATCTCTTTGTTAGGGCTTTGACAGGTAGCCACACGGTTATGAAACCGACAAACAGAACCGTGACGAATATGATGGCTACATCACTGGCTATTATCTCAACAGGGTAGCTTTCCACGACAAAATCGCCAGATGTTCCCATAGAAATGAGCCCCAGGTGTTGTTGTGCAAGGCTTAATGCCACTCCCACCAGAATACCTATAACCGCTCCGATGGCCGATATCATGGCACCTTCAAACACAAAGATATTCGCTATTGTCCTGTTTTCTGCTCCCAAGCTACGCAAGGTTTGCATATTCTCTTGCTTCTCTATGATAAGCATTGCTAATGAGCCTATTATGTTGAAACAGGCAACCATCAGGATGAAGGTGAGGAAAATGTATGAAATTATCTTCTCAACCTGCATCACCTTGTAGATACTCTCCTGTTGCTCGTATCTGTCCTTGACAATGTAGCCGTTACCAAGAATCCTTTCAATCTCTTGCTTTGTCTTTGCGATATTTTCCCCGTTCTTTATCTTCAACTCCATTGAGGTGGCTTCATTTGCCTTGCGGTGGAAGATGTTTCGGGCAAAACTGTCCGATGTAATAATATATTCCCCATCATATTCGGGCTGGTTCAGCACGAACACCAGACCCGATGAGTGCAGCTCGCTCTTCTTGAAGTTTCTGGCTGGTATTGTGAGGTTGACAGTCCCGTGGCTGTTGGGTACATATACTTCAAGCGGTGCCGTGAATAGAACTCCACACCCCAATTCATGTGTCAATCCCCCACCTAGTACGGCGTAGTCATTCATCCCGTCATTCAGGACAAATTCGCCCGGTCCGTGTAGAGCTTTGTAGATGTTTGTCAGCTGTGCGAAATTGTCATCAACGCCCTTTATGGTTACCATCGCCTGCTTGCCTCCAAAACCGGCCATAGCCTTGCCTTCGACGCAAAATGAGAGGGCTGCAATCTGAGGCAAATTTGCGACACGGTCAATATCCGGAGCATCGGTTGTGATTGTCTTTCCGCTTGCTGCCGTAATTTTTATATCGGCATCAAATGCCGAGAATTGTTCAGCCACAACGCCTTTAAAGCCGTTGAAAACCGACAATGTACACACCATTGCCGCCGTAGCAAGGGCTATACCTGCGATTGCCACTCCCGAGATGATGTTTATGACTTGGTGGCTTTTTTTTGAAAACAGGTAACGCTTGGCTATGTACAGCGAGAGGTTCATTATTCTTTCAACAACTTGTCGATGTTTTCGATGTAGTCGAGTGAATCGTCAATGTAGAATCTTATTTCAGGAATGATACGTAGCTGATGGCGAACTTTGTTGCCAAGTTCAAAGCGTATAGCTTTGATGTTTGTGTTCAGGTGTTCTACCACTTCGTTGCCTTTCTCCGATGGGAATACGCTGAGGTATGCCTTTGCAATGCCAAGGTCGGGGCTGACGCGTACTGCGCTCACCGATACCATAATTCCGCGTGTCTCTTTCTGCAATCTAAGCAGTATCTCACTCAACTCCTTCTGTATCAGGCGTGAAATCTTGTTTTGTCTTGTACTGTCCATATTTTTTATTTTTTTCTTATTATCGTAAGTCCGTCACGCAATGGCAGAATGACTACCTCAACCCTTTCGTCATTACGTATCAGGTCGTTGAAAGCCCTGACTCCGTTGGTCTGCGCGTCCTGTCTTTCGGGCTCTATGACGTGACCATCCCAAAGGGTGTTGTCGGCCAGAATCCAACCACCATCATTGAGATGCTCCATTGCCATCTCGTAGTATTTTATGTATTCGCGCTTGTTGCCGTCAATGAATACCATATCGAACTTCTCGCCAAGTGTTGGTACAATCTCAAGCGCATCGCCAATGATGAACTCAATCTTGTCGGCGTATGGCGAACCGTCTATCCAACGGCGTGTGAAATCCTCCAGTTCGTCCTCAACCTCAAACGTGTAGAGCTTGCTACCCTCGTCAAGTCCCTCGGCCATGCATAGTCCCGAATAGCCGGTGAACGTGCCAATCTCTAGTATCCTGCGTGGGCGTATCATCTTCACAAGGAATTTGAGCAAGCGTCCTTGTATGTGCCCCGATGCCATCTGTGGTGCCAGTATCTCAACGTGAGTGGCACGGAATAGCCTGTATAGGTAGTCGCCTTCGGGGCTGCTGTGGTCGGCAATGTACTGGTCGAGTGGAGTGGTAAGGCTCATTTTGCGTTATGTTCTTATTCCAACTGCGAAGATACAACTTTTTAATGAGCAAACAAAAAGGTTTCAACCCCTTAACGGTTCTATTTTATAGTTATTCCGCTCTTTTTTTGTATCTTCGCCTTTGGAAATATTGATGCCAATGAACAGGAATTCCAAATCGCCACTGATGCGTTACCGCATCTATCTGCAGCTCGAGAAGTCGCTGCAGGTCAACACCGTCGAGGCATATATCGGTGATGTGAATAAGCTGTTGCTGTTCTTTGGCGATGTCGACCGTTTGCTTACCGTTACGCTTGGCGATTTACGTGATTTCCTTTCTGCAATGGCCGATGTGGGGGTGAATGCCCGTTCGCAAGCCCGTATAATTTCATCGTTGCGTTCATTCTATGGATTTCTGAAGCTTGACGGATTTATTCCCGAAGACCCCACCGAACTGTTACGCTCGCCAAAGATTGGTATGCGCCTGCCCGATGTCCTTACTTTGCAAGAGATAGACGATATTATAAATGCTATTGACCTTGCCACGGTCGAGGGGCAAAGGAACAGGGCTATCATCGAGGTGCTGTATAGCTGTGGTCTTCGCGTGTCGGAACTTTGCTCGCTCCGCCTCTCCGACCTTTATCTAAAGGAACAGTTCATTCGGGTTACCGGAAAGGGCGGCAAGCAGCGTCTTGTTCCCATTTCGTCGCGTGCAATAGCCGAACTTGAAGCATATTTTGTTGACCGGAACAGAATTCCGATAAAGAGAGGATATGAGGATTATGTTTTCATCAGTGAGCGTCTGAAGAAACCTCTCTCACGCATAACGGTGTTTTATCACATCAAGGAACTTGTGGCGCGGGTGGGGATAAAAAAGACCGTGAGCCCACACACCTTCCGTCACTCTTTTGCTACGCATCTGCTCGAGGGTGGAGCAAATTTACGCGTGATACAGGTTATGCTTGGGCACGAGAGTATATCCACGACAGAAATCTACACACATATCGACCGTGTCCGTCTGCGTGAGGAGATAATTGCCCATCATCCGCGTAACTGCAAAAAAAAGTAAAATAAACAGCTAACGTCCACCTCTTTTTTTTTGATAATTGGAATTGTCGCGTTAACTTTGTAGCAAGTAGTGCTGCGTTTGTGCTGCTTGCGACAAAACTAAATGAAAAACTATAATTCGATGTTGAAGAAATTATTTTTACTGCTTCTTGTGGCAGTTGTTATGTTGAGCTCATGCAGCTCTAAGATGAAGAGTATGAAGGCAGAGTATTTTACTGTTACTCCGGGCGTTCTGGAGGTTGTCGGTAGCGAAATTCCTGCTACTATTGATGGCCGTTTCCCCGCGAAGTTCTTTAATAAAAAGTCGGTGCTGACGATTACTCCCGTACTTAAGTACGAAGGCGGTGAGGCAATCTCGGAGCCTGTGACATTCCAAGGCGAGAATGTGCGTGGCAATGACCGTACTATATCATACGACAATGGTGGCAGTTTCAAGATGAAGATATTGTATGATTACATTCCCGAAATGGAGGATGCTGAGCTCTATCTTCGTTTTGTCATCAACAAGGGAAACAAGAGAACCGAGATTCCCGAGGTGAAGGTTGCCGACGGTTGTATAGCAACCTCCCAGCTTTATCGTCAGACTGTAGCAACTGCAAATATCGCTATTGGCGAGGATGCTTTCCAGCGTGTAATCAAGCAGGCAAAGGAGGCGAACATAATGTTCCTTATCCAGCAGACAAATCTTCGTACATCGGAACTCAATACCACCGAGATGAAGGAGTTCAGAGCTGCGCTCAAGGACGTTGCTACCGATTACGAGAACAAGGTGCTCGATGAAATCAAGGTTTCTGCGTATGCTTCTCCCGACGGCGGTGTGATGCTGAACGACGGTATTGCTGTTGTGCGTGAGATGAATACAGCCAAGCAGATGAAGAAAGAACTCAAAGATGCAAAACTCGATGGCTATGTTGACAGTGAGTACACAGCCGAGGATTGGGAAGGATTCAAAGAGCTCATTTCGCAGTCTAATCTGCCCGACAAAGAGCTTATTCTCCGTCTGCTTTCAATGTACAACGATCCCGAGGAGCGCGAACAGCAGATTAAGAATATATCATCAGTATATGCAGAGCTTGCCGATGAGATTCTTCCCAAATTGCGTCGTGCACGCGTGACATTGAATTACCAGATTATTGGCCGTTCCGATGACCAGATAAAGGAGCAGTATGCCGAGAATCCTGCTGAGCTATCACTTGAGGAGATTCTATACTCGTCTATCCTCACCGAGAATGAAGCTGAACAAACTGATATTTTCAACACAGCAATCAAACTTTATCCCAACGATTACCGTGCATATAACAACCTTGGAGTGATGGCCTACAACAGAGGTGACTACGGAACAGCTGCGAGCTATTTCTCAAAGGCCGAGAGTGTGGCAAAGGCCGCTCCTGAGGTGATGGTAAACCTTGGCTATCTCGAATTGCTCGAAGGAAATGTTTCCGAGGCAGAATCATATATGGCAAAGGGTGCTGATGCAAAGGCTGGCGACGAGGCTCTTGGTAACCTTTATATCGCACAGGGTGAATATGGTCGTGCTGCAGCGTTGTTGAAGGGTTCAAAGACAAATAGCGCATTGTTGGCACAGGTGCTTAATAAGAACTATGTTGCTGCACGTGAAACCCTTGAAGAGATGGAGAACCCCGATGCTATGACCTACTACATCAAAGCGGTGCTTGGTGCACGTACATCAAATGTCGCTTTCGTATATGATGGATTGAAGAAGGCTGTAGAACTCGACCCATCATTGGCAAAGAAGGCCATGGGTGATTTGGAATTTGCCAAGTATGTAAATGACAGCACTTTCTGTAATATTCTGAAATAACGTCAAGTGGCGGCTTATATACAAAGTGAACAGGTTGCGATGCTTGCACTCTCAAGGGTGCAGGTGCCGCAACTTGCTCTTATAAGGGAACTTATTGACTCTGTAGGCAGTGCAAAGGAACTGCTCGAGAATGCCACCAATATTGGCGATATCGTACCCGGTGCTACGCCACGTCTGCGCCAGTTGCTCTGCGACCGTTCGCTCGTTGAGCTCGCCGAGAAAGAGATGGAGTTCATTGCCTCCAAAGGCATTAAACTTGTATGCTTTGGCGATGAAGCCTATCCTTGCCGTCTTGCCGAGTGTGCCGATGCTCCGCTCGTTCTACATTCGCTTGGAAATGCCGACCTCAATGCCCGCCACATTGTGTCTATTGTGGGTACACGCCACGCAACAGAATATGGCAAGGCGTTGTGCGAGAATTTTGTTGCCGACCTTGCACGCTTTGCACCTGGTACGCTCATTGTCAGCGGTCTTGCATACGGCATTGATGTCTGTGCTCATCGTGCGGCACTGAAAGCCGGCTTACCAACCATTGGAGTGCTTGCACACGGCCTTGACCGCATATACCCCGGTGCACATCGCGCCACAGCAAAGCAGATGCTTGAAAACGGTGGTCTGCTCACTGAATTTATGAGCGGAACAAACTCATTTCCTTCAAATTTTGTGCAGCGCAATAGAATTGTAGCCGGTATGGCCGATGCCACTGTTGTCGTTGAGTCGGCATCGAAAGGAGGCTCGCTCATCACAGCCTCGCTCGCTTTGGGTTATGACCGTGACAGCTTTGCTTTCCCCGGTCGTGTCAACGACCAGTATTCACAAGGGTGCAACGAACTTGTGAGCCGCAACAGGGCTGCGCTTATAACAAGTGCATACGATTTTGTAGAGGCGATGAACTGGGATGTTGCCACCGCAAAAAAGAGTGCCGGTGATTTGCAGGCCGAACTGTTCCCCGAACTCTCGCCCGAGGAAACTGCTGTAATGACAGCCTTGCGCGACAGCAGTGACGGCCTGCAGGTGAACCAGATGGTCGTGCAGCTCAATATTCCAATAAACAGACTCCTGCCGTTGCTTTTTGAAATGGAGATGAAAGGCCTTGTCAAGGCTGTTGCCGGCGGCTGTTACAGGGCAGTTATGATGTAAGGCATTTCAATGTGTCCATTTCTCTAGTGTTCCCCATTCGTCATCAGGGATTTCGGCTCCTTTCTTTAAGGGGAAAGTCCAATTAAGGAAGCTGGTCTCAAATTTACCGTTTATATACCACACCGGCCAGGGTGTCAACTCTTTTAAAATCTCTTTAACGGTTTTTGTCAAAAGGGTTTTCTGGATCATTGACTCAAACTTGTCGGGTCTTATGCATTGCACACAGCAATCTTTCAGTATACCGTTTTCGTCAATGATGAAGTCGCTGAATTGTAAGACAAAATGTGTCTCTTCATATTCGGGGAATCTTTCCCAGGGAAAATTCTCGGTCAGTGCTTTGCAAACATCAAACGGCACTATCCCCTCTTTGTGGTAATTGTTGTACTGGGTTGTCTCCCGGACTACACCGTTGTCTACAACTATAAGACATTCATTCTCGTTGTGCCTTGCAAAGGCCATGTGTTCGTAGTAAATCTCTTTTCCTCTGCCGGCACGCATAGTGTCGCAGAACCACGAAGCGCATATACCCTCAGATGTGTAATATGGCGCAAAAATTTCCTTGAGCGTCTCTTCATTCAGTGTAAAAAAGTGATCTTCTGATCTGTACCCGACTTTCCGAATATATGGAACTCCGATTTCCCGCAGAAATAACCTGTTGTCCTTGATTTCCCATTCTGCAATATAGTTTCTCCATAAAGCGGTGCTTTGGCCTTTCACCCACTCGATACTATCTTCGGTTATCGTTTCGGGCAATAATTCAATGGCTTTTGCTATTTCTTCACTAAGTGCCATATCGGTTTCTATCGGGCAGTAGTAGAGCTGCCAATATTCTCCATTTATCAACACTCTTTCGGCCATCTGCCCGGTTGCCTTAGTCAAGACAGGCAAGGAAAGTAGTAGTAGGGTGAACAGTATCTTTTTCATTCTTGCAATATTTATAATGCAATGATAACTATTTTTCTGCAAAATTGTATATCTTCGCGTAAAATATAATTGGATGAAAGAATTTGTTATATCGACAACTAAGAAGGAGACCGCCATTCTGGTGGGATTGATTACCGCCACACAGAACGAGCGCAAGACAAACGAGTATCTCGACGAGCTCGAATTCCTTGCGCAGACAGCCGGTGCCGAGGTCGTGAAGCGTTTCACACAGCGCATTGACCATCCGCACCCTGTTACATACGTGGGTACCGGTAAACTAAAAGAGATTGCCGATTATGTTGAGATGCTCAAGGATACCGACGACGAGATTGGTATGGTAATCTTCGACGACGAGCTGTCGGCAAAGCAGATACGCAACATTGAAAAAGAAATAAAGATAAAGATTCTCGACCGTACATCGCTCATTCTCGATATCTTTGCCATGCGTGCGCAGACAGCACACGCAAAGGTGCAGGTTGAGCTTGCGCAGTACAAATATATGCTCCCCCGTCTGCAACGCCTGTGGACTCACCTTGAACGTCAGGGTGGTGGTTCCGGTGGCGGTAGCGGAAAGGGCGGTAGCGTGGGATTGCGTGGTCCGGGTGAAACACAGCTCGAGATGGACCGCCGTATAATTCTTGGCCGTATGTCGCTTTTGAAAGAGCAGCTTGCGCAGATTGACAAGCAGAAGAGCATACAGCGCAAGAACCGCGGACGCCTAATCCGCGTGGCATTGGTGGGTTATACCAACGTGGGAAAATCAACACTGATGAACCTGCTTGCCAAGAGCGAGGTGTTTGCCGAGAACAAGCTTTTTGCTACACTCGACACCACCGTGCGTAAGGTGATTATAGAGAACTTGCCGTTCCTGCTCTCCGACACCGTAGGCTTCATCCGCAAGTTGCCGACCGACCTTGTGGAGTCATTCAAATCTACACTCGACGAGGTGCGCGAGGCCGACCTTTTGCTGCACGTTGTAGATGTGTCGCACCCCGAGTTCGAGGAGCAGATTGAGGTGGTTGAAAAGACACTTGCCGACCTCAAGTGCGGCGACAAACCTCTGATGGTAATTTTCAACAAGATTGATGCCTTTACCTATGTGCAGAAAGAGGAGGACGACCTCACTCCAAAGACAAAGGAGAACATCACTCTTGATGAACTGAAGGAGACATGGATGAACAAGCTTGCCGACAACTGCCTGTTCATTTCGGCACGCGAAAAACAGAATATTGAAAATTTGAAGGATATCATTTACAAGAAAGTGTGTGAATTGCACGTGCAAAAGTATCCTTATAATGATTTCTTGTATCAGACCTACGACGAGGAAGTGAATGACTAAAAAGCGCATTGCTGCGTTACGCTTGCCCTGAAAATCCTCATTTACTTCAAGTAAACTGCGGTTTTCAGGCCTTCGCAAGCCGGCTGCCTTTGGCGAGCCTTGGCTACACTCGTAGCAAAACGCTAAAGCAAGCTTTGCGTTTCACTCGTTTGCGCAAGCCTTGCACTGCATCTTTTTATTCATTCCCTTGTAAGTGAAGAACAATACGAACAACATTTAATATATTAACATTCAAAAACTATGGCAGCAATTCCTGAATTCAAGTATGCCCATATGTTCCAGCACGGAAAGGACACAACCGAGTATTATCTCTTGACAAAAGAGGGCGTGTCTGTGGGCGAGTTTGAGGGTAAACCAATTCTTAAAGTTACTCCCGAGGCTTTGACACTCTTGTCACGCACTGCATTCCGCGATGTGTCGTTTATGTTGCGTCGTGCTCACAACGAGCAGGTGGCGAAGATTTTGAACGACCCCGAGGCAAGCGACAACGACAAGTATGTAGCACTTACATTCCTGCGCAACGCCGAAGTGGCTTGTAAAGGACAGCTTCCTTTGTGCCAGGATACAGGTACAGCAATCATCCATGGCGAGAAGGGTCAGCAGGTATGGACAGGCTTCTGCGACGAGGAGGCTCTCTCACGCGGTGTGTTCGATACATATACACAGGAGAACCTGCGTTACAGCCAAAATGCTCCATTGAATATGTACGACGAGGTTAATACAAAGTGTAACCTTCCTGCACAGATTGATATTGAGGCTACCGAGGGCATGGAGTACAAGTTCCTTATGGTAACAAAGGGTGGTGGTTCTGCCAACAAAACATATCTCTACCAAGAGACAAAGGCTCTCTTGAACCCTGCTACTCTCGTTCCATTCCTCGTTGAGAAGATGAAGAGCCTGGGTACAGCAGCTTGTCCTCCTTATCACATTGCATTCGTTATCGGTGGTACATCGGCCGAGAAGAACCTTCACACAGTGAAGCTCGCTTCAACACACTACTATGATGACCTGCCAACAACAGGCGACGAGACAGGCCGTGCTTTCCGCGACATCGAGCTCGAGGAGCAGTTGCTCAAGGAGGCTCACAATATTGGCTTGGGCGCTCAGTTCGGTGGCAAGTACCTTGCACATGACATCCGCGTGGTTCGTTTGCCACGTCACGGTGCAAGCTGCCCTGTTGGTATGGGCGTGAGCTGCTCGGCCGACCGCAACATCAAGGCTAAAATCAACAAGGACGGTCTTTGGATTGAGAAACTCGACGACCAGCCTGCAACACTCATTCCCGAGGCTTTGCGTAACGCAGGCGAGGGCGAGATTGTTCGCGTTGACCTCAACCGTCCGATGAAGGAGGTTTGTGCTCAGCTTTCACAGTACCCTATTGCTACACGTCTTTCACTCAATGGTACAATCATCGTTGGCCGTGACATTGCCCACGCAAAGCTCAAAGAGCGCATTGACCGTGGCGAGGGACTTCCACAGTACATCAAGGATCACCCAATCTACTATGCAGGTCCAGCAAAGACTCCTGCCGGCATGCCTTGCGGCTCTATGGGCCCCACAACAGCAGGTCGTATGGACTCATACGTTGATCTCTTCCAGGAGAACGGTGGCTCAATGATTATGCTTGCTAAGGGCAACCGCAGTCAGCAGGTGACCGACGCTTGTCAGAAGCACGGTGGTTTCTACCTTGGTTCAATCGGTGGTCCTGCAGCTATCCTGGCGCAGAACAACATCAAGAGCATCGAGTGTGTCGAGTATCCCGAGCTTGGTATGGAGGCTATCTGGAAGATTGAGGTTGAGGACTTCCCCGCATTCATCCTCGTTGATGATAAGGGCAACGACTTCTTCAAGCAGATTAAGCCTAGATGTAGCTGCTGCAAGTAAACGGAAAGGTGAAAGGTTAAAACGGAAAGCTTTTACCTTGCACTGCATCTTTTTATTCATTTCCTTGAAAGTTTTATAAGGGCGTCTCTTTGAACAAAAGAGAGCCCTTTTTGTTTTTTTAATAAAAAAAGTGGTGGAATGTCTTTGCTGTTTGCGAGAAAATTAAGATAATTGCAGAAGAAAATCCTATTAACAATTTTAATAAAAAACAACTATGGATAAATCATTGAAAGGAACAAAGACCGAAGCTAATCTTTGGGCTGCTTTTGCTGGTGAGAGTCAGGCACGTAACAAGTATACATACTATGCAAGCAAGGCTAAGAAAGATGGCTTTGAGCAGATGGCTGCTATTTTCCAGGAAACAGCCGACCAGGAGAAGGAACACGCAAAGTTGTGGTTCAAGTTGGTACACGGCATTGGCAGCACAGCCGAGAATTTGGTAGATGCTGCTGCCGGCGAGAACTATGAGTGGACCGATATGTACCCAACAATGGCAAAGGAAGCTCGCGAAGAGGGCTTCATGGAGATTGCTGCAATGTTCGAGGCTGTAGCAAAGGTTGAGAAGGTACACGAGGACCGTTACAAGAAGTTGCTCGAGAATGTACAGAACGGTCTTGTATTCAGCCGCGACAAGGATTGCATTTGGCAGTGCCGCAACTGTGGTCATTTGCACATTGGCAAGATGGCTCCCGAAATCTGCCCTGTATGTGTACATCCAAAGGCATATTTCCAGATTAAGCCAGAGAACTATTGATATTCCGGTTCTCAATAACAAAAATTGCTCCTGACAGGAGCAATTTTTGTTATTTTATTATCCAATTGGGATTGTGTGCCTTTGTTTCGGCAGGGTTATAGTGTAGTGCCTTTTTATCGGGAATCTGCACCTTGTACTTTTTGCCGGACTTGTTGTTCAGTGTTGTTCTTCTTATCCAATGGTTTGCTTCGCGCAACTGCATAAAGGTCAGTCCGTGTTTCTTTGCAAAATCGGCCCAGTCTATCATTGCGCCCTTTGCAATAACCTCGCGTTCAATGGGGATTATAGGATAAAGGTCGCTATTGCGTAATACAAAACCATATTTTGCAGGGTTCTCAAAAACGGTCTTTACGGCCATTAACCGGAATATGTAACGTGATGTTTCATCGGGCAGTACAAGGTTTATTGCTTTCTCTTCCTTTTGTCTTTCCCTGCGTTTGGTGACGTTCTTGCGGCCGGTGTTGTAGCTTGCAGCAACGGTCAGCCAGTCTCCATAGATTTCGTACGAATCGGTCAGGTATCTACACGCAGCACGTGTTGCCTTTTCGGTGTGGTAACGCTCGTCAATCTCTTCACTTACCTCGAGCCCATATTCCCGTCCTGTCTTTTCAAGGAATTGCCATAGACCGCCGGCTTTTGATGGCGAAAGGGCTTCGGGGTCGCCGTTGCTCTCAATAATCATCAGATATTTGAAGTCGTCGGGCACACCGCACTCCTTTAGAATTGGCTCAACAATTGGGAAAAGACGGTTTGCGCGTTTTAATATAAGCATTGTGTTTATGTGCGAATATGTGAATGAGAGCATCTCTTTGTCCATACGTTCGCGTCGGTCCTGCAAGGTCAGGTCTATTGTGTCGCCTGCAAAAACTACACCCGATGGTATTTCGGGTGGGAAAACGCTTGGTATTGAACTTCTGTTATGGCAATTGCCCTGCTGCTCTTGTGTCTTGTTGCTCGACAAGAAAATGGCACCACATACCAGAACAGGAAATATGATTAATGATGATATTTTGACTTTACGTGTCATTGTTGGTGAACGGGTTTTAAAACGGGAGCGCAAATGTAACCTAAATAATCGCAAATAACAACCCCTTTTATTGATTTGCATTGCTTTTTTTTGTTCCTTTGCATAATATTTATAGGGGAGTCCCCAATATTATTTTTTTTACATTATGGGTGAATTTGAAATGATAGCAAAGACCTTCCAGGGTTTGGAAGAGGTCTTGGCAAAGGAATTGGTTGCTTTGGGTGCAAATAATGTGCAGATTGGCCGTCGTATGGTGTCGTTTACAGGCGATAAGGCAATGATGTACAAAGCGAACTTCCACTTGAGGACAGCCGTGCGTATATTGAAACCTTTCCTTCATTTTAAGGCGACTAATGCCGATGAGGTATATGAGGCGGTCAAAGCTTTTGATTGGGAACAGTATCTTGATACAACATCGACATTCTCGGTTGACGCCGTTGTGTACAGCGAGGTGTTCCGTCATTCCAAATTCGTTGCCTATCGTGTAAAGGATGCCATCGCCGATTATTTTAACGACAAGTATGGCGAGCGTCCATCGGTGCGTCTTAATAATCCCGACCTTATCTTCCACATACACATCGCTGGCGAGGATTATACTCTTGCTTTCGATAGTTCGGGCGAGTCATTGCATCGTCGTGGCTATCGCGTTGAAACCGGTCGCGCGCCAATCAACGAGGTCCTTGCTGCCGGTATGATTATGCTTACAAACTGGCACGGAGAGTGTGATTTCATTGACCCAATGTGTGGCTCGGGAACGTTGCCAATTGAGGCTGCGCTCATAGCACGCAATATAGCACCCGGTGTCTTCCGTCAGGGCTATGCTTTTGAGAAATGGAAAGATTATGACAGCGCACTGTTCAAATCAATCTATGAGGATGATTCTGCAGAGCGTGAGTTCAAACATAAAATATATGGCTACGATGTAGATGGCCGTATGGTGGCTTGTGCCCGCAGGAATGTGAAGTCGGCAATGATGAATGAGTGTATTGAGATTGAGTGCCGCGACATTAAGGATTTTGAGGAACATCCCGAACCTGCAATAATGATTGTCAATCCGCCTTATGGCGAGCGTCTTGTTCCCGAGAAGCTTTTGCAGGTTTACAAAGACCTCGGTGCTCGTTTGAAACACGCGTTCCAAGGCAATGTGGCGTGGGTAATCAGTAACAATTATGACTGTTTCGACCAGATTGGTCTTAAGGCCTCGGCCCGTATCCCTCTCTACAATGGTGACCTTGATTGCGAGTTCCGCAAATATGAACTTTTCCAGGGTAAGTATAAAGGCTTCCGTAACGAAGGTAATGAACTGAAGAAGGATTTTTCTCCTTTGAAACGTAAGTCACGCCTTACAGGCCTTGACGGCGAGCTACGTCCCGAGCGCAAAGCAAAGAGCGTGAACAACGATGCCAACTATTCAAGCGAGATTGATGATGAGTCAATGCGTCGTCGTCGCGAACTTGAGGCATACTTCAATAAAGCCCGTAGAAAACCTGCAAGAAGAGAACGTGGCGAGGGTGATGGCGAAAGAACAGAACGTCGTGAAGGCTTTGCACTACGCGACGAGCGTCGTGCTCCACGTGAGAACCGCCGTGACGACCGCTTTGCATCGCGAGAGGCTCGTGGTGAGCGTCGTGTTCCACGCGAAAACCGTCGTGATGACCGCTTTGCTCCGCGTGATAACCGTGACGAGCGTCGTGCTCCACGCGAAGGTGGCAAATATGCCGGCAAGGGTGGCTTTGAAGGCCGCAAGCCGTTTGACCGCAAAGGTGACGGCAAGCGTCAGTCGCCTTACAAGAATGACTTCAAGCCATTGCGTGGTGGAAAAAGAGATAAGAAATAATTTAAAAGCATATATACTATGAATATATTACTTTTGGGTAGCGGTGGCCGTGAGCACGCTCTCGCTTGGAAAATAGCTCAAAGTCCTAAGGTTGACAAGTTGTATATCGCTCCGGGAAATGCCGGTACAAAAGAGGTGGGTGAGAATGTAAACATTGCAGTGTGCGATTTTGATGCCATTGCAGAATTTGTTCTTGCCAACAATGTTACAATGGTAGTTGTCGGTCCCGAGGATCCATTGGTGAAGGGTGTGTATGACTATTTCGCTGCCGACGAGAGATTGAAAGGCATTGCTGTCATTGGCCCGACAAAAGCTGCAGCTGAACTTGAGGGCAGCAAGAGCTTTGCAAAGGATTTTATGGAGCGTCACAATATCCCAACTGCTGCTTACAAGGCTTTCACTGCTGCGCAGAAAGAAGAGGCTTATCGTTTCCTTGAAGGTTTGAAGGCTCCTTACGTTCTCAAGGCCGATGGCTTGTGTGCAGGTAAGGGTGTGCTTATTGTTCCAACATTGGAAGAGGCCAAGAGTAGTCTTGACGAGATGCTCGATGGTATGTTTGGTGACTCTTCGGCTACAGTGGTAATAGAGGAGTTTCTTGATGGTATAGAGTGCTCTGTATTTGTGCTTACAGACGGTAAGGATTATGTAATACTGCCTGAGGCAAAGGATTATAAGCGCATCGGCGAGGGCAACACCGGTCTGAATACAGGTGGCATGGGTTCTATCTCTCCTGTTCCTTTTGCTACAAAGGAGTGGATGAAAAAGGTTGAGGATAGAATTATCAAACCGACAGTTGATGGTCTTGTAAAGGATAATCTGCTCTATAAAGGCTTTATCTTCTTCGGTCTTATAAACGTTGAGGGTGAGCCGATGGTCATTGAATACAATGTGCGTATGGGTGACCCTGAAACAGAATCGGTAATGCTACGTTTGAAGAGCGATATTGTAGAACTCTTTGAGAAGGTTGCTGCGGGTAAACTGGCTGGCGCAACCGTTGAATTTGACGAGCGCAGTGCTGTGTGCGTAATGCTTGTTTCGGGCGGTTATCCCGAACAGTACGAAAAGGGCTTTGAAATGACAGGCTTTGAGGATGTCAAGGAGAGTATTCTTTTCCACGCCGGTACAACAGAGAAGGATGGCAAGGTTGTTACTGCCGGAGGTCGTGTAATTGCTGCTGTTTCATACGGTGCAACACGTGCCGAGGCACTTGAGCGCTCTTTCCGCTCTGCCAATGCCATTAAGTTCGAGAAGAAATATTTTAGAGGCGATATAGGTTTTGATTTGTAAGAAAATGCTGCAAGGCAGTTTTGCTACGGGCAGATATACATCGACGGTACTTTTTGTACTGTCGATGTTGGTTATGTTGGCGGCTTGTTGGTTGCCAACGTCTTCGGCCGGTATTGCACAGCCGGGTATTCCTGTCCTCCTATGCGGTTTTGTACCCCGTATAGTATCCCTTGTCATATATGTCTTTGCTGCGGTGTTGTTGTCAAGGCAGACATTCTTCGACAGGCGTATGAAGTGGATGGGGGCGCTTTATCTGTGGCTTGTCGCTGTTTCCACATTTGTCAATGGAAATCCAATAATAGCGTTTTCATCGCTGCTTTTCTTGGCTTCCATAATTTTGTTGTTGCTCTGTCAGTACAGTGCCAATCCGGTGGGAATTCTTTTTACATCTTTTATGTTGTTGGGAATTCTAATCCTTGTCACTCCATTTTCGCTCTATTTGATTCCGTTGTATCTGGCCTTTGGCTTTTTTGCCAATGTGTTTTCTGCAAGGGGCATTTCCGCTTCGCTTTTAGGGCTTGTTACTCCATTCTGGCTTGTTGTGGGAACGGCCTATGTCTTTTCTTGTACAGAAACCTTTATAGAGCCCCTATGGGAGGAATTGACCGATGTCTGCAATGTTGAATTCCCCGGTTTTTCGATATTGCTGCTTTTATTGCTTGCGCTTATTCTTGTGGTCTTGTTGCCGGCTTCCATTACATTCTTTGGTGGTACATCGCCTTCCAAGCCACTTTTGCGACGCCGATTTTCATATATTATAGTCGTAAATATCTATCTGCTGCTGCTTTTCTGTACCGTGAGCAGTGGGGCAGGGTTTTTCTATATGTGCCAATTACCGTGTACGGCAATATTGACTTCATATCTTTTTGCAAAAAAAGAGAGTAAACTGTCGAATGTATATTTTGTTATTGTTAATGCTATTATCGTTGCGATAGCAACACAGTCGTTATGTTTGATGCTTTGATTGATTTTTTGAAGGATTATGGCTATTGGGGAATGGGTCTGCTCTCATTCCTTTCGGGTTCTGTCCTTCCAATTTCAAGTGAGATTCTGTTGGTGTTCTTCCTTAACCTGGGATTGAGTGCTGTGTGGCTTACTGTTGTAGCTACAGTGGGTAATACTTTTGGTGGTATATCCTGCTTTTTGCTTGGCTATCTGACAAACAAGAAAACTGTCCAGAAGGTGTTTAGAATTTCTGACAGGAGAATGAAACGAGCCGACATAATGATTCAGAAGTATGGCTATTGGACTGCGGCTCTTTCGTTTGTGCCTGCAATCGGTGAGGTGTTGCTTGTGGTACTTGGCATTATGCGTGTGGACAAATACAAAGTAATTTTGGTGATGGCCTTGGGTAAACTTGTAAGATATGCCTTTATCGCGGCGTCGTATTATGGCCTTTCAACCCTGTTCTAGTACGATGCAGAGGCTTTGATACCCTCCTTGCCCAATAGGCTTACTATGCGGTCAAGCTCCTCGCGGCTGGCCTTCTGCAACCCTTTTACGGGTGTTTCACGGTCAATGGTGTATATCATGACTTCGCGTGGAGCAATATCCTTGATGGCATTTATCCACGGAGCCACAAAACTGTCGCCTGTGTTGTCAATGTTTCTTCCGTCAAGCTCTCCCTTCAGGAACATTGTCTGTATTACAGCCCTTCCCTCAAAAGCTTTCATTCGCTCAATAATGGCGTCTAAATCGTATTTTCCAGTTGGGCGGTCTATTATGGATATGTAGCCGGTGTTGATGGTGTCGAGTTTGAGGATATTGTTGTCAACCTTCTTCAGTGCCTCGAAAACCTTGTCACGGGTTATGAGTGTAGCATTTGTGAGCACGCTGACTTTTGCTGATGGACACAGCCTGTCGCGCAGGTCTATGGTGTCGTCTATTATCTCTCCAAAATGGGGGTGTATCGTGGGTTCTCCATTGCCGGCGAACGTAAGGACATCGGGTTGCTCGCCACAGCTTCTCATCTCCTCCAGTTTCTTCTCGAGAGCTCTTGCAACCTCCTCGCGTGTCGGCATTGCACTCTTTGCCTTTCTTGTAGCGTTAAGGCCACATTCGCAATATATGCAGTCGAATGTACATACCTTGCCGTCGGCAGGCAATAGGTTTATACCTAAGGAGATACCAAGTCGTCGGCTTTTTACCGGACCGAATATGGGTGAAGGGTATATGATGGTTGACATTGTTTCTTGAATTTGATTTTCAATGATACTTTCTTGTTACTGGCCTGTTATTTTCTTCCAAAATCGGCCGGTATTTCTCCCCATTTATCGGTTTCCCATTTTATGAGTGTTGTCGTGTAGCTGTTTTCTTTCAGCCATTTTTCGGCGCGCTCAATATACCCGTATAGCTCTTCGCTCTTGTGGTCACGGGGCAACTTTGTCTTGCATTTTTTGCCTTTTACCCACAAAAGAGCATTGTAGCTGTCTGAATATATCGGCAGGTCAATGTCCTTCTGCTTGAGCAACGCAAGGCCGTGTACAATGGCAAGGAACTCGCCAATATTGTTTGTGCCGAATATGGGACCGAAATGGAATATCTCTTCGCCTGTGGCTATGTAGACTCCTCTATATTCCATCATCCCAGGGTTGCCGCTGCAAGCTGCATCAACGGCCATTGCGTTCTTTATTATGCAGTCCGGCAACTCACTGTTTGGCTTTTGTGGTGCGCTCTTTGCTCCAATGTATTCTCCCGGCGTCGAGGAGTAGGCCCTTTCGGCCTCCTCGAGTGTGTCAAAGGCTTTGTAGAGGGCTTGCTTGACACCGGTTATCTGTGCCTTGCACTCCTCCCACGAGGTGTATATACCCGGTGCCTGTCCGTTCCAAACTACATAAAAGCGCCTCTTTTTCATAGCCTTGCAGTGTTGCTTTGCCTTTTGTTACATTCTTTCTGGAACCTCAATGCCAAGCAGGTTCATCGCAGTCTTGATAACCTTGCCTACATTGTCGGTGAGCAGCAGACGGAATGCTTTTGTCTCCTCATTCTCCTCGCGTAGAATACTGTAGTCGTGATAGAACTGGTTGTACTCTCTCGCAAGTTCGTATGCATAGTTGGCAATACCCGATGGAGAGTAATCTGTGCCGGCCTGACGTACTACCGCAGGGAATTCATTCAACATTCTGATAATGTTGCACTCCTTCTCGCTGATGCTCTCGGGTGCAGTGAATGTTGTCTTTGCGCCGGCCTCGGCAGCCTTGCGGCCGATTGAACGTGTACGTGCGTATGTGTACTGGATGAATGGGCCTGTGTTACCGTTGAAGTCGATAGACTCCTTGGGGTTGAAGAGCATATTGCGGCGTGCGTCAACCTTGAGCATGAAATATTTCAATGCGCCCAAGCCGATGATGCGGTTGATTTCGGCCTTCTCCTCTGCTGTCAGGTCGTTGAGCTTGCCACCAAGTTCTTCCGATGTTTCGCGTGCTGTATTTATCATCTCGTCCATCAGGTCGTCGGCGTCAACGACTGTACCTTCTCGGCTCTTCATCTTGCCCTCGGGGAGCTCAACCATACCGTATGAGAAGTGTACAAGGCCTTTGCCCCAAGAGAAACCGAGTTTGTCGAGTAGCAGTGACAGTACCTGGAAGTGATAGTTCTGTTCGTTACCCACAACATACACCATTTTGTCAATGGGGTAGTCGCGGAAACGCAACTGTGCAGTACCAATGTCCTGAGTCATATATACCGATGTGCCGTCGCTGCGCAACAGGAGCTTTTCGTCAAGGCCGTCGCCTGTAAGGTCTGCCCAAACAGATTCATCCTCACGACGGTAGAAAATGCCTTTCTCGAGGCCTTCAAGGACGGTTTCCTTGCCCACGAGATATGTGTCGCTCTCGTAGTATATTTTATCAAAATCAACGCCCAGACGCTTGTATGTCTCGTCAAATCCTTCGTATACCCAGCCGTTCATCTGCTCCCAGAGTGCGCGTACTTCTTTGTCACCGGCTTCCCATTTTACGAGCATCTCGCGTGCTTCGGCCATCAATGGCGATGCAGCTTCGGCCTCCTCCTTGCTCATGCCTTTCTCCATAAGCTCAGAGAGCTCGGCCTTGTAGTGCTTGTCGAAAGCGACATAATAATCACCGATAAGGTGGTCGCCTTTCTTTCCACTGCTAGCAGGTGTTTCGCCGTTGCCCCACTTTTGCCAAGCGAGCATTGATTTACAGATGTGTATGCCACGGTCGTTGACAATATTGGTCTTTACAACCTTGTTGCCGTTGGCTGCGATGATGTTTGACAACGCATATCCTAACAGGTTGTTGCGGATGTGGCCAAGGTGCAGTGGCTTGTTGGTGTTGGGCGAAGAATACTCGACCATTACCAATGGTGACTCTTCTGTTGCAGGTGTTGTGCCCCACTTGTCGGTAGCATCTATGTGTTTCAAAAGCTCAACCCAATAGCTTGGTGATATGGCAAGGTTAAGAAAGCCTTTTACAACATTGAAAGAGTTTATGATGGGGAGGTTTGCCTTGAGATATTCGCCAATCTCCTGTGCTGTTTCTTCGGGACGCTTCTTTGAAAGTGCCAGGAAAGGGAAGACGACAAGAGTGAAATCTCCTTCAAATTCTTTTCGTGTCTTTTGCAACTGTATTTTCTCGGTGCCGAATTCTGCTCCGTACAGTTTCTTGATTGCTTCGGCAACACTTTGTGCCAATGTAATTTCGAGATTCATTTTCTATATGTTTTTTTGTTCAAATTCGCGTTTTTATGTTTTGTTAAGTAACAACAATTTGCAAATATAATAAATACCTGTAATTTTGCGGCGAAAATCGTCCGAAAATACGTTTACAACAACAAATAACAAATTAATAGTGGCAATCTCCCAATGTTCCGGGGAGTTTTTGTACTACATTTGCAGATGAAAACCCGGCGCCGTTGAAAATCTCTTTTACGGCACTGAAATTTGGAGTTATATGAATAAATTACCAGAAGTTACCAAAAATCTCTTAGCGATAAACATTCTTATGTTCTTGGCCTCTTTAGTAATGGAGAAACAGGGAATTGACTTGACAAATATCCTTGGACTTCATTTTTTCAAGGCGGCCGATTTCGCTATTTATCAGTTTGTTACATATATGTTTATGCACGGTGGCTTTGCCCATCTGTTTTTCAATATGTTCGCGCTTTATATGTTTGGTGGCGTGCTTGAGAGAGTGTGGGGCGCAAAGCGATTTTTGATTTTTTATCTTGTGGCCGGTGTTGGTGCCGGTGTGTTCCAGGAGATTGTGCAGTATATCAGCTTCTTGCAGGAGGGTCTTGACGGTTTTGCCAGTGTCAACATACCGTCGGTCGGCATTATGCCAATGGGCGAATTCCTTAATTTGTGGACGACTGTCGGAGCTTCGGGTGCGATATATGCAATATTGCTTGGTTTTGGTATGATGTTTCCAAATGACAAGATGTTTGTTTTCCCTTTGCCTTTTCCCATCAAGGCAAAATTCTTTGTCATAGGTTATGCCGTGATAGAACTGTTGCTTGGTGTTTCAAACAGTATGGATGGCGTGGCGCATTTTGCACACCTTGGAGGAATGGTCTTTGGTCTTGTTATGGTAATTTATTGGCGTAAGAAACGAAAGATTGGAGGGCCTTATGTTTAAGAATCTAATTGCAAAATTCCGTACGGCCGATATTGTCTGGAAATTTATATATGCAAATATTTTTGTATATATAATCCTCGTTTTAATCGGAGTTTTTTCGGTGCTTTTAAATTTGCCGTCGCTGGTGGCCGGCGTAAAATCACTGCTTGAATTGCCGGCTTCGCCTGTGGCCTTGCTGCAAAAGCCCTGGACGGTGTTTACATATATGTTCTTGCATAGTGGCATAATGCATATCCTTTGGAATATGTTTGCTCTGTATGCGTTTGGGAAAATATTCCTGAACTTCTTCTCGATAAGGCACTTCGTGGGTGTGTATGTGTTGGGAGGTCTGTTCGGTGCGCTTTTCTTTGTGCTGGCGTACAATATCTTCCCATATTTTGCAAACGTGGTCGGCTCCTCATATCTTGTAGGTGCTTCGGCTGCGGTGCTTGCTATTGTGACAGCTTCGGCTGTGCGCTCTCCGGAATATAGAATCAATTTGCTCTTCTTTGGTAGTGTCAAGCTTTCTATTTTCGCCGTTTTTACCGTGCTTATTTCAGTGCTTATGCTCTCGGGAGATAACGCCGGCGGAAATTTCGCGCATCTTGGTGGTGCATTTGCAGGATATCTGTTTGCTTTCCTGCTTGGCAAGGGATGTGATGTTACGCAAATTGTCAATCGCCCACTTGATTGGATTGAATCTGTTTGCAGTGGAAAAATCTTCAAGCGCAAGAAAAAGCGCAAATTTACATATTCTGCAGGCGGAAAACGTGGCTCTGACTATGAGTTCAATGCACGTAAAAAGGCTGATGAAGCCGAAATCAATACCATTCTTGAGAAGATTAAGAAGGGTGGTTATGCTTCACTCAGCGAGAGTGAAAAGAAACGTCTGTTCGACGCATCATCCAAATAAAACTTCTTGAAATTCTTGCTTTTAAATTTAGCCGCGGTGCTTGGTATTTGCGGCTGTGGGTGTTGTTGTTTGTTGTTCCGTTTTTTCTTCTTGCGTCGTGTCCAAATGTTCCCAATTTGTGTGTTTTTCTCACTGTTTATATTATAAAATAAAGAAAATGCGGGAAATAATGCTTTTTTTAAAGAAAAAACGCTATATTTGCGCGTTTTTAAAAGGAACAAAATAAATCACAATAAAAATTAATCAAAATGCAGAACAAAGGATTTGTAAAAGTTTTTGCAGTATTGCTGACACTTGTGTGTCTGTTTTATCTCTCTTTTTCTTTCGTGACACAAAACGAGGAAGAGAAGGTAGAGAAATGGGCTACAGAGCAGACTGCAAGTTGGGTATCTGAGTGTGAAGCTGATGGCGTTTCTGTTTCTAAGGAGGACGAGAATGCATATCTCGAGCTCATGAAGGAACAGTACCTTGAAGCTAACAGCGAAGAGAAAGTATGGTTGGGTATATATACTCTCCAGCAGTGTCGTGAGTTGGAAATTGGTCTTGGCCTTGACCTTAAGGGTGGACTCAGTGTAACCTTGGAGGTTTCTGTTCCTGAATTCCTTAAGTCACTTGCCAACAATAGCACAGACAAGGATTTTGTAGCAGCTATAGCTGCGGCTCAGAAGGCTTCAGAGGTAAATGCCGATGTTATCGGTGCCTTCATCGCTGCTCTTCCTCAGGAAACATCTTTGGCGTCAATCTTTACATCAAGCGTATTGAAGGACAAGGTAAACCGTTCTTCTACCAATGCCGAGGTTGAGGCAGTGCTTCGTGCAGAACTCGAAAACGCTGTTGAAAATTCATTTAATGTGGTACGCTCGCGTGTAGACCGCTTTGGTGTTGCACAGCCAAATATTCAGAAACTTGCCGGTGGTCAGGGCCGAATTATGGTGGAGCTTCCAGGTGTTGAGAACAAGACACGTGTAATTGACCTTTTGACCCGTTCTTCAAACTTGCAGTTCTGGGAAACATATACAAGCAACGAGTTGGCAAATGAACTTCCCAAGTTGCTTTTATTGGGTACAGAGTATGCAAACAGCAAGGGCGACTCTATCAATCCTTTGCAGGGTCTTATCGGTAATTATGGCGGTTGTGTAGCTGCTTACGTTGACCGTGCCGGAAAGACAAAAATCGACGAAGTTCTCAAGGGTGCCAAGTTGCCACGCGGTATGCGTCTGCACTGGGGTGCAAAGCCTGTAAGAACTCAGAACGAGGGTAGCAACGATACATATCTGTATGAACTCTATGCTATAAAGGATACTGATTTTAACGGTGTTGCTCCATTGCAGGGCGATGTAGTTGTTGAGGCTATCGCTTCATTCCAGAACAACAAGCCTTGTGTAAATATGACAATGAACGGTGCCGTTGCTCACACTTGGGCTAACTTGACAGAGTCTTGTGCAAAGGTAAGACGTCCTATCGCAGTTGTTCTGGACGGTCTTGTATATAGCGCACCTGTTCCCGAGGGTCGTATCTCTGGTGGTCATAGCGTAATCAGCGGTAGCTTTACTATCGAGGAGACTCAGGACCTTGCAACAGTGCTTTGTTCCGGTAAGATGCTCGTTCCTATGAGAGATGTCGAGAGCAACGTGGTTGGTCCTTCTATTGGTGAGGCTTCAATCAATCAGGGCTTGATGTCATTCGTGGTTGCGTTCATCCTGTTGATGGTGTATATGTGTGCCATTTACGGTGTTGTTCCAGGTATGATTGCCAATGGTGCTCTGTTGCTCAACCTCTTCTTTACATTGGGTATCCTTGCATCATTCCAGGCTGCTCTCACAATGTCAGGTATCGCCGGTATCGTTTTGACATTGGGTATGGCTGTCGATGCAAATGTGCTTATATATGAACGCGCGAAAGAGGAGTTGCGTGCAGGAAAGAATGTACGTCAGTCACTTTCTGATGGTTATAAGAATGCATTCTCTGCAATCTTTGACTCTAACCTTACTTCAATTATCACAGGTGTAATCCTGTTCAACTTCGGTACAGGTCCTATCAAGGGCTTTGCAACAACTCTGATTATCGGTCTGTTGTGCTCATTCTTTACAGCTGTATTCGTTACACGTGTCGTTTACGAGCGTTTCCTCGACAAGAATAAGTTGACAAACTTGACCTTTACAACAAAGTTGTCAGGTAAGTTGTTCAAGGAGACAAAGTATAACTTCATTGCCGCAGCAAAGAAGGTTAACATTGTATTCGTTGTGTTGGCTGTTGCTATGGTTGCTTCGTTTGCTTTGCGTGGTATGGCCAAGAGTATTGACTTCACCGGTGGTCGCAACTATGTCGTTAAGTTCGAGCAGAAGGTTTCAGATAACGAGGTTCGTGAATTGTTGCAGGCTGAAATCAAGGACGCTAACGTTCAGGTTATATCATACGGTACAAGCGGTGACCAGTTGCGTATCTCAACAAACTACCTTGTTGATGACCAGGCGACCGATTCAGACAGAAAGGTTGAGGAGGTTGTTTACAATGCATTGAAGAAGGGTGGTTTGCTCGCTGATGATGTTACATTTGAGAGATTCTGTGATACACAGGATGACAAGGGTGGTTCAATCAAGAGCTCACAGAAGGTTGGTGCAAGTGTCGCCGACGACATCCGCGAGGGTGCTGTTCTTTCTGTGATTTTGGCTTTGATTGCAATCTTCATCTATATCCTTGTACGTTTCCGCAATGTGGCATATAGCGTTGGTTCTATCTTTGCCCTTGCAGTTGACGTGCTTATGATTATGGGTTGCTACTCATTGTTGCACGGTGTATTGCCAATGTCACTTGAACTCGACCAGACATTTATCGGTGCAATCTTGACTGCTATCGGTTACTCTATCAACGATAAGGTGGTTATCTTCGACCGTGTTCGTGAGTTCACTACATTGTATCCAAAGCACGATAAGCTTGATTTGTTCAATACTTCATTGAATACAACTCTTGCCCGTACATTGAATACATCGTTCAGTACATTGGTTGTTCTGTTGTGTATCTTCGTTCTTGGTGGCGACAGCATCCGTAGCTTCTCATTTGCTATGATTCTTGGTGTTGTATTCGGTACACTTTCATCAATATTCATTGCTGCTCCGGTTGCTTATGCAATGATTGCAAAGCAGGTGAAGAAAATCAAGAAGTAATCAGATTATCTTTATAACATCAAACAGGGGCACTCCTTTTTGGAGTGCCCCTGTTTGATGTTATTGTATGAAAAGTCTTTATCTGTTGCTTATTCTGTTTTTAATGTAGTGGTATGCAAAAGGACAGTTTGTGCAGTTGTTTACTCTGCAATAGCTTCTGCTTAATTGCAATAGGGCTTGTGTGTCTGCAGCGCACTCGGCCTTTACTCCTTGCTCCCGCCATTTCTTGATGATGCTGTTCTCTTCCGGGTCTATCTGATGCAGCAAATCCTCGGCCATTTCGCACAACTTTTCTTCCTTGCGGTGTTTGCCGTATATATAAAGCATTGGGACAACAGAGTTTATTATTATGACATCAACCTGTTTCTGTCTCATACATCCGTTGCCGCTTGTTTCTGTGCCACCAAAGTTGGTGTGATTCTGCCAATATCCGTTGAGCGGATGGCTGAACAGTTTGTATATATCGGTGAGCGTGTGTGCGGCTGATATGCCGGAGATTGTCAATCTGTCGAGGTGGTAAAGGCTTGCAAGTCTTGCAATGCGTAAATGTGGGGTTGAATTGCTGTAGCCCCACATCTTGTGGTCAATACTCTTGAGCCCGAACTTGTTGCTCAAGAATTGGTATTCCCTCTTCAGCTCGTTGTAATAGCTGCTTTTTATGGCATTTTCTCTATAATAATAAGGTATGCTCTCTTCGTCAAGCAATCCGGCCTGTCCAAATAGTATTGCCTCTATCTGTGTCAGATTGTCGTGATGTTTGCCTAATGCTTGCGTGTTCAGGATTGCTGCCCATTCATCGAATACGGAGCTTTGTATACCGAATCCAAAACTGCGGATAGCTACTTTAAACAATGTGTCGTCCCACTTTTTATCGCATTGAAGATAGATGCGCTCAACTATTTTTTGTTTCTCCTCGATGCGCTCGGTGAGAAGGCGCGACAGGTAGTTGTGATATTGTATGCTCGGTAGTTTGCTTATTGCCTCGGCGCAGGGGAATGTTGTGGAGTGACGTTCGGCGGCACTGAACTCGTCTATGAGTTCTTGGGGGCATACAATCTCCAATAGTCCCGCTCTGCTTCCGGGTTGTATCGTGCTCACGCTTTTGTTCAATATGACGTGCAGAATGGTGCTTCCGGTTGTGGGCGCATCTTCACCTTGTGCCTTGCTTTGTAGTATGACATCTCCACACCACACTTTATCTCCTATCTTAACTTTGGCTTCTTTGAACAGATGTTCTTTCTCGGCGTTGTTGCCCGGGTCAACAATCTGTAGAGGCTCTCCGTCTATTGTCTTTAATTCCATATTTTGCAATAGACCGTTTCTCCAAAGGTAATTTAATATGCCGCTCATATTTATGGTGTTTGTGCAACAAGGGCGTTAATGCCACACGTGTGGCATTAACGCCCTTCAACTTGATAATCGTTATTTTTGTTTCTTTTCTGTCGGGTAACTTATTCTTGTGTGATATATTGCCATAAGCCTTTTCTTGAACACCTCTTTTATAATGTGGACGTCCTGGAATGTGAGTGGGCTTAAAGTTAGTTCACCCTCTCTTAGCTTAGCCTCCACGATGTTGTCTACAAGTTTGCAGATGTTCTCTTCTGTGTACTCCTTGATGCTGTGTGATGCGGCTTCCACACAATCGGCCAACATCAGCACGGCCTGTTCTTTAGTTGTAGGCCTTGGTCCGGGGTAGGTGAATAGGCTTTCGTCAACATCTTCGTTGGGGTGTTCGTTCTTGTATGTGATGTAGAAGTATCCGGTTTTTGACAATCCGTGGTGTGTTGCTATGAACTCCCTTATTTTCTTTGGCAAGCCTTCTCGCTCGGCTGTGGCAATGCCATCTGTAACGTGTTTGATGATGGCCTGTGCGCTTTCAACAGATGTCAGGCTGTTGTGTGGGCTTATACCTCCATTTTGGTTCTCTGTAAAGAATATGGGGTTTTCAAGTTTGCCGATATCGTGATAAAGAGCTCCTGTGCGCACTTCAAGAGAGTTTGCCCCAATTGCCATAGCTGCTTCGGCAGCCAAATTACCAACCTGCATAGAGTGTTGGAAGGTGCCGGGAGCTTCTTGTGACATCCTTTGCAATAATTTGCTATTAAGATTTGACAGCTCGATGAGGGTGACGCTTGATATGAACCCGAATGTGCGTTCTATCACTAACATCAACGGGTATATGAGGAGTGTCAGTATCGAGCTTACAGCAAAGTAGGCATACATCAGAGTACTTATTTTTGATAATCCTGCTGTGCTTATCATCTTGCAGCACGAATATACGACGGCGTATGTAATGAATATTATTATTACGCATTTGAACATCTGTGCTCGCGACGACAACTCTTTTAGGCTCAATATTGCGCAACAGCCGGCCAATAGTTGCAGCAACATAAACTCGTATGGCGAAGCAAGCATTATCGAACACATTGCCAATGATATGAAACTGGTGACAAATGCTGTGCTCTCATCAATGAACAGACATAGAGTGATGGGGAGTATAGCAAAAGGTAGTGTAAAAATGCTTATGCCCCCGTGGTTTGTGATTATTCCCACGAATACAGGGAAAACCGTCGCGGCTATTATTGTGAATATGAACTTGTTGGCATTGTTGAGCACCTCTTTTTTGTAGATGCTTATGTATGCCAGCAGGACAATCATACATATAACAATGAAGATAATCTGCCCAATAAGTATATATTGCCAGTTGCTTGCCGACTTTGATTTTTCTCTTATCTTTTTCTGCTCAAGATATGCCTTGATGGTCTTTTCGGCATCCTTGTCAATAATATCTCCGGTGCTTATGATTTTCTTGCCCTCCCTGATGTGTGAGTGGATGGGGCTGATAGCCTTTATCTGTTTCTCCAGCTCCAGTTGGCTTGCACGGACATCGCATTTGTAGTTGGGCCTGACAAGTGACATGATGCCGGTTGTGTCAGCCGTTGTGTTCATGAGGAATTCGCGTGCTTGTGAGAGCGTTATGAAATCTCTCGACTCGAGTCGTCTGGTTTCCGTGCTGTCGCGATAAGTCAGGATTTTGTTGTATCTGCTGTCGTTCAGATATGCCGTGTCGCTGTCCTCTATTATACCTCGTTCAAAGAAGTTTCTGAGGCTTTCAAAGAACATCCTTTTGTCTTCAATATCGGCGTTGGCCACGAATGATGCTGTTATTGCGGTGCTCAATTCGTGTGAAAACTCTGTACGTTGGAATATGGGGATAAAGAGCCTTTTTATGCTGTCCTGTTCGGCCGCAATCTCCTCTTTAGTCTTGGGCACGTCAAAGTCGAACTCGGCGCGCAGCTGTTCGTGTGTCCACGGGGTGTTCAACTTGAAGTCGTAATAGACGTTTTTCTCCTTAGGCATAAAATATATCACAAGCCCAATGCAGAGTGCAACCAGAATGCCTCTCGATATTCTGCGTCCGTTTTTGCTTGTGAAAACCTTTATACGGTTTATGGCACCTGTCGGTGTATTGTTTTTGCTTTCCATAACTCAATCCTGAAAGTTTTTGTTTTACAAATGTATTCAAAAAACCGCTAAAAGCAAATTAATGCGGGCTATTTTGACATAACGGGCTCCGCTGCGTTGTATGGCATAACGAAAAGCATCGGGTATTGCTGTTTGCCTCATTGCTCTCGTTTGTGGCTTTTGTTTGTCGGTGTGCAAAAATGTATGATTTTATTTTGTCAACAATATAAGTTGTGCTATTTTTGTACTGAATATACTGTTAATTGGGATAGGTGTGATTGTGCCGGTTGGCAGTGTCGCAATCTTGGTGAATGGTATTTGGTTTTAAACATTTAAACATTATGGCAGAAAGAAAAGTAAGAGTCCGTTTTGCTCCAAGCCCAACAGGACCATTGCATATTGGCGGTGTCAGAACTGCGCTTTATAACTATTTGTTCGCAAAACAGCACGGAGGAGATTTGGTGCTTCGTATTGAGGATACCGATTCCAACCGTTTCGTTCCGGGAGCCGAGGAGTATATTCTCGAGTCATTCCGCTGGTTGGGTATAAAGTTCGACGAGGGTGTTTCCTTCGGCGGCGAATATGGCCCTTACCGTCAGTCGGAGCGTCGTGAGATTTACAAGAAATATGTCAAGCAACTATTGGATGCCGGCAGGGCATATATTGCATTCGATACACCCGAGGAACTTGAGGCAAAACGTGCCGAGATAGAGAATTTTCAGTACGATGCAGCTTCGCGTATGTCTATGCGTAACTCTTTGGCAATGTCTGCCGATGAGGTTGCCGCTCTCATAGAGTCGGGACATCAATACGTGGTACGCTTCAAGGTTGAGCCGGGCGAAAAGGTCGTTGTCAACGATATAATACGTGGTGAGGTTACCATCAACTCATCTATCATTGATGACAAGGTGCTATATAAGTCGGCCGACGAGCTCCCTACATATCACCTTGCAAACATCGTCGACGACCATTTGATGGAGATTACACACGTTATACGTGGTGAGGAGTGGTTGCCGTCAGCACCTTTGCATGTGTTGCTCTATCGTGCCTTTGGCTGGGAGGATACAATGCCTCAGTTTGCTCACCTTTCTCTGTTGCTTAAACCCGAGGGAAATGGAAAGCTCAGCAAACGCGATGGTGACCGTCTTGGCTTCCCGGTGTTCCCGCTCGAGTGGAACGACCCGAAGAGCGGTGCAATTTCAACCGGTTTCCGCGAGAGCGACTATCTGCCCGAGGCAGTAGTGAACTTCCTCGCTCTGCTTGGATGGAATCCTGGCGACGATGTGGAAATGATGTCGCTCGAGGAACTTGTGAAGAAATTCGACCTCTCAAAGTGTAGCAAGGCCGGTGCACGTTTCGACTATAAGAAGATGGTTTGGTTTAACCACGAATATATTCTCCAGAAATCGGATAGGGAGATTGCAGAGATATTTATGAACGTAGTCAAGGAGCACGGTGTAGACACTACATTGGAGCATCTTGAGGAGATTGTTTCTTTGATGAAGGGTCGTGTGAATTTTGTACACGAGCTTTGGGATGCAAGCAGCTTCTATTTTGAAGCTCCGGTAGAGTATGACGAAAAGACTGCAAAGAAGCGTTGGAAAGAGGATTCTGCTCAAAAGATGACCGAACTTGCCGACTTGCTTGAATCACTCGACGATTTCTCTATTGAGAACCAGGATAAGGTTGTTCACGAGTGGATTGAGGTCAAGGGATATGGTATGGGCGAGATTATGAACGCTTTCCGCCTGGCACTTGTAGGTGAAGGAAAAGGCCCTCAGATGTTCCACATTTCAGGCCTTATAGGTAAAGAGGAAACTTTGTCGCGCTTGCGTCGTGCTGTAACAGTATTAGGTTAAGCAATGTACACATTTGGAATATACATATATATCTTCTTTATAAGACTCGCGGCATTCTTTGGACACAAGAAGGCAAAGAAAATGCTGGCCGGTCATCGTGAGATTTTCTCGGTTCTGAAAGAGAAATTGAACCCGGACACAGAATATGTCTGGTTTCACGCTTCGTCGCTTGGCGAGTTTGAACAGGGACGTCCAATGATTGAGAAAATGCGTGCTGAGCATCCCGAGTATCGTGTGGTGCTTACATTCTTTTCTCCTTCGGGATACCTCCCGGCAAAGAACTATCAGTTGGCCGACATTGTGTGTTATCTGCCTTTTGATACAAAGCGCAATGTAGTCCGTTTCCTTGATATGGTGCGTCCTAAAATGGCGTTCTTTATAAAATATGAGTTTTGGTTGAACTTCTTGCTCGAACTCAAGAAACGTTCCATCCCTGCATATAGCGTGTCTTCAATTTTCCGCAAGGAACAGGCATTCTTCAAATCTTGGGGCGGGCGTTACCGTTTGGCTTTGCATTGCTTTACCCATCTTTTTGTGCAGAATGTTGAATCAAAGTCCCTTTTGAAGTCAATAGGTATTGATGACGTTACAGTTGTGGGCGATACCCGTTTCGACCGCGTGGCAAAAATTCTTGAACAGGCACGTCAGCTGCCACTTGTCGATGCTTTTGTCGAGGGTGATAGAAATGTCTTTGTCGTGGGTAGCTCTTGGGGTAACGATGAGGCTGTGTATATGCCTTACTTTAATGCACACAAGGAGTGGAAACTTATTGTTGCATCCCACGAGGTGGGCGAGGAACGTATCGCTTCCATCATTTCTCAATATGAGGGCTCTTGTGTACGTTATTCGACAGCGACGATAGATGAAGTTCGCAAGGCCGATTGCCTTATTGTGGATTGCTATGGCCTGTTGTCATCGATTTACCGCTATAGTACAATGGCTTTTGTAGGCGGCGGTTTTGGCGTGGGTATCCACAATGTGCTGGAGGCTGCGGTCTATGGCATTCCGGTGTTCTTTGGCCCTAACAACCGCAAATTCCAGGAAGCGCAGTTGTTGAAGGCTTGTGGTGGTGGCATTGAAATTATTGCAACCTGTGACTTCGCTGAAAAGATGGATGCCTTTGCTGTTGATAAGGAACTGCTTGAGCGTGCCGGAAAAGCTGCTGGCGACCTTGTTGCTACCAATGCCGGAGCAACGGCAAAGGTCTTTGAGAGTCTTGCTCTCTGATTTTGTCTTGAATAAAAATAGTAATTTATTATAAACCTTTAAATTTTTAAAGTTATGAAATTTTTAACAGATGAGAAATTGGTGATTGTCGGCGCAGCCGGTATGATTGGTTCTAATATGGCTCAGTCTGCCTTGATGATGGGCTTGACAAGCAACCTTTGTCTTTATGATGTATTCTCTCCAGAAGGTGTTGCCGAGGAGATGCGTCAGAGTGGTTTCGACAATGTGAACATTACAGCTACAACAGATGTTGCCGAGGCTTTCAAGGATGCTAAATATATCATCTCTTCTGGTGGTGCTCCACGTAAGGAGGGTATGACACGTGAGGATTTGCTCGCTGGTAACTGCAAAATTGCCGAGGAGCTCGGTAAAAACATCAAGACATACTGCCCAGATGTTAAGCACGTGGTAATTATCTTCAACCCAGCCGATTTGACAGGTCTTGTAACTCTTCTCTATTCAGGTTTGAAACCAGGTCAGGTTACAACACTTGCAGGTCTTGACTCTACACGTTTGCAGAATGCTCTTGCTAAGAAGTTCGGCGTAATGATGAGCGAGGTTACAGGTTGTGCAACATACGGTGGCCACGGTGAGCAGATGGCAGTGTTCGGTAGCGCAGTTAAGGTTGCAGGCAAGCCTTTGACAGACATTATCGGTACAGCTGAGTTCCCCGAAGAGGAGTGGGAGCAGATGAAGAAGGACGTTACACAGGGTGGTGCAGCTATCATCAAGCTCCGTGGCCGTTCATCATTCCAGAGCCCATCTTACCTCTCTGTTGAGATGATTCGTTCTGTTATGGGTGGCGAGACTTTCCGTTATCCTGCAGGTACATACGTGTCTAACGAGAAGTACAACCACATTATGATGGCTATGGATACAGTACTCGATGCTAACGGTTGCTCATACAAAATGCCTGTCGGTACACCAGAGGAGATTGCTAAGCTCGATGCAAGCTACGAGCACCTTTGCAAGATGCGTGACGAGCTCGTTACTCTCAATATTGTTCCTGCTATTGAGGAGTGGAGCAGCATCAATCCTAACCTCTAATATACAGTTAGGACTATATATACAAATAGAGGAGGCAACAGCCTCCTCTATTTGTATATATGTATGTGTTGCCACAGAATATCATTGTCCTGACGTGTGCAGGCATGAAAATTAGAGTGGACGGGAATGTGCCTTACCGCGATGTGAGCGTGTGTGTCGTTTCTTGATGATGTGGGTGTGAATGGTTTGCAGTGTGGGCGTTGGCTTGCATTGTAATCTGTTTCTGTAATATTTTTATGCAAAAAACAGCCCGAAAGTTTTGCCATTTGAGAAAAAGTGTCTACTTTTGCGCTGCATTTTGTCTAAAGTGAAAAATAATATAAACTAAATAATTAAATAGGAAATGATTGTAGTACCTGTTAAAGAGGGCGAGAACATTGAGAGAGCTCTCAAGAAATTCAAGAGAAAATTCGAGAAAACCGGTGTTGTTAAGGAGTTGCGTGCACGTCAGCAGTTCGACAAACCTTCAGTATTGAAGAGATTGAAGATGGAACACGCTGTATACGTACAGAAGCTTCGTGCAAACGAGGAATAATTTCCCGTTTTTCTTGTTTTTTAATTAAAACTGATTTATATTCGTTGCCGAAAGAGATAATCTTTCGGCAACGAATATGTTTATAGACTCATTCATCGGGTATTTGGAAGTTGAAAGGCTTTACTCACCGCATACCTTGCGGGCTTATGAGCGCGACCTTCTCTCCTTCAAGGATTATGTCGCCCGCCTGGATGAGTCGCTCTCTTTTTATGAAGCTGATATTGATGTTGTCCGCTCTTGGGTTGCGTCAATGATGGATGCCGGTGCTGCACCATCGTCGGTCTGCCGTAAACTTAGTTCTTTGCGCTCTTTTTTCGCATTTATCCGTTCTAACTTCGGTGTTTCTGAGAATCCTGTTGTGGGGCTAAAAGGGCCAAAGTGCCGTAAAAAACTACCCTCTTTTATTAAAGAGGCCGAGATGGACGCTCTTATAGACGGCACCTCTTTTGGTGAGGACTATGCTGCCTGTCGGGATAAAATGATACTCCAGTTGTTCTATGAAACAGGTGTGCGTCTTTCGGAATTGGTGGGGCTAGATGTCGCTTCGGTCGATATGCGGGCCGATGTGATAAAAGTTATTGGAAAACGTAATAGGGAAAGGATTGTGCCTTTTGCTGCAGGGTTGAAAACGGCTCTTGCTGATTATCTCGAAGAACGTGAAAAGTTTGCAATGTCGCCCAATGGGGCTCTGTTCCTCTCGGGAAAAGGTGTGCGTATAAACCATAGCAGTGTTTATAGGATGGTGAAAGAACGTCTGGCAAGTGTCACATCTGTCCAGAAAAAGAGTCCACACGTGCTCCGACACTCTTTTGCAACAGCAATGTTGAACAACAATGCCGAGATTAGCGCTGTTAAAGAATTGTTGGGACACAAGCAGCTGGCGACAACAGAGATTTATACTCACCTCAGTTTTGAGGATTTGAAAGGATTTTATGAAAAGGCTCATCCCAGAGCCGGTAAACAATAAATTATAGGAGGTTTAATTATGGTAACAAGAATTCAATCTGTTCATTTCGATGCATCACAGCAGTTGATGGAGTTCGTGGAGAAAAAAGTTGCGAAGTTGGACAAACTTTGTGAAGGTGCAACAGCCCTTGAGGTTACAATGAAACTGATTAAGCCCGAAACCGCCAAGAACAAGGAAGTCGCTTTGCGCGTTTCGGCAGCCGGCGGTGATCTTTTTGCCTCAAAGACAAGCGACACCTTTGAAGATGCGCTCCTTGGTGCAATTGACGCGGTAAAGACACAGGCCGAGAAGAACAAGAACAAATAAAACGTGTATAATAAACAGTTCACGCAACCGCCAATTGGCGGTTGCGTTGTTTTTTGTATCTATCCCGGTGGGATAATTCTATGTTCTCATTCTGTTATTTTTTCAAAAAATACTTAACTTTGTGCGAATCAAAATAAAGGACACCGTGTGCGACGATGCCCGACCTTTATTACACAATGGAAACACAGGAACTCGTATTTTTTACAACAAACATAATATTGATAACTGTAAGTGTATACAGTTGTATAATCAAATGGTTCTTCAGGCCAAAGGCATATCGTGAACATTTTCATCGCCTGTTCCCAGGGCAGTTCTGGGTTGGTCTTTTGTTCCTTCTGCAACTTTTGGAGATTCCATATATGTTCGAGATTGAGAATTTGAAGGCATTGCGTTATGCCAATGCGTTTACAATGCTCCTCTCTCCGCCCATTATGCTCATCATCTGCCGAAAGTACTTCTTTCCCAAACAACCCCAGCCAAGGTTCGAGAAGGCAATGTTTCTCCCGGCTCTGATACTGTTTGTGGTGTTCCTTCTGCGTGTAACCGGTGTGCTGGTGCTCTCTTCTGTCGGCAAGGCTGTGGTCATTTGGGGTGCCTTTGCTCTGTTCCTTGTATTCTTTATCATGACAGTGAAGATGGGAATTAAGATAAAGAAACTAGCCGACGGTGTCGATTATCTTGAGTATTCCGACTCGGTGGATTTCTCCCATTCGTTCGGAAACTATGTTATGCGCATTCCAACCCTCATCTGTATTGTGGCTGGTATAAACTACCTGTTCAATGACCCTTGGGTAAAATTCATCTCCGATATATTCTCAATAATCCTTACAGTGGGCTTTGTGCTTTTCACTCTTGACCCTTGGCGCGAAATTGAGTTTGTCGAGGAGAAACGTGCGTACAATGAAATAGTGGAGGCTGCCGAAAGTAAATCCAAAAGACGTATGTCCGATACTCGTTTTGAGGAGCTGCGGGATAAACTTATACAACTTTTTGACGAGAAGGAAATCTTTCTCACGCCACAACTGTCACTCGATATTCTATTGAAGGAACTCTCTACAAACCGCAATTATCTTGGCGAGACTATTGCGCGCTGTGGCTACAAGTCGTTCTATGATATGGTCAACACCTATCGTGTCAAGTATGCCATTGCTTTGATTAAAAACGAACCGGAAATAAAAATGGTTGAGGTTGCCTGTCGCAGTGGTTTTGCCTCGGCCACTTCAATGAACAAGGCCTTTGCGTCGCAGGGCTTGCCAGTTCCTTCGCAGCATAGGAGAATGTCTGTAGAATAATTGAAGACACACTTTTTGTTTGTAAAACGCCCTTCGGGGCGTTTTTTTTGTGCTTTTCATTTTGTGGGAAATGTATTCACTGCAGCGGAAACAGTTTTCATTTAAAAAGAAAACTGTTTCAATCAATGGAAAACTCTTTTGCACGCAAATGCTGTTTCTTTGTGACAGAAACAAAAATGTGTCAAATATGAAAAAGAACTACAAGGTGATGACGAGCGGCCTGTTGCCTGCTGCTGAACTTGTCTATGATCTTTACACGGCAGGGATGTTCTCTGCCTTCTGCGAGCGCACCTGTTCCAATCTTTTTGCATTCTCTCCATACCAGTTGCACCTGGAGCGCGAAGAATTCCTGCATTTTCAGTACGTTGCCGATGAGCTAAAGTCGTTGCTTGCCTGTGACGATGTCCGGTTTGAATCCATTGCCCCATTGTGCAAGGAACTCCATTCGTTCTATTGCACAATGATGAATAGTTGTTGGGAAGCCTTTGTGTGTAATACCGACATCAATGCCGACCCGGGAAAATTCATAGTGAATCAATTGATGGCTGTGGACGATTTTGATAAAACTATCAATTCATACAAAAACGGCTTCTGAAGTGCTTCAAAAGGCTTTCCTTTGAAACAAAATCAACCGAAAGGAAATTTTCCAACAAATTGAATACCTTTTTTCACTGTTTGGGAAATAGGTTTCATTGCAGCGGAAACCGTTTTCAGTTGAACGGAAATAGAAAGATTTGTAATTTGTTTTCCTTTGCGTAATTCCCGATGCAAGGAGATTGTAAAAGATGTATAAACAATAGAGATAATGAAAAAAGAATATGTCAAACCAACCAGTGAGGAGATTCAGATTGAAACTTCACAAATGATAACAAGTTCTATTACAGGTTCTGCTCCTGATAGCGATGACTCTGAATTTGGAGCTCCGATGCAGCGCCGTGGAGAATGGGGAAATTTATGGAACGAGTGAAACGAGAGAGATAAATTTCACTATCGCGAGTTTTGCAGCAAATGGTCGCTCGCAGTGTGGAATAGTCACACCCGAGCGGGTTGCGATGAGCAAAACGAGTCAATGGGGATTATCAAAAACGAGAGAGATAAATTTCACTATCGCGAGTTTTGCAGCAAATGGTCACGCGAAGCACAGATAAAAATTGTGCCGCGTGGGTTGCGAAAAGCAAAACGAGTCAAATTTTGGAAAGCGAATATTAAAAAGAAAAACTA
>JAGCMB010000053.1 GCA_017646665.1 Bacteroidaceae bacterium
CAAACTCGAGCTTGCCGTTGCCCTCCTGCATCTCGTTAAACTTGTCGGCAGGAACCTTACACATTGGACAACGCTCGGGAGCTGAATCACCTTCGTGTACAAAACCACATACTGAACAGATATACTTTTTCATAGTCGTAAAATTTTTAAATCGTTATTATTATCTTTTTTTGTTTTATTTCTTATTCTCACAAGCGGGACATAATCCCTTCAAATATAGCTGTGCATCATTTACACAATAGCCATCAAGCCCTTCGACAAGAGAGAGAAAATCCTTGTTCATCTGCAAATCGACAATCTTGCCACATTTATTACAGCGGAAATGTGCGTGACAGCAGCGGTTTCCGTCGAAACAGCGGAAGGTGTCGTCGATAGTAAGCATCGAAATGAGACCTGCATCAACAAACAGTTTCAAAGTGTTGTAGACTGTTGTGAGCGACAGTGAACCGAGGTCGTCACACAAAGCCTCATAAACAACTTCGGCTGTGGGGTGCTGACAGCTCTGACGAACATACTCAAATATTGCCAGACGTTGCACCGACGGACGAATACCGGCCTTGACCAACTCTTCTCTTAATTCAGCTCTTGTTACCATATTTTATATTGTTTTGTAGATTTCATTTTTGAAATCATTGCAAATATATAAGCAATTTACATTACTTGCAAATTTTTGAACAGATTTTTTACATTTTTTTCAAAAAAACGTAAAAAGATTCTCTGCGGAACATCCTTTATTGTATTATTCACGTCAAATATATACCTTTGCGACCGCAGGGCGCACAAAAACAAGGTACGACATATACACGCGACAACATTGATATACATTAATTAAATATAATAGATTTTGCTTTCAATAGATAACATAAGAGTTGATTTTGGCGGAACAAACCTATTCCACGATGTCAGCTTTATAATAAATAAGAAAGACCGTATTGCACTTGTGGGCAAGAACGGTGCAGGAAAGAGCACCTTGCTGAAGATAATCGCCGGCAAGCAGCAACCTACTGCCGGGGTACTGTCGCGCCCAAAAGGGTTCACCGTGGGCTATCTGCCACAGGTGATGCAGCACACCGACGGACGCACTGTATACGAGGAGGCCGAACAGGCTTTTGCGCACATCCACGAGATGGAGGCCGAGATTGAGCGAATGAACAATGAGCTTGCCGAACGCAGTGACTACGAGAGTGAGGAGTATCACCAACTGATAGAGGAATATACTCACCTGAACGAGCAATACACAATGATGGGCGGCAGCCACTACGAGGCCGAGATTGAACGGGCACTGATGGGATTGGGATTCCGCCGCAGCGACTTCACACGCCCGACAGGCGAGTTCAGTGGCGGATGGAGAATGCGTATCGAACTGGCCAAACTGTTATTGCAGCACCCCGACATATTGCTACTCGACGAGCCCACAAACCACCTGGACATTGAGAGTATACAATGGCTTGAACAGTTCCTTGCACGCAGTGGCAATGCCGTACTGCTTGTGAGCCACGACCGCGCATTCCTGAACGCTGTCACTAACCGCACAATAGAGATTTCCTGCGGTAGGATATATGACTACAAACTGTCGTATGACAAGTTTATGGAAACACGCAAGGAGCGTCGCGAACAACAGATACGTGCATACGAGAACCAACAGAAGGAGATTGCCGACATAAAGGAGTTCATTGAGCGTTTCCGTTACAAGCCTACGAAAGCCGTTCAGGTGCAGAGCCGCATAAAACAGCTTGAGAAGATTGTGCCCATTGAGATTGACGAGGAGGATACAAGCCGACTAAGACTGAAATTTGCACCGGCAACACGCAGTGGAAACTACCCGGTGATATGTAATGGCGTAAAGAAGAATTTTGGTGCACACACCGTGTTCGAGGGGGTGAACTTTACCATCAACCGTGGCGAAAAGGTTGCCTTCGTGGGACGCAACGGCGAGGGAAAGACCACTATGGTGCGCTGCATACTGGGAGAGCTTGGATTTGACGGCGAGATAACAATAGGACACAATGTAGAAACAGCCTACTTTGCACAACACGAGGCACAGAGCCTCGACGAGAGCCTCACCGTGTTCCAGACAATAGACAATGTTGCCACAGGAGAGATACGCTTGCGAATACGCGACATTCTGGGCGCATTCATGTTCGGCGGCGAGGCATCGGACAAGCCTGTGAAGGTGCTGTCGGGCGGTGAGAGGAGCCGTCTTGCGATGATACGTCTGCTGCTGCGGCAGATGAATCTGTTAATCCTTGACGAGCCGACGAACCACTTGGATATGCAGTCAAAAGATGTGCTGAAAGAGGCAATACGCGACTTTGACGGAACGGTAATTGTGGTGAGTCACGACCGCGAATTCCTCGACGGACTGGTGACAAAGGTGTATGAGTTCGGCGACGGTAAAGTACGTGAGCATTTGGGTGGCATCTATGATTACTTAGCTACAAAGAACGCAAACAGCATAAACGAGGCTCTTGCCACAGGCAAAGCAACCGTTGCAACAGAAGCGGCAAAGCCTATAAACGAAAACCGTTTGAGCTACGAAGCTGAGAAGCAGATGCAGAAACAGCGTCGCAAGTTGGAGCGGTTAATTGAAAACGACGAACAGGCCATAAGCGAAATAGAAGGAGCGATAAGTGCTCTAGAAGCTGTTATGAGCACTGTCGACGGCAGTACACCTGAAAATTTCACACGGTATGCCACTTTGAAGAAACAGCTTGACGAGGCTGTGGCAACGTGGGAGAAGGATATGGAAGAACTTGAAAATTTAAATATATAATAATATGAAAAGATTACTTATCATGACAGCCATTGCGATAGGAGTCGCAGGCTGCGAAACAAATGAAACTATGAAGACTAAACTGACGGAAAATCTGGACACCACCTACAAGGCCGGCGAGGACTTTTTCCAGTATGCAACAGGTGGTTGGCAAAAAGCAAACCCCATAACTGACGAGTATGCACGCTACGGACAGTTCGACGCACTGCGTGAGAAGAACCGCGAACAGTTGAAAGACCTTGTGCTTGAACAGGCTGCAAAAGAGAGCGAGCCGGGCAGCAATGCACAGAAGGTGGGCGACCTCTACAAACTTGTTATGGACAGCACACGCCGCAACAGCGAAGGCATAGAGCCGGTGAAACCATACATTGACGCCGTTGCAGCGATGAAACAGAAGAGCGAGATTATTCCGTTGATAGCAAAGAACTACCGCGTGGGCTTGGGCAATTTCTTCGGAACAGGCATCGGCACCGACATTATGGACAGTAACAGCAACCAGCTTGGTATATATCAGGGCGGCCTGTCACTCTCGGAGAAGGAGTATTACAGCGAGAACGATGAGGTGTCAGTGAACATACGTACAAAATTCCGCGAGTATATTGTCAATATGTTCAAGCTTTTCGGGAACAGCGAAGCCGAGGCAACAGCAAAAATGGAGGCTGTGATGAAAATTGAAACACGTATTGCAGCAAAGCATCTGAGCCGTGTCGAGCGTCGTAACCCGATGAACAGCTACCACAAGATGTCATACGACGAGCTGAAGAAGGAGATTCCCGGCATTGATTGGGATACATATTATAGCATCCTTGGCATTGACGGCATTGAGGTATTGAACCTTGCACATCCGGCAGCCATCAAGGAGGTTGCGGCAATAATCAAGGATACTCCGCTCGACGATATCAAGGCCTATCTTGAGTGGCGCATCATACGCTCTACATCAAACGAGTTGAGCGATGCCATCGAAGAGGAAACATTTGCATTCTATGGCACTGTTTTGAGCGGTAAGAAGGTACAACAGCCACGTTGGAAACGTGCTGTGAGCACTGTTGACGGAGCATTGGGAGATATAATTGGTGAACTGTATGTCGCAAAGCACTTTCCACCGGCTGCAAAGGTGCGTATGACAGAACTTGTAAAGAACCTGCAGATTGCACTTGGCGAACGCATAGACGCACAGGAGTGGATGAGCGATATAACAAAGAAGGCTGCACACGAGAAGCTGAACACTTTCACAGTAAAGATTGGTTACCCCGACAAATGGGATGATTATAGCGCACTGACTATTGACCCGGCACTCAGCTATGCCGAGAACTGCCGTAATATGTCGGAATTCGGTTGGAAGAAACACATTGACGAAAAGTGGGGTAAGCCTGTTGACCGCGAGGAGTGGCACATGACTCCACAGACCGTAAACGCATACTATAACCCGACAACCAACGAAATCTGCTTCCCAGCAGGTATTCTACAATATCCATTCTTTGATATGGAGGAGGACGATGCGTTCAACTATGGTGCTATCGGTGTTGTAATTGGTCACGAGATGACACACGGATTCGACGACCAGGGACGTCAGTTCGACAAGGACGGTAATTTTGCAAACTGGTGGACCGACGAGGATGCCGAGAAGTTCAACGAGCGTACACAGGTTATTGTCGACTTCTTTGACAAGATTGAGGTACTGCCCGGCCTGAATGCGAACGGCAAATTGACTTTGGGCGAGAACATTGCCGACCACGGTGGCATTATGATTTCATTGCAGGCGTTCCGCAACGCGACAAAGGAGAGCCCACTGCCCGTGATTGACGGATTGACAGCAGAACAGCGTTTCTTCTTATCTTATTCAGGTGTATGGGCCGGCCACGTCCGCGACGAAGAGATACGTAACCTTACAAAGAGCGATGTACACTCACTCTCACGTTGGAGAGTGAACGGAACACTCCCACACATTGACGAGTGGTACACTGCATTTGGAATTACCGAGGAGAGCCCAATGTTTGTTCCTCAGGAAGAGCGTTTGAAGATCTGGTAAAAACAAGAAAGGAGAAGATGGTTGGTTTTCAGCTTTAACCTTTCAGTTTTCCAATTTCACTTTTCACATTAACTATGCCACTGAAAGTTCCGGCCGGACTACCGGCATTGCAAGCAGTCATTGAAGAGGGTAACGCGGTAGAAATTCTTGAAAATTCTACCGCGGGAACCCTTCGCATTGCATTGCTCAACATTATGCCGATGAAAGAGACGACAGAGGCCGATTTCATACGTCTGCTTGCAGCCAGTGACAGTGAGATTGAGCTGACACTGCTGAAGCTTGACACCCACACACCAAAGCACGCAAGCCCCGAACATATGCAACGCTACTACACAGCGTTCAGCGAGGTGAGGGAAAAACATTTTGACGGATTGATAATAACAGGTGCGCCGATAGAGAAAATAGAGTATGAAGAGGTTACATACTGGCCCGAACTTTGCACAATATTCAACTGGGCAAGGGAGAATGTTACCTCAACCCTTTATATCTGTTGGGCGGCACAGGCCGGAGTGTACCAGAAATTCGGGATACAGAAGCATCTGCTACCCAGAAAGATGTTCGGTATATTCCCACACACCATTGCCAAGCCCGAGCTGCCATTGTTCAAAGGCTTTGACAACATAATATATGTACCACACAGCCGCCATACAGAACTTTGGCGTGAGGATATAATTGCCGAGGAGCGTATTGAACTGCTCTCGGAATCGGAATTGTCCGGTGTATACATAATGCAGGAGAAGGGAACACGCGACTTCTTCATCACCGGACACTCCGAGTATGCTTTATACACGCTCGACGGTGAATATAAACGCGATGTGGCAAAGGGCTTGCCTATTGAACTGCCACTCAACTACTACCGCGACAACAACCCCGACAATGAGCCTGTAAACCGTTGGCAGGCAACTGCAAGGCTTCTATTCGGCAATTGGTTAAAATATTATTGTAAATAGATTAAATATGAGCAAGATTCTTTCACAAGACCACATTATCACCTGTTACGAGGCTGATGCGAACCAACTTATGCGTCCGACAGCTATGCTTGACCTTATGCAGGAGGCAGCTAATGTCAATGCGTCGACCTTAGGTTTCGGATATGACGAAATGATTAACAGCAACATCGCGTGGGTTCTGTCACGCATACACGTGAAGTTCATCAACACCCCGAAATGGCGTCAGGAGGTCAATCTGAAGACTTGGCACAAAGGTGTGTCGAAGCTCTTTTACCTTCGCGACTTTATTCTGAGCGACAAGGAGGGGAATCCTTTGGTTGTTGCAACAACATCGTGGCTTATCATTGACCTGAACACACGCCGTCTTGTACGCAACAACGACCTGGCGCTAAGTGACACTGCTATGGATGCCATCCCTACACCGGCAGACAAGGTTCTCATGCCTGTTGACATTGAGCCGGAGCTGGTAAGGAAACACCCTGTAACCTGGTCGGAGATTGACGCGAACGGCCACGTGAACAACGTGAAATATGCCGTATGGGCCATTGATGCCGTAACACCCGAAGACATCAAGGAGAAACCGTTGAAGGAGATTCTCATAAATTATGATGCCGAGGTTATGCCGATGGATGTAGTAAAGATTTCCCGCATACGACAGGAAACAGAAGATGGCCTTGTCTACTATATTACAGGCAAGGTTGCCGACAAACAGAATTTTGCAGTGAAACTGGTATTCTAAAAACATATTGACAATATGTTTACCACACAAAAGGAACAATCCTGTACCTTACCTTCTTGCAATAGGCCGCATAGCCATCAAGCCCATCCAGGAGAAGACGCTCCTCATTCCTAATTCTTTTGGCTACGAGAGGTATATATGCCAGCATTATAACAAACGAAGGCAGCGAGCCAAGCACAAGCGGCATAGACAGGAACATCAATATAGTAGCTGAATACATCGGGTGTCTGACAATGCCATAAAGCCCTGTGTCAACGACCTTTTGTCCATCCTGTATCTCAATGGTGCGAGAAAGGTATGCGTTCTCGCGCAACACCTCGGCATACATCGCATAGGAGAGCAGGAACAGCACTGCCGCGCCGTACACAACCCACAACGGCATTACTACCCACGAGTACCTAAAATTAAAGCCGGCAACAACAAATGCTGCCATAAACATTATGCCACTGAGTGCTAAAACGCTCTTTTGTTCAGTTTCTTTCTCTTTTGTATTGAGCCTTTTACTGAGCAGGCCGGGCGAACGCAGGAGCATAATCAGCCCGGCTATGAGCATAGGCACAAAAAGCACTGCCATCAAAAGCCATCCATTGAAAAAATGGATTGTCCTTGCAGGCAAAAAGAGCAATATCCCCACAAGTACAAGCCCCAAAAGGAGCTTGATACCTGCGGTTGCTACAAGTTTCATATCAGCTTTCATAAAGCTGTATTATTTCTTGATATGCACATCGGCCGCGCCCGATACATTCCACTCAGATATTTGCGGAGTACCACCCACGTATACATCGGCACCACCCGAAGCGACGATAGAGATTGTTTTCACTGCGTGCAGCTCAACATCGGCACCACCCGAGGCTACAACCGCAACCTCGCTGGCAATTAGTTCATCCATATCGGCATCGGCACCACCCGACACATTGACAGCAAGAGAATTGCACTTGCCCTTGATTTCACAGTCGGCACCACCGGACACTGTTGCCGCCAGTATGTCAACATTACAGCCGTTCCACTCAAAATCACTGCCACCAGATAGGCTCAACACCTTGTAGTCGAATGCCGGAACAAAAACCTTATACTCCTTATTTCCGGTATTGCGTTTATGAGAAATCTCCAAACGGTCGCCATCGGTCTTGACAACGAGCTTACTGAAATCGTCGGTGTTTGATAGAACACGCACCTGGTTCCTTGCAATGGTTGCATCAACCACAACATCAGCACCACCGCTTATTTCAAGGGAAGCAATTTCCCCGTCGATGGTATATGCACACTCGTGGTTCAGTTCACGACTTCCATTATATCTCATATTACATCCTGTAAAAAACAATAAAGAGACAAAGAGCAGCAATAAGGGGATATATCTTTCTGTTTTCATATTCATGAATAGTTTAAATAATTATACAAAATTTTGCTTTTCATTGTATATTGCCGTTATCTTATATTGAGTTCAAATGGCAAACGGGCCTGGATGCGGTCGCAGTTGCCTATGTTACGGATAAACTTGAAGGTACTATAATAACTGCCCAATGCTTCACTAGCCATTGTTTCCATATAGTCCTTTTTGTCTGTATCCATAAGCTTCTGAATAAAATCTTCAGACTTTGGATATGCCTTCACGCAGAAATCAGCAAGGCCGGCCTTCTGTGCAGCAATCTCAACGGCTTTGTCAAGGTCGCCAAGTTCATCGACAAGACCAAGTTCCTTTGCCTTGCTACCGGTCCATACGCGGCCTTCGGCAATCTTGGCGATATCCTCCACAGCAACACCGCGACCGTCGGCACAACGTTTCAAGAAGAGGTCATATCCATCATTGACGTAGTTCTGCAAAACGGTTTTCTCCTCGGGGCGGAGTGAGCGTGACGACACGCCGAAATCGGACATACGGTTGGTCTTGACAACATCAAAATCAAGGCCTATCTTATCTTTCATAAGTTTCTCGGTCGAGGGGAACATTCCAAAGATACCTATTGAGCCTGTGAGCGTTGTCTTGCTGGCAACAATGCAGTCTGCGGCACACGAGATATAATAACCGCCCGATGCAGCATAGTCACCCATTGAAACAACAACCGGCTTGGCAGCCTTGAGAAGTGTCACCTCGCGCCATATCTGCTCCGAGCCATAGGCACTGCCGCCGGGAGAGTTTACACGAAGAACTACTGCCTTGACATTGTCGTCCTGGCGCAATTTGCGCAATTCCTTGATGACCTCACTGGAGTTTATTCCTTCAAATGATGATGTAGAGCCGTCTATCTCACCGAAAGCATAGTACACGGCAACCTCGCTCTTGTCAGAAACATCCATCAGTTCACGGACTATCTTCAATCTGTTTTGCATTGTCGCCATTGTAACAAGGTTAAGCTCATCGTCGCCGTCAACACCGGTGAGGCTCTTGAGATAGTTCAGTACGCCGTCTTTGTAGAGCAATGTATCGGCCATTCCACACGCTATATACTCCTCGGCTTGACAATAATCCATAAATTTGTCGGCATACTCGTTGAGTTTCTCCTTGGGTATATTGCGCGAAGCTGAAACGGCATCAAGCAGTTCGCCCCAAGTTGAGGCCAACATTTCTGTAATCTGCTCACGGTTGGCATCGCTCATCTCTGTTGCAATGAACGGCTCCACTGCCGACTTATAGGTTCCCACCTTGAATATCTGCATCTCAACGCCTAGCTTCTCAAGCAAATCCTTGTAGAAGACAGGTGTTGACGCAAGACCGCGCCACGCGATGTTTCCATGCGGATTCAAAATCAGCTTGTCGGCAACGGTAGCCAGGTAATAAAGCCCCTGTGAGTACTGGTCGCCATAGGCAACAACGAATTTTCCACTCTCCTTGAAAGACTCGAGTTCGCTGCGTATCTCCTCGAGCGAAGCTGATGAAGCCCCGCCCACGGCACCTGCCTGCAGATATATTCCTTTTATGTTTTCATCTCTCTTTGCTTCCTTGATGGCAGCAATGATATCATCAAGACCCATTGTCTTGAGTTTGTCACCCATTATCGATGTGAGGGGGTTCGCCTCGGCACGCTCTTCAATAGCTCCATTGAGGTCAAGGAAGAATACCGAATTCTCTTCAATAGATGCTTTGTCGTCCGAGCTTAAAGCACCGGCAACGATACTTATCCCTAAAATAGGGAGAATGAGCCCTGCTATTACCATTCCCAGCACACAGGCGAATGTCGTTTTAAAAAAATCTTTCATAATGGTTTATTTAGTTTTATCTTAATAATTGTCACTCACATTCATTTAGCGTTGCTATGGTATTCAACCCAGGCATTGTAGCCGCCTTCCAGGTCTACTACATTCTTAAAGAATACGGCCTCCAATACAAATCCGGCATTTTTGCTACGTCGTCCGCTACGACAATAGAGAGCTACCGGACGCTCAGGGTCGAGCACTGCCGCGAGTTCTTCGTGTCCTTTGTTGACGTCAATGTTCAAGCTGCCGGGAATGTGCCCCTCCAAATGCTCCTCAGGGGTGCGTACATCAACGAGCTGAACGGTTGAATCGGAAATAAAATCCTTGAATTCGGCCACAGAAAGCCTTTTGAAGCTACCGCTGCCGGAATTGACTTCAACGCACGAATTTAATACTATCATGACAAAAAACAATAGTGGCAAGATATACTTTTTCATAATTGCAATAATTTAATAAGTTCATCTTTTGTTATTCCAAGCATCTGAGCCTTTGCCTTGAACTGTGGCAGTTCGCTGGCAATGAACTCGCTCTTTACATTCTCTTTTATCCGCGCAACGGCACCCTCCTTGACAAAATAGCCAAGACCACGCTTGTTGTAGATAATCTCCTGCGCCTCGAGCAACTGATAAGAACGAACTATGGTGTTGGGGTTTACGCCCACCACAGCTCCCATTTCGCGTACCGAGGGTATACGCTCCTCCTCGCGCCAATCGCCACGCAGAATTTTCTCCTGCATAAGGTCGACGTTCTGCAGATATATCGGTTTATGTTCACTGTACTCCATAATTGACACTCGTTAATAGTTTACCTTCTTGATTCTGAAATAGGTGATGGAGAGGAATGTCATTGACATAAGAATTGTCAAGCAACGGACTGCGGTAATTACATAACCGAACAGCTCCACGTCTGTTTTTCCATCAAGCCACTCAATCAAGCCTTTAAATGTATCCTCCCAGAATTCAGGGGTTGTAATATTTGCTATAAATGCCACAAATATAACAGTTGCAAAGGTCATTGTAATATTGAACAGTATGGTTTTAAGTACCTTGTTCTTGCGGAATATGGTGTTGAACATTATTGAGTAGACAATAAGATTGACTAAATAGATAATGCTATCGAATACAGGATATATGTAGGGCTGCTGATATTCATCATCCATAAATTTAACAGTTGTAAACGGATTATAGAACTCCATATGCAAGAATGCCCCTATACCCACTTTTGACAAGAGCCACAGCAACAGATCGGTAGCGGTGAGCACTGCGTATGTAAGGATTGGTACAATGACAATGCATAACACAATCATAGACAACAGTTTCTCGAGTGTGCTTGCAGGTATCATCGCATAGATGTAACCTTTTTTGCGGTCATTCATATCTTTGTAGACAATGAAAGGGCTCAATACTATTGCCAATATAAAAAGAGTTCCCACAAGCGCATCTCTACTATGGGGGCAAACGTCAGATTCAACAGTCAGTGAAAAAATCCATACTGCTGCAATGACACTTGCAAATATAAGCAACGACTTGAAGAAATTGGGAATATAATTCACCACCTCGTATTGCAGAAGTTTCCACAAACGCTTTATATCAAATATCTCATTCATAATTGTTTACTTTTTTGAGTTGATGTAATTGAACAAAAGTTCTATGTTTATTCGGCTCTCCTCGCCATTCACATTCTTTCTTATAGATGCACAACCGCCAAGACCGGCCTCTACATACAGGGCATCCTCGGGGATTGTATTGGAGATGTCAAAGAGATACTCGTCCTGAATTCCGGCAACGCTCTTGTCGAGCAGAACGGCGCGTTTGTCGAGTATCATTATGTGGTCGAGAAGATTCTCGACATCCTTTACCTGGTGGGTCGATATTATTATTGTCCGATTTTCGTCCATTGTCCTTGCCACCATCTTGCGGAATTCGAGTTTGCTTGGAATGTCAAGACCATTTGTCGGCTCGTCAAGCAACAGATACTCGGTGTTCATTGCAAGCGCAATACAGAGAATTGCCTTTTTGCGCTGGCCAAGAGATAATGTGGTAAACTTGCGGTTAATATCTATCTCAAATTCACCTAGCAGGCTGCGCAGCTGTTCCTCGCTATAATTGGGATAGAATGCAGATATTCCGGCAACATAGTTCTTTATTGACACCGCCGGACCTTCAAAATCCTCGGGGATGTAGAATATCTTCGACAGGAAACCCGGCTTACGTTTTGCAGGTACATAACCGTCAATATCAATAGTCCCCTTTTTTGTGGTCAGCAAACCACACAGGAGTTTGAAAAGCGTACTCTTTCCCACGCCGTTCGCGCCGAGCAGACCGTACACCCTACCCTGCTCAAAAGTGGTGCTTATACCATCCAAGACCTTTTCGCTTGAATAGGCAAATGACAAATTCTTAATCTCTATCATAGTGTATTAGTTTATTAGTACACTGCAAATATAAAACACATTTTTAATACTTTCCAAAAAAAAAGTGATATTTTTTACAAAAAAATCATATCTTCGCATCGAAAGAACTTATCCAATATGAAAAATTTACTCTCAGGGCTTTTGAGCCTTTTATTAATATGCGCGTGCGCGCATAACGCGAAAGTAGAAACGCCCCATAGTCTGTTACCCGTTCCACAGGATATACAGACGTCTGATGGTGCTTTTACACTCTGCAAAGGGACAAAGCTATATATAAATGTCGCCGGTGAAGAGAAGAACGCCATTACAAATGCATTTGCAGCATGGAACGGACTGCTAGAGCCGACAGCCGAGGAGTGCGGAACCGACTGCATTGCAATGGAAGTTTGCGGAAGCGTTGAGAACATCTCCTCGCCCGAAGGCTATTCAATCGACGTGACAGAGGAGAAAATCAGTGTAAGAGCGACATCGGCAGCCGGACTTTTTTACGCTGCACAGACACTCCTGCAACTTGCCGATGAGAAGAACAACATTCCGGTATGCACAATAACCGACGAGCCACAGTTTGCCTACCGTGGTCTGATGCTTGACGTGAGCCGTCACTTCTTTGGCAAGGAATTTGTCAAGAAACAGATTGACGCAATGGCACATTTCAAGATGAACCGCCTGCACCTGCACCTCACCGACGCTGCCGGATGGCGAATAGAAATAAAGAAATATCCACGTTTGACGGAATTTGCAGCGTGGCGTTCACCCGCCATCTGGAAGGATTGGTGGTTTGGCGACCGCAAATACGTCGAGGAGGGCAGCGAAGGAGCATACGGCGGTTACTATACACAGGAAGACATCAAAGAACTTGTAGCATACGCCGCTGAACGCTACATAACCATCATCCCCGAGATTGAAATGCCTGCACACAGCGAGGAGACACTCACTGCATACCCCGAACTATCGTGTACACACGAGCCATACAAGCAGGCCGACTTTTGCGTGGGCAACGAAAAGACATTCGAATTCCTTGAAAATGTACTCACCGAGGTGATTGAGCTGTTCCCAAGCGAATATATCCACATTGGCGGCGACGAGGCCGGCAAAGCATCGTGGCCACATTGCCCACTATGCCAAAAACGAATGAAGGACGAGGGCTTGCAGAACGTAGACGAGCTACAGAGCTACCTGATACAACGTGTCGAGAAGTTCGTGAACAGCAAAGGCCGACAGATTATAGGATGGGACGAGATTCTCGATGGCGGACTTGCACCCAATGCGACAGTTATGTCGTGGCGTGGCACAGAGGGCGGAATTGCAGCCGTTGAAAGCGGACATAAAGCCATTATGACTCCCGGTGGATATTGCTATCTCGACTCATACCAGGATGCACCACACACCCAACCAATGGCATTCGGCCCTTATATGCCACTCGAAAAGGTCTATTCCTATAACCCACGCGCCGAGATTGACAGCGCAAAAGCAGAACTGATATATGGTATTCAAGGCAACCTATGGGTGGAATATATTCCAACCGAGGAACTTGTCGAGTATATGATATATCCACGCATCCTTGCCATTGCCGAGATTGGTTGGAGCAATCCAGCCAACCGCGACTATGCAGCGTTCAAGGAGCGTGCAATAAAGGCAACAGACTACCTGCGCAGCAAAGGGTATAACGCATTCGACATCGCCAATGAGTTCGGACAGCGCAAGGAGGCACAGACACCGGTGGAACACCTTGCCACAGCCGGCAGCATTACCTATGCAGAGGAGGCGCCATACAGCGACAACTATAATGCCGGCGGCAACAATGCACTCATAGACGGCATTTGCGGCGGCTGGACATACACCGACAAGAAATGGCAAGGCTTCATCAAGAATGGCGTTGATGTAACCATTGACCTTGGTGAAGAGAAAGGAATAAACAGTGTCTCGGCCGATTTCATGCAGATGTGTATTCCCGACGTATGGCTCCCTGCCAAAGTTACAATATCCCTATCAGACGACGGTAACACATTCAGGGATATTGCACAAATTGAGCATACCGTTGTAAGGGACGAAGGACTTTCATTCAAAAATTACGGCTGGAATGGAAATGAAAAAGGACGCTATGTACGCTTCCGTGCAGAATGTGGCCCACAACGAGGCTGGCTCTTCACAGACGAAATCATAGTAAAATAAAAAACTGAAAAGGTGAAATCCGAGAGTTCCCGTTTCCCACTTTTACATTAACATAATTTCAACTAAGAAAATTAGAAAAACAATAAACTTATGATTACCAGATTTACAAAAACAATCCTTGCACTGGCAATGGCAGTACCAATGGGTATTTGCGCACAGGTAGATGTCAATAGGGCTACATACCCCGACTACAGCAACAAGATAAACCCCGACTGGTCATTGATGCCACAGCAGAGTACAAACAAGGCACAACGAACCGGTACAGCAACCCGTTCACAGCGCCCCGCGTATGTAAACAATGCCGAACAGAAGTTCTTCCCAACCGTGTTCAACCAGGATGGAGGCTCGTGCGGTTCAGCATCGCGCATATGCTATATGTTCACCTACGAGCTTAACGCATACCGCAACCTCGACGGCAAAAAGAACGAGAACAACTACCCTTCGCACTTTGTCTGGCTGCTCACAAACGGAAACTCCGGCAAGGACGAATTTGTAACAAGCATAGGTGTTCCATCATCGGCAACATACGGTGGCCGCACATATTCAACTCTCTTTGGCAACCAGGATTGTGCCAACAACGACTTTGGTTGGATGCAGGGATATGACAAATGGTTCGAGGCAATGCACAACCGCATGCTTCCACCATCCAATTTCCCGGTGAGTGTCGGTACCGAGGAGGGACGCGAAGCTGTGAAGAACTGGCTATGGAACCACAATGGCGACAACAGTTTTTATGCAGGCGGTATATGTGGTATCGGCGTAGCCAGTGCAGATGGCAACTACGATGCCAGAATACCAAACACATCGGCAAACAGCGCAGCCGGTGTTGTCAACAAAAAGTATGTCAAGGCTTGGGGTCCACAGGTAGACCACGCCCTTACCATCGTAGGATATGACGACCGCATTGAGTTTGACCTCGACGGCAATGGCGTTGCCGGCGAAGCAAGCAAAGACGAAGTTGGTGCCTGGATCATAGTAAACTCTTGGGACACTTGGTGGGGCAACAATGGTTTCATCTACTGTCCATACGCATACGGTGGAGCATCGTTCAACACCAACGGCACATTCGCGCAGAACTGGTGGCAACCCGAGATTTACAAGGTGAGAAAGGACTACCGCCCATTGCGCACCATCAAGTTGGAGATGGAGTACTCACGCCGAAGCGAGATAAAATTGTCGGCAGGTATCTCAACCGACCTGAACGCTACTGCACCCGAACAGACTATCGAGTTCGAACACTTCAAATATGCCGGTGATGGCAACTACGGCAACACCAACCCTGCACCCGAGGTTCCAATGCTCGGTCGTTGGGCCGATGGCAAGTTGCACACAGAACCAATGGAGTTCGGATATGACCTCACCGACCTCACAAGCGGTTTCGACAGAAGCATGCCACTGAAATACTTCTTCATTGTCGAGACAAGGAGCTGGGGCAAAGGCAGCGGAAAAATCCACAACGCTTCAATCATTGACTATGAGTTTAATTCCGACGGTCAGGAGACACCGTTCGATATTGGTAACGGCGTGGAGATAAAGAGTGCCGGCAACAAGACCATTATATCGGTGGTTGTCTATGGCGAGGACTATTATGCCCCACAGAACCTGTCACTTAATCAGAGAAGATTGACTTGGACCAAGCCAATACGTTCAAGCCACGACATTGCCAAATTCAGAATTTATCACAACAAGGAGCAGATTGCCGAGATGGATGGTACAGCCTTGGCATATACCATTCCAAGCAACGTCGAGTTGAGCGGAACATTCAGCGTTTCAACAATATACGACAATGGCAACGAGTCGCAGAAAGCAACGGTGCAAGCACCTGTCAGCGAGGACTCTGAGAATAAAGTCATCAACTTGAAGAACTCTGGTTTCACCATCCCGAATGTCTTCAACCAGAAGTATGAAGAATTCACAATGGAGTTCTACATCAAGCCAAACTCACTCAGGGACTGGAACCAAAGCGCCGGCCCGGGATGGGGTAAGTTTATGATGCACGCTAATGCCAACGGTTCATTCACCGTGGGATGGGATACCAACAACCGCACAAGCACCGACGCGAACACACTTAAAGTGGGTACTTGGACACATATTGCCTTTGTCGTGAAAGGAAAGACAATGCTTGTCTATGTAAATGGTGTACGCAAGAAGTCATTCTCATCCAATTCATACAGCGGTGTTGGCGGATTCGGAAACTTTGTTTTCAGTGCCAATGGCGAGGGTAATGCCTCGGATGCAAGCTATGACGAAATCCGCGTATGGAACAGGGTGCGCACTGCAAACGAGATAAAGAGCAGTATGAATGCACAATTCTCGGGCAGCACACTCCCCTACGGTCTTGTTGCATATTACAAGGGCGACCTGATTACCGAGGGCGGAAGTACAATGTTGCGTGAATACATAAGTGGCAACCACGCTGCAATATTGAACTACAATTACAGTATTGAAAAAAGCAGCAAGAGTATGGGCAAGACCTCGGCTGCACTCTCGGCAAGCATCAACCCTGTCACAAGCGATATTTACGCAGGTCTTCCGGTGAAATTGTCGGCTACATATAGCGATGCCGCAACAAAAATAACCTGGAACATCCCCGATGCCGGCCTATACAACGTTGCAATAACAGAACCATCGGTAACATTCACATCGGCCGGTCAAAAGAGCGTGACAATGACAGCCGAGGATGCCAGTGGCAATACAGTAAGCGAAACTGTGACATTGACAGTAAATGACGAAGCCGACGCTGATGCTACTTTCAAGATAAGCAAAACACCTGTAATCCTTGGCGAGAAGGTATTCTTCATCGTTGAAAACCCACAACTGGGCTACCTCTATGAATGGTCAATGCCGGGAGCCGAAGTGGAAGAGGCACAAGGATTGCGCGTGAACGCCGTATATGCAGAACCGGGCAGACACACCGTAACATTGAAGGTAACCTCACACTCAGGCAAAAAGACAGCAACATCAAGTATTTATATTGAAGCACTCGATTCCGAGCCTGTCGCTGCATTCGAGGTAAGCCCCGCAATAATTATGAAGGGCGAGACTACCTACCTTACCGATGCTTCAAAATACAACCCACAGGAGTGGGAATGGACCGTAGAGAGTACAAACAAGAAATATATAATCAACGGACAGCACAGCAGCCTCACTCCAAAGAACAGCGGAGTTTACAATATTACATTGAAAGTCAGCAACATACTTGGTGAAAGCAGCACCACAAGAGAGCGCGCACTCATTGTGTGCAATGCCGACAGCAAGAATGGGCTCAACTTCACCGGCCGCGACAATGCTAAGGTTACAGCAAACGTCTATAATGCCCCATCAAGCGCATCGGCAGTGACCGTTGAGTGGTGGATGTGCCCCGAAGAGCTTGTTGACAACTGTCTTGGTTTGGGCGACAGCAAATCAACCCTTCTATTGACCACAAAAGAGAACGGAACAATGACCCTTGCTGTCAATGGCTACACCACTGGCGAAAGTGCATCAGGTTTTGTAATAGCCAAAGAGTGGCATCACTATGCGGCTGTATTGACGGGAGGTTATGTCTACTTCTACCGCGACGGAGTATACTACTCAAGCCGTTACGTTTCATACAATGCAACAGTGAACTCTTTGGGCAGTTTTGCCATCGGCAACGACAATGCAAAAATGAACGGACAGATTGATGAACTGCGCGTATGGACCAAGGCTATCAAAGACAGCGAACTCCTTGCTATATGCAACGCACCATTGGAGAATCCATCATCACAGGAAGGTCTGTTGCTCTACTACGACTTCAACCAAAGCGGCGGCAATGTAATTGACCGCAGCGGCAACGGTTGCGACGGTGTGCGCAGCGGCTTCGGCCCCGATGGCGATGCTTGGGGATTATCACGAGGAGTATTCTGCCTTAGCACAGAAGGCGGTGAGAACAGCGACAATATCACAGCCGATTACCTCGCCAACTACCGTGCCGCCTTCGACTACAATTCAAGCAAACAGGTCAACACATCGGTTGGTAACCGTTTCTACGAACTGAAGGGCTGGACAATAGAGAACGCTGTCACATCGGGCAACATAACCACAGGAGCGCACGTTGATGCAGAGAAGGGTTACAGCATGACATTCACCACCATTTGGGACGGCTTCAGCACATTGAGCAACCACAAGGTCTACCAGACCATAACATTGCCTGCCGGCTCATATACATTCACCGCGAAGTACAGCGCATGGGAGGGACAATGCGGAAACAGCTACATCATTGTCGACGACAGCCACAGTATTCCTGGCACGGCAAGCATTGAGGATGCCATTGCCTACACCAAGATGGTTGACAAGAGCAGTAAGACATCGAACAGCGTGAAATTCCATCTCGAAGAAGAAACAACGGTATCACTCGGACTCATTGTGAATATGAGCGACAAGATTTGTATGACAATCGAGAGCTTCACTCTTGAGTGCGACAATACCGAGTACATTGAGGCCGACGGTGGCTTAACAGCGATTGAGCCTGTCATTGAAACTACCGGGCGTGAATACGATGATGCCATTTATGACTTGCAAGGACGTAAGGTGCTTGAGCCACAGAAGGGCAGCATATATATAAAGAATGGAAAGAAGTTCTTTGCGAAGTAAAAGAACTTGCTATATAAACAATATCGGGTGACTTGAACAAGTCACCCGATATTGTTTAACAGGTTGCATCACACAGAAAATCCAATAGGCTGCTCCGTTATTCTTGTCAATGTCCAAAGCGCGACATATCCACCTCTTTTGTTTCTTTCTTCTTATAACCACCGAAACGATAGACCAGCGAAAGCGTGAAGTTACGTGTGTACATATTATTCTTGTGGACAAGATGCTGTCCTTTGTAGTTCATCACCATTTCACCGAGAGTGGAATTGAAAATATCATTGTAGAAACAACTCAATGTACCCTTGCCACCGGCAAAATTCCACTTTGCTCCTGCCGACAGACTCCACATAGTCTTTACCTCGAATGTACCCTGCGTAATTGGCGACTGCACCCAACCATTGAGTTCAAACGCCAAATCATCGTTCACCTTGAAGCTATTGTTGAGCGATACACTTGCAGCAATTTTTTTATCCTCAAAACCAATATCAAAAAAATTGTCGCAACGTTGTGCCACATAAAAGCCCACTAGTGTAGCACGTGTATCAAACCATTTTACAGGAGCGTATGGCAAAACAACCACAACACCCGATTGCGAATAATAGTCCCAGTTGTGGGTCTGATATATGAGGGCCAAACGGTCGGTCGATTGATACATTGCCTGTGCAAAGAACTTATCAATGTAGTTGCAGAATACACCGAAAACATATTTCTGTTTCAATATGTAATTTGCATTGAACATATATGACTTCGAAGGCTCAAGCCCGGGCGAGTTGTGCAGTTCGGAGTAACCGTCGATATAACTCACAGCCGACTGCATCTGCCAATACGAAGGATAAAGTTTGTTCACATTGAAAGTGGACTGGAAGATATGGTCGGGGTGGCGCATATATGTAAGCGACGCCTGGGGATAGAATGTCCAACGTTCGCGCTCATTGACCTTGTAATACTCAGCCGTTGCCGATAATGAAAACGAAAGACCGAGCGGAGATTGACGCCCGAACGAGATATACGCCTCGGCGGTATGTTCGGACAAGACCGACTCCACGTTTGTTCCCGCAAGAGTGCTCCCGGCATCAAATTTCTGATAGTCGTTACTCTCACTGTTGCGGTACGATGCGCCATAACCAAGAGTCCAACCGCCGGCAAACGAGTGTTTCTGGTCGGCATACGCGTGCAGTGAGCGTATATCCTGTCCAGCATTCTGCGACATAAAGAGTTGTACACTGTCGCTGAGAAAAGTGACATTCATTTGCTGAGTGCTGTGGCTCTTGTACATAGTGTAGTCCACTCCAAGCGAAAGACCAATTCCCGTAAGTGCATGCAAGGAGAAATTATGCATATGGTCACTGTCAACCACCTTTTTCTGTTCGGAGTTCTGGTAGTTTCCGACCGATGTTGAACTGCTCTCGGCGTCGGTCTTTGTCTGATAGTTGTAGGCAAAACTTATGTTGTTCTTCTCGTTGAAATTATACTCGAAAGAAGCTCTTGCATTGTGTTTCCATAAGCCGCCGCGTATCTCCTGCAACTGCCGAATATCGTGCTGCACGCCGGCAAGTGTGTGCAGTGATATCATATCAAGGTCCTGAACCTCGGAGAGGCGCGATATGTTGTACATTGCATCGAATGAAAACTTAGGTGTCGCAACACGCATAAAGGTATGAGCACCGCCATTATTGTCGAAACGATTTGTGTAGTCGCCACCCAGTTCGCCCTGAAGTGAGTATTGGGTATCCTTCTTTAGTACGATGTTGAGCGCAGCGCCGCGCACGTGATAGTGTGGCGGTGCACTGTACATAACCTCGACCTTCTCGACACGTTCCACCGGGGTACTCTTGAGCAGCGATACAACCTGTTCGGCACTCATTGTCGATGGTTTGCCGTTTATTATAACATTCAAGGAGTTTGCGCCCACGAGGGAAAGGCGACCTTCATTCTCGCTCACTCCAGGCAACTTTGTCAGTGCTTCGTAGGTGTTGTTGGCTACCTTGTCGCGCGTAAGCTGTTCAAGATCATAGGCCAAAGCACCGTTCTCAACTCTCACCAATGGCCTCTCGGCAACCACATCAAGTTCGCCAAGCATCCTGTCCTGCTGTTCAAGGACAATATCACCCACTGAAAGCGTGCCGTATTCCATTTCGCTCGAATGGTAGGCCATATGATTGACCACAAGACGGAATTTGTCCAATCTATGCCCAAAAGAGAAAAGCCCGGTGCTGTCGGTCAAAGCAACATCCACAAAAACAGAATCGGCGCTTTGAAGCACCACATTTGCACCCTCAACCGGCACAGAGAGTCTATTGGTTACACGGCCGGCAACACCTTGTGCCTGAGCCATATTCAAAGCACAAAATAATAAAACAACCGACAATAAAATCCTTCTTATCATATAATAATTTATTTTGAGCGCGAAGATAAGTAAAAAATCTTAAATAGAGCAGCACTTTTTACCCCCCCCATTTTTAACATTCATTAACACAATGTTCAATATCACAAATGCAAAAAATACATATCTTGCAACGATAAATTATGCAAACCTTTAAACAAACACAATATGTATAAATTCAAGCCAATATTGAAGTCGATGCTTTGGGGCGGAGACAAGATAATTCCTTACAAAGAGGTAGAATCGGACAAGAAGCAGGTTGGCGAAAGCTGGGAGATTTCGGGCGTAAAAGAGAACGAATCGGTTGTTGCCGAAGGTGTTGACGCAGGAATGAAGCTACCCGAGCTCATTGCACGCGACAAGGCGGCCCTGCTTGGCAAAAGTAACTATGAACGCTTTGGCAAGGAGTTTCCATTGCTAATCAAATTCATCGATGCGCGACAGGATTTGTCTATTCAGGTTCACCCCAACGATAAGCTTGCCTGGGAACGCCACCAGTCAAAGGGAAAGACCGAGATGTGGTATGTAGTTGATGCCGACCCCGGCTCACGTCTGCGTTCGGGATTTGCAAAACAGGTTACCCCCGAGGAGTATGAACAGAGCATTGCCGACAACACCATCACCGACCTTTTGCAGGAGTATGATATCCGCAAGGGCGATGTATTCTTCCTGCCAGCCGGACGCATACACTCAATAGGTGCCGGTGCATTCATTGCCGAGATTCAGCAGACATCGAACATCACATACCGCATATACGACTTCAACCGTTGCGACGACAGTGGTAACCCACGCGAACTGCACACCGAACTGAGCAAGGGGGCAATTGACTACACCGTATTGCCCGACTACCGCACATACTACGATGCACAGCCCGACAAAGCAACACAGCTTGTTTCGTGCCGCTACTTCACAACAGACATCTACCGTCTGACAAAGGAGTATGATATGCCACTTGCCGAGCTCGACTCGTTCGTAATTCTCATTTGCACCGTAGGCAAGGGAACCATCACCGACAACAACGGCAGGACAGTGAGCATCCACCAAGGCGAGAGCATACTTATACCGGCAACGACAACCGGACTTAAGATTTGCCCCAAGGGAGAGATGGAACTGTTGGGAAGCTGGATAGTAGAATAAATATGTAAAGTAACAAAAGAATTGGGTGGCCTTGCAGCCACCCAATTTGCTTTTTATGAGGGAATGAAAAAACATTCACCAGCCTGTCGTTTCCTACGACAGATACTCTTTCGCTGCAACAGCGCACCTCTCACCATCCACAGCTGCCGAGACAATGCCGCCGGCATATCCGGCACCTTCGCCACAAGGGAACAGGCCCTCGACTGTAACGTGTTGCAATGTATCATTGTCACGCACAATGCGCACAGGCGACGATGTACGTGTCTCGACACCAATCATTGTAGCCTCGCTTGTGAGGAAACCGCGCGACATACGGCCAAACTGTTCAAAGCCACGTTGCAAACGGGTTGAAACGAACTTTGGCAACCAGAAGTGCAGGGGCGAAGATATGAGTCCCGGAGCGTATGAACTGCGTGGCAGGTCGTAGCTTAGTTTACCGCGCACAAAATCGGTCATTCGCTGTGCCGGCGCAGTCTGCTTGCGGTTACCCATTACCCAGCAGAGGCGTTCAAGACGTTCCTGAAAATTCATCACTCGCAGGGGTGAATCGTCGGCCACCGGGTCAATGCCGTCGCAGTCAATCTGCATTTCGGGCAGGAGCACATCCTCGGGATTAATCTGCACAACCATTCCCGAGTTGCTCCACGCACCTCCACGATGCGACGGTGACATACCATTTACAAGCAACTCTTGAGCAGCCGAGGCCGATGGTATTACCACTCCACCCGGGCACATACAGAAACTGTATACACCACGTCCATCAACCTGAGTTGTAAAACTATATTCCGCAGCCGGGAGATATTTCCCACGTCCTTTGGGTGAGTGATATTGTATCTGGTCTATCAGCTCCGACGGATGCTCCAATCGCACTCCCACGGCAAAGCCCTTTGCCTCAAGAGCGATATTATTGCTGTTGAGCCAGCGATAGACATCCTTTGCCGAGTGGCCTGTTGCAAGAATAACGGCATCGGCAAACACCTCACCATTGTTGGTGCGTATTCCGCGCACCTTGCCGTCAGTAATCAACACCTCCTCCATACGTGTTTCAAAGCGCACCTCGCCACCGCACTCAATTATGCGGTTGCGTATGTTCTCAATCACACGCGGCAGTTTGTCGGTACCGATGTGCGGATGGGCGTCGGCAAGGATTGTGGGGCTTGCTCCGTGCTGACAGAAGATATTGAGCACCCCTTCAATGCTACCGCGCTTTTTACTGCGGGTATATAGCTTGCCATCAGAGTATGCACCGGCACCACCCTCGCCAAAACAGTAGTTCGATTCGGGGTTCACGGTGTGTGTGCGCGATATGTTCGCAAGGTCAACCTTGCGTGTGCGCACATCCTTTCCACGCTCAACCACAATGGGGCGAAGGCCGTTCTCAATGAGCTTTAGTGCCGCAAAAAGACCGGCTGGGCCTGCACCCACAACAATCACAGGGCGTTTGCCCTCTACATTGGGATACTCGCGTGGAGTGAACTCATCGGCCGGGGGCATCTCGTTCACAAACACCCTTACCATAAGGTTTATATATATTGTGCGTTGGCGTGCATCTATACTACGGCGCAACACGCGCACTGCGTTGATTGTGCGCTCGTCCATACCTTTTTCACGGGCAATATATCGTGCGAGCGACTGCTCATTTGCAGCCTCGTATGACTGCACCCTTAACTGAAATTCGTGTATCATATTTAATAAGGTGAAAGGTGAAAGCGGAAAGGTGAAAACCCGCTCCCGCAGCTTTCAGCTTTCCCTTTTCCACTTTCCGCTATTACAAGTTTTCCGGTTTATCATTGCCCCTCTTTTTTAGGGGAACGAGAAATTATAAGGCAATCTCTCGGAGGGGGTATCAACTACACTTTAACATTTTACATTTCCGTTTTCCCTTTTCAGCTTTCCGTTCGTTAATTATCCAAACACTAATCTGAACGCCTCTTCGACCTTTCCAACCGGCAATACCTCAATACCGAAGCGTGAGGCATCAACACCCTTGAGGTTGCTTCGTGGCACTATAATCTGTTTAAAACCGAGCTTTGCAGCCTCGGCTATGCGTTGTTCAATGCGGTTCACGGGGCGTATCTCACCCGACAATCCAACCTCTCCGGCCATACAGATTGTCGGTTCAATCTCAACATCCATATTGCTTGAGAGGATTGCACTGATTACCGATAAATCAATAGCCGGATCGTTCACGCGCAAACCACCTGCGATGTTAAGGTATACATCCTTCTGCGCCAGTTTAAAGCCTACGCGCTTTTCAAGCACAGCAAGTAACATATTCATTCGTCTGCCGTCGAAACCGGTTGCCGAACGCTGCGGAGTGCCGTATGCAGCCGTGCTCACCAATGCCTGCGCCTCAATGAGGAACGGACTCACACCCTCTATTGCCGATGCAATTGCCACACCGCTCATTCCTTTGTGACGCTCACTAAGCAATAGTTCCGATGGGTTTGTCACCTGTCGTAATCCCTCGCGGCGCATCTCATATATTCCAAGTTCTGCGGTACTGCCAAAGCGGTTCTTGATAGAGCGCAAAACACGATAGAGATAGTGCTGGTCGCCCTCGAACTGAATAACGACATCAACAATGTGTTCAAGGATTTTAGGACCGGCAATTGCACCGTCCTTTGTAATGTGACCAATGAGAATTACCGGCACGTTGTTCTCCTTGGCAAATTTCAGAAGCATACCGGTACACTCACGCACCTGTGCCATACTGCCGGGAGAGGAGTCAACAGCCTCGCTGCACATTGTCTGTATTGAGTCAATCACAAGCAACTCGGGCTGCACATTCTTTATGTGTACAAAGATTGTTTCAAGCGATGTTTCGCATACAATGTGGCAATTGCCACGCTCGTGGGCAATACGGTCGGCACGCAGCTTTATCTGCTGCACACTCTCCTCGCCCGACACATAGAGCACCTTGCGGTCGGGCATTCCAAGAATTGTCTGCAAAACCAATGTCGATTTTCCAATACCAGGCTCACCACCCAACAACACAAGCGAACCCGGAACAAGGCCACCGCCAAGCACGCGGTTCAGTTCGCCATCACGCATATCAATACGTGGCAGCGCATCAGTAGCTACGTCGTCTATGAGCATTGGCTGCGTTTGTGATTTCTCGCCTGTCGCAAGCGACACACGCGATGCCGGCGCGTTCCTCACCACCTTTTCAACAAAACTGTTCCACGCACCACAAGCAGGACACTTACCAGCCCATTTGGGCGATTCGTATCCACAGTCGTTACATAGAAAAACCGATTTTTCCTTTGCCATATTATTTAAATTTGTCTCTAAAGTTAATGCTAAAGGTTCTGTCAAGCGCAACACAGCACCAACTTATATTCATTAAAGTTGATTAAAAGGTGCGAGCTTTCCGTTTTAACCGCACTTCGTGCGATTGAACCTGCTTCCGCTCGCTTTGTGTGTAAGTAAACTTCCACACACTCGCTCACCCGCAGCTTTCAGTTTTCCGTTTTCAGTCTTCCGCTTACATTATCGGGAACCAAATAAACACCGCCACATCCCACAGCGCGTGCGAGATTATTATCGCCGCAAAGTATTTCGGGAACAGACGGTAAAGCAAGCCCCACACTGCTCCGGCTACAAAAGCCGCCATAATGAGCATAAAGTTGAATGAGCCTGCGTGCACAAGCGCATATATCAGCGTCGTTACAATAAAGCCTACATTGGCGTTCCATTTTTTGGAGAGATTCTCCTGCACATATCCGCGCCAGAAAATCTCCTCGGCAGGCCCAATGAGAAAGAGCATCAGTGCAGTGAGCAACCACGGCGACTCACCCTCTTTCATTCCATATATGGTATCAACCTGTGGGCGGGCGAAGTCGAACATCAGTTGCGACAGTTTGTCGCCAACCCAGAACACGCCCCACAGAGCAACGGCAATGGCAACGCCCCAAAGAATGTTGGCAGGGGTGAAGTGTACCCTTTTCCACCACCCCGGAGCAAATAATGTTGCACAGAGCGACAATGTGCAAGCCGACCCTGTCATCATCCACCAAAAATTGACGTGCGGCGCAGTCCACGGGCTGAACATCACAGTCCACAGCACCGCTGCAAGCACTATTGTAAACAACAGACGACGCATCATAGCATTGCTGTGACAAAGAGTGAAACAGAGAGCAACAGGCTGAACATAAGCTGCAGCTGCGCAGTCTTTTCATCAACACCAACAAGAGCCTTCATACCCTCGGTTGGGAGTTTAAGCATCGCACGACAGTTGTCAATCGCCGGTTTCAAGGCAATCACAACCACCAGCGCCCACCAAGGCATAGCACCATAGATGGCAGCAACAAGAATTGCAACAAAAGGCAACATAAGCTCGGCAATGTAGAACACAACCGATGCACGCTTGCCAATGAGCATTGCGAAAGTCTTAATGCCCGCACGGCTATCCTGTTCAATATCACGCGCGTTATTCACGTGTAGAATACCAACGGTAATAAGGCCTATGGGCAGCATAAGCCACAGCACCTCTTTGTGCAGATAGCCAGTAGCTACGAACGATGTGCCAAGAATCGGCAACACCGAGTATGTGAGGAATATATCCAAATCACCCAAAGCATGATACTTGAGCCAGGGATAGAGCAGAATGAGCGCACAGCCCGCAAGGCCGAAATAGAGGACAGGCAAGCCTGCATACAACATAAGCCCGATACCAGCCACAACAGCCACAGATAGCAGACACCACGCAAGCCTCTTTATCTCGCAAGCCTGGAACTCACCGCTAACGATAGACATACCACCAATGGCATCCTCGCGGTCAACACCACGCTTATAATCGAAATAATCGCTCCAGGTATTACCCGCAGCGTGGAATATAACAATGTTGAGCAACGCCCAAACACCGGTAATCCAATCAATAGCATAGCCACACCAGTTAAGATAGGCCAATGTCACCAACACCGGCATCGCCGACGCCGGGAAAGACCAAGGACGCGTAGCCAACACCCACGCCTTGAAACTGTGTTTTTTCTTATTTTCCATAAATCATTGTTTTGTAAATATTATACAAATATAGTGCAAGCGAGCGAAATGCCAAACTTGTTTGAGCATTTTAAAGCGAGCGCAGCCTATGTTCATTAAACTTTTATAAATATAGTGCAAGCGAGCGAAATGCCAAACTTGTTTGAGCATTTTACAACGAGCGCGGCCGTAAAATATCATATAGTATACAAAAAGCGACTGCTTTATATATTATATGATAGGTTGTGCCGGATAACGAATTTAATAGTGAGCAAACTTTTACGGCTCTGCTTGAGTGAAAACACAACAAAAAAAGCAGCTATCTTTTCAGATAACTGCTTCTCTTTCAAGTGGTGCAACCAGTTCCCCTGAACTAGGCTGTAATGCACGGTATTTCAGTAAATTGCCGACTTGCACAAATCGATGTACACATATTGCACGCGACTGGGTTACATCATTTTGCACTATAATATGACGTAGCAATTATCCATACAAACTCATTCAATAGTTATTTGATAGTCGTACATTTTCTGATACACGTTGCACACAAGCAACTCTATTATATCCATTTCTATAGCATGCTCGTTGAAGTGTTTTATGCAAATTCTTTATCTAATAATATCGTGCCATATTATTCTACTTAATAACATCTTTTACTTCTTTTGCAAGATTAATGAAGGTATGTAGGTTAATATTATCTTTTGATATTTCTGCTTCTAAATATTGTTCTGACAGACTGTCGGGTGTTAACATATGATTCCTAATCAAATGGTCCAATACATTGCAAATTTTTTCAGAAGCAGAATTAACATCTGCACTGATATGGTTTATTGCTAATAAAAGTCCCTCGATATAATCAATGTGATGCAAGGCATTTGCTACTTGTATCAATTGACGCTGAGCTCTATTCATTTGAGAAATGCATAGCCATAATAAACCACCGACGATAGGAACAGGTAAATAAAATGGAAGATAATCTATCAATTTATCTGCACCCTCCCATTTTGACAAATATACATATTCGAAAACAACTAATGCAACAAACACAATACAACTCAACCCTGCATATATGTGAAACATCCAATTCAATCGTGTTTTTTCTGTCGACAAATGTGATATGTGTTTTTTTAATTCATTAAATGCTTCGTAAATTCTTTCTTTTATATTTTCTCGAGCATCTAATTTCTTTTTCAACTCATCTTTTTCGGCTTCGTATTGTTTAATTTGTTCTTTGATTGAATTAAGTTCATTTTCTTGCTCTACATGTGTTGCATTTTCTCGTTTTAAATCTAATAATTCTTTATTTAACGCAGTTTCTTTTTCCTGAAGTTCTTTTATTTGTTGGGTATAATATTTTTCGGAATTATAGTCTGACGATTGGTCTGAACTGCGCCTACATATATTGTATAACTTTAAAATACTCGTGCTAATTCGTCTTAAATATATGCTTTCATCAATATTATCACCTGTCTTAATCTTTTCTAGGCTTATTTCAATCTTTGGCAATGTGTATTTGATTTCTTCAATATACTTATATAAACAAATAGGGTTAGCTTCAAGAGTTGAATATATGTAATTTATACGTCTTTTTAGTATGAAAGATTGATTTATCTTTTCATTTTCTACACATTCCTTTAGAAGACGTTGAATTTCTTCGATTATGCCATAAATCTCCTCACTTTTCATAATTCATTTGTTTTTATTGTCATATCTTGGTCAAAAGCAAAAACTGTAATTTGGTTGGTCGGTCATTATATTTAGACCTATCTTGACAGTTACTCCATAAATTATTCGCAATAATCTGTTATAAAGATATGAAAAATTCTGCTATAATCTTAATTTTTAAGAAAAATAATGTATTTGGGCCGTTGTCTAAAACAATAAAACGAGAATCCTGACGGAGTTCTCGTTTGTAAAACAGTGCGATAAAGTTAAGATAAATCTGCTGTTAGTGGCTGTACACCGCAGGGAAATCCTCGGCGTTTTTATGTGAATACGGCGGAATATAATTCTTCTCCAAAAGGGCAAATAGGTCGGACTCTCGGTAGAGCATCTTACCCGGCAGAGCGACAAACGGAATAACGCCGTCGTCACGGTATTGCTGCAGGGTGCGTTTAGTAATTCGCAAAGCCTTGCAAACCTCTTCGCCTGACAAGTAATGTTCTCCATTCAGTACAGGGCGGCATAGGCCTCGAATCTGCTCGATACCGGCATCAACCTTCGCAAGGTCGCCGAGCACCTCCCTTAAATTTTCGTTAAATACTAAATTCATACTATTTACCTTTTATTGTGTTGATTTTAATAAGTTTCTCCACCTCAGCACGGCGATAGTAAATCTTGCGCCCAATTGTCGAGAAGCCCAGAATGCCTCGTTCACGATATCCCTGCAACTGACGCTTGGACACCATAAGTATCTCCGCCAATTCGCTATTTTCCACCCACTCCGAATTGATGCTGCACTCCTCTGCAATGGCACGAATCTCCGTTGCCGCCTTCTTGATGGTGCCGAGCAACTGCTCGTACTCACTCTTTTCAATCGCTACATATTCCATAATTCATCGTTTTTAATTTAGAGTAGGTGGCTTGTTGTGGAAAAGGTTTATAGATTTAGCCGTTTTATTCTGTTTATGTAAAAAATGTGGCCTATGAAGTTTTAGCCACATTCCCGATTTGCTCTACCATGCTGCATTTTCCCAAAGCTAATAGCGGGTGTATTCTGCAATTTTCCAAAACACCCCCCCTAATTTACATTTTTCCAAAACTATTTATTGAGAAACTTTTGATATGAAGTACGCCACTCTATGATAAAAAGTGCTTCAATTGTGCGGAATCTATTAAACAATCACACATTCCGCACAATTGCGAACATATTGATTGATACCCAATCCCGATTTCCCGCAAATTTTATACGGAGTTTTTGCGACTTCCAATCAAATTATAGTCTTCCCGAAGCGAGTATTCACGAGCTATACAGCACATTA
>JAGCMB010000054.1 GCA_017646665.1 Bacteroidaceae bacterium
ATTGGGAATAGTGTATTGTTTAATTTTTGCAGGGGCAAATGAATGAAGTGTTCCGTCAATAATGAGACATCTACCATCTTTTGATGCAAACTTTCCCTTAAACTCTGTTAGACTACTGCAACCAATGAATGCACGCTCTCCGATTTCAGTTACACTATCAGGAATTGTTATACTCGTGAGGCTGCTACAATTCTCAAATGCGGCCTCTCTAATTGTGTATATTCTATCTTCAATAGATAGATGAGTTAGACTACTGCAATAACTGAAAGCACCAGTTCCAATATCTGTAACACCATTACCAATGGTTACACAGGTAAGACCCGAGCAACCAGAGAATGCATTTTCTCCAATTGAAGTTACGCTATTAGGAATTGTTATGCTTGTTAGACAAGTGCAGTCATAGAATGCACTTTCTCCAATTTTCGTTACGCTATCAGGAATTGTTATGCTTGTTAGACTATGGCAATATTCAAATACATAATCTCCAATTTCAGTTACACTACTTGGTATAGTTATACTTATTAGATTTTGGCAATTACGGAAAGCATAATCTGCAATTATAGTAATAGGCTTTTGAAATATAATTTTACCTACGTCTGTATATGTGTGTGATACAATATCTGCATCAAACGCATCTGGCTTAATCCATAACCATTGTCCATCAGTCGTGGTGTATTCAAGGATACAAAGTTTATTATTCGTCAAGTCCGCAGAGATAAGTTTTGCCATAGTGATTTTGGTGTTATAGTCGCAAAAATAATATTTTCTTTGTGACGTAAAAACTTTTTGTGACGCAAACACAAAAAACAGTCGCCATAATAGCGACTGTCGTATGAAGATAGTTTTATGTATGTATTGAAGGTGGTTATTCCTCTTCTTCGGGTTCTACTCCTCGTTCGTGTTCGTCTATAAAGGAGTGTATGTAATCTTCGCGGAGTTTTACATAACCGTCCTTCACTGACTTGACTTGTTTCTTTCCGTCTGTCCAATTCTCGTTGATAAAATCGGCAAACCTCAATATATTATCCTGTTTCCTATTCTCTCCAAGACCAAGAGCATCAGCATAATCTTTCGGCACAGTGAGCATACTCTTTTTGCTCACAGGTTCGCCTTTGAACGGCAAATCCTCCGCTCCGCCTTTCATCTTCTTTCCATCATACCTCAATTCAACGATATGTTCCTCCTCCGTAATCGGACATCTGATGGATATAATCTCTAACAGCGAAGCATCAAATTGACCTTCACCGACTTCAACTGTATATTCATATATAGTATTCTTCTCATAATACACATTAGCGTTCAGGAGGGTCATACCCTCTTCGTTCAATGCTTGTTTGTAAGCAACAAGAATAGGATGATTTAGAGCAGACAGCACATTGTCCATCTGTATCACACCTTTTGAATTACCCATTTCGTAGCAAACATCACCAATAGGGTGGATAGCAACGCCCGCATCAATATAATCAAATGTATCATAATCTCGTAAGATGTCAAGTTTGTTGTCATTGAAACAAACGGTATTTCCATTATAGTTCCAATTCCATCCCTTCGCTGCCTCCAAATCGCTTTCATTAAATATAACTTTCATAACCTCGTATCTTATACGCTGACCAGATACTTTAACTTTCAATACATTCATAACTAAAAAATAATTTTTATTTTTTTTTATAATGTATTTATGTGATACGGGTTATGCTGCCATCTTCTCTGGTTTCCAACCCTTTTTCTTCATAACGACTTCTTCGGGGATAAACTTGAAATCATCCATAATAGTCTCGCCTGTCCCGCTTTCCAACTTGATATTAAGATTAGCATCAAACATTTCTTTACCGACAGCAACCATCACTTCTTTCACCTTCTCTGCGTCGCTCGCCTTACACCCAATACAGTCGTGGATGGTGTAGAAGTATTTCACCTTTGGGGCAATCGCTTTCAAACACGCCTTGATATACTTCACCTCCATCTCCGTCATGGAGATAGAGAGATTGTTCCTCTTCTTCGTTGTTCGTCCTGCCGCTGTCGGTTTCCTCCGCTTCACCTCCTTCAAATTGGTTCTATGCTCATACACCAGTTTATACAACTTCGGTTCTTCCGCTTTCAAATAGGACATAACGATGAAGTCAAATGACTTGAATAATTTTCCTTTCCCCAGATTTTCTTTCTTGCTTGGATTTTTCTCTTTTATATACTTCTTCAAATAGGTTCCAAACGAAGTGTTATCCTTTTTCTCCGTAGGTCTTTGGGCAATGTAGAGCATACGCATTATTAACAACTTTATAACCTTTCTCTCCTCTGGCGTTATCTTTCTACCGAGAACAATAGAACCAATCCATTCGTAGAAATCTCCCTTCTCACAATGCTCAAACCACGCCGACCTGATGTCAGGGTATCGCTCTCGGAGCAGAAGTCCTAACATAGTAGGTTGTGCAGCACTGATATCAACCTCTACAACTGGTTCTCCATCAATACGCAATTCTTTTCTTATTTCGTTGTGCATATTGGTAAGGCAAGTGTAGTATCTGCCAGCGTTATATATCAACTTCTCTTCATCGTTCTCTTCGCTGTCATCGCTGTGTCGCAGCATATGATATGTATCGTGTTCAGCGATAGCACAAACTGCTCTTGCCGCAAACCACTTATCAGTAAAGTGTTTCTTCTCGTCTGCTTTCAGCGTGTTAGAGAAGAAATACTCGTCGTATTTCGTCAAATAGGTTTTTGCCTGTTCATAGAGTTTGGGTTCTACTGACATCAATTTTATTGTTTCAAACTGTCTTTCGCCATACCAATCCTCATATCCAGTCCAATCCACCTCTAAATCCAACGATATAGAAACATTGCCCTTTGAAACACCCTTCGTCAGTTCAAACCACCTCAAATAATCAACTTTGTAATGATATCCGTGAGAACTATCCCTTGAATGACTATAATTCTCCTTAACTCCTTCTAATAATCCCATCAACCCCAGAGCGAGGATAACCTTGTGGGCGTAAATCTTACTACTACACTTATCCTCCTTACTCTTCTTTACTATCTCCTTCTTAAATAGTTCAAAGCAAGTCTCTCCGAAGCGACCATTGCTAAAACTACTCTTACAGATAACAAAGAACCACTCCTTAAACTTTCGCTGATAATCCTTTCTCTTCGTGATTAGTTGGTCTTCCAAATCAACTATCTCCTTTGCGTGAGGATATAATCTATTTGTCATACTCTTATATAACTCAAATCTCTCCTCTTTCGTTTTACCTTTCAAACTATCTATGAGGGTCATACACTCCTCATACAACCTCTCTATTCTTCTATTAACCACTATGTCTATCTTCATATTCTTAATTTTTATATGTATTACATCTCAATCCATTATATGAATGCCGCTTTCAGCAGCATTCTGTTTCTTCTCTCCGTTTCACTATGAGAAAAAACTTTTATATCAATCATTCTCTCTTTCTTCTCTTTCATATCTTTCTTTTCTCTTTTCATTTCACTCTTCTGTTAATTCTCTTTCAACGCCTATATTCGTAATCTTGCTCTTACTACTAAAAGATAACAAAAAATCAGGCGATTTTAGGGCAAATCGTTATCACCCATAAATATTTTATACAAAAGATTTTTAATGTTATGAAGAGATGTTTTCAGGTTTTGTTTAACCGTCCTTTGAAGTATGAGGATGGGGTTATATACGGGGTGCGTATTGCTTGCGATGATGTTAAAGCGAAGCGTCTTTTGGACTATGCCGTAGAGTTAATCGGTCAATGGTGCTTTATACAAAAGCACGGTGGCAAGATAACAGAGGACTTTACCAAATGGATAGATGTAAATGGTAATATCTACGGGTCTCGGTCATCAAGGCAACTATACGCATACACGGCAGCACTTGCCACCCAAACATACTTTCGTATAAACGAGTGGTGGGTAGATGATGAATGTGATTTAGATAATGATGTAGAGATAACCGACCTAAACGAGTATTTCAACACCCGCTGCCTTTTAGAAGAGCAGGACTACAAAACAGGGTGCAACGGTTGGTTGCAGGTATATCAGAAGTTGGTTGCAAAATATCAGACGCTAACACAAATCTGTTCTACCCATTCTGATATGCTGCTGGACTATGACGAACAGGAGATGTTGGGAGAAGAGGATTTGAACCTCCAATACATATTAAATTAGAGGTTCTTGGGTAAGTTGCTATTATAAATAGTTGATAATCAGCAATATTGAATACCACTATACAATAAACATAAACTTTTTAGTCAATTTTTAGTCAGGAGGATGTCCGATTTGGACATCCACTTGACTTTTTTAATTTTTTGGACCAATTTAACTCGTTGTGGTCCAATGAATTATAATAATTATTATTTACCTTTGTAGTAGCAAATATGTTTTACAACCACGCTAATCAAAACAATGGATGAAAACCTTATATCAGGCAAACGATACCTATTCGCCTACTGCATAACAGACGGAGCATTTGATGATTGGGACGAAGAACGACGGACAGCAATGATACTTGACATCACAGAAATCAAGGAGGAATTGCTGAATGAGCATCAGCCCACCAAGAGCGACCGAAAAAATGCCAAAAAAGTATCAAAATAATGAAGGTAGTCAAAATAAAGGAAAAGTATCAAAATAATCTTATGATGAGATAATTTGAAACTTGCTATCCACGAAGACACTGAAAGCAAAATAACTTAAAAGATTAAAATGATAGAATATATGGAAGAGAGAACCAAAGTTGTCCTGTATGCTCGCGTTTCAACATCCGCACAGGACTACACCCGACAGATTACAGAATTGAGAAAATATGCAAAGAAGCAGAACTACGAAATCGTGAAAGAGTTCAGCGAGAAGATATCAGGCGGAAAGAAGATAGAGGAGCGAGCAGCGATTAAAGAACTTCTGGATTTCGTTAAGTCCAACAAGGTGGATAAAGTTGCTATTTATGAGGCATCCAGATTATCAAGGCGACAACTTGATTTCTTATCAATTATAGAGCAACTAACGGAATTGGGTGTGAGCCTGTATATATTGCAGAATGGACTTGAAACGCTATTACCTAATCGCACTATAAACCCGATAGCCAATCTGGTCCTTGGTATAATGTCCCAATTTAACTCATTAGAAAAAAATCTCATAAGGGCGAGAATGTCAAGCGGCTATGAACATCATAGAGCATCAGGTGGGTCTGTCGGGAGAAAAAAAGGATATAGAAAAAGTGAGGATGATTACCGCCTTAATTATGCCCGCGAGATTGCCTTGCTACAAAAAAACAACTCGCTCAAAGATGTTCGTGCTATTACAGGGACATCTATCAACACATTGAGGAAACTGAAAGCAAACTATTGTTGATATGCTGAACATACGAAGGATAAGATGGATGTATGAGAACTTTGGGTTGGCGAGTGCTGTCAAGTCCGTAGGTTATGATTTACATGCACTTCTGATATATATATGTTATTGTATGACGCTCCCGTTTCGGTTCTTTTTGATACTATGGAGAGTGATATGGAAAGGTAAGTTGTAGATGAAAATCGGCATAAAATAAGTGTGAAAAAAATGAAGTTTTTTTGCAAAAAAGGTGCCTTTTTCGTGATTTTTCTGAAAAGTTTGTTATTTTTATAATGAAGGGTTAAGAGATTGGATGATAAAAAGATAAGTCCGATTTTCAATCCTGTTTCATTGATTAGTTTTAATAATTTATAATATGAGTAATGAGATAACTTTAATGAAAATGGAGGCTGATATTTCAGCAATCCACGCAATGCTCCAAGAAGTAAAGGAGCAAACAATTGGAAGGGTGTATAACACACAGGAGTTAAGTGAGTATTTGAAGGTCGGCAAAGCAGTCATTGACAAGTTGAGACAGGACGGCGAGTTGGAGTTCTCAAAGTTGGGCAGAACGATTGTTTATACACAGCGAGATATTGAGAAGTTATTGGAGAAAAATCATTTTAGTTTTGTGGCGTGATGGAAGGAAGATTAAAGTTAAGAACAGATGGTAAGCCAAATGAGCATGGCGAGTATCCAGTAGTGCTTATGTATTGCACACAGGGAAAGGCAGTGAGAAAGACATCGGACATCAAGGTTATCCCAGAACATTGGTTAGATGGAAAAGGTGGTCTCAACAAGTATGTTAAGGGTGGAAAAGGCGGTCATCCAAAGGCAGAACTACTTAACAACAAGTTGAGAACCTTCAAGGAGACATACGACAAAATGATAAACGAGCACATCGGTGGCGGCAACAAAATTATAACCGAAGCGGCGTTGAGAGCAATCCTCAATGGAAGATATGAACAACATAAGGAAGCCCAGGAGGGTAAAGTGCCGTTCATACCGTTTGTATTGGAGTATAATGAGGGACTATACAAAACAGACAAGATTGGGGTATCTGTGTGGGAGAATGTGAAATGCTATATGAATAAGTTTGATAAGTTTCTCCGCACTATGAAAAGGATGAACACCAATGAGAACAATATCCTCTACTGCCGAGATGTTGATGTGGATTTGATAAAGGACTATATCATTTGGAGGAAAGAGGTAGAGGGGAATGGTAATGCCACTATCAACAAGGCACTCTCACCAATATTCAAGGCAGTTAAGGTATGTTGCAGGAAAGGATGGATAAGCAGAGAGGAAAGTGAAGAAATCTGCGATATGTATCTAAATGCAGAAGGAAAGTCTGTTGATGAGAGCATAGAGAAGGTGTTTTTGACCATTGAGCAGTTGAAAAAGTTTAAAGAGGAGGTTGGCAAGGCAAAGTATGAGAGGACGCGGGAAATCGCAGATATGTTTCTCTTCGCGTGTTTCGCTGGTTTGCGTTTAAGTGATTTGATGACTTTGAAGTGGAGCGAGATTGATATGGACAAGAACATGATATCTCATATGCAGTATAAGGGGCATAATCGTAAAGCAAAAATGCTCTACATCCCGCTCAATGACACATCAAGGGACATTTTGAATAGGTGGAATGGTAAATGTGAAGAGTTCGTGTTCGGACTGTTGCCTTCTGGCTACGATTTGAGCAATGATGCTGCTTTCTTAAAGGTGAAGAATGCAAGGGAAGCAACCATCAACCAGTCGCTTCGCGGTGTAGGTGATAAAATGGGACTGCCCTTCAACCTTCATATACACCTTGGTAGACATACATATGCGATGATGGCACTTAACGGAGGTGTAGATATTAAGACCACCTCTTCATTGCTGGGACACGCTTCTACGCAGATAACGGAGAGGGTATATGCGACATTGCTACCGAACACGATTGCAGAAAGGGTTGGCGACAAACTCAATATTAGGTTGGATTAAAGTGAGGACAGAACTTCGGTTCTGTCCTTTTTCTGTTTCAGGGTAGTGAAAGCAGAAAATCATGGGTAATATTTTGACTTCAATGAGCGGACTTGTCAGTTCGTTCATTTTTTGTAAAAAGTGGCTTTGGGCAGTCTCTGGGCAGTGTTCGGGCAGTCTCTCCTCCTTCACTTACTACTAGTTTTTTTAGGAGGATTTGCTAGTAGTTTCAGGGCAGTATTTGGGCAGTTTCGCTCAATTTCGGGCAGTTTTCGGGTAGTATTTTGACAAAAAAATGACCGACTGGCTACCCAATCGGTCATTGTAAATCGTTGATATATAGGTTCTAAACCTTTTTCAACCTCTTAATACTCCTCCTCGTCGAAGAAAAAATCTTCTTTGCTTGGATAATCGGGCCAAATGTCCTCGATGCTTTCGTATACATCGCCTTCGTCCTCAATCTCCTGCAAATTTTCTATTACTTCCAGTGGCGCACCTGAGCGTACTGCGTAATCAATAAGCTCGTCTTTTGTTGCTGGCCAAGGTGCGTCCTCCAATTTTGATGCTAATTCAAGTGTCCAATACATATCTGATACTGTTTTATTAAGTTTTTGTTAAGTGCGTGCAAAAGTAAATTAATTTTATTTATTTACAAGGTTTTTGCCACATTTTTTCCTCTCCTTTGAGTAGTTGTCGTTGCAGTGTGAAAAGATAGTCCGATAAACGGTTTATATATGTCAGTGCATTATGTGATACCGGATTTTCTTTGTCTAGTGCAACTATTGCTCTTTCGGCGCGACGGCATATTGTGCGGCATATATTGGCGCGGGCGCTCTGTTCTCTGTTTGGCGGGAGAATGAAACTGTTCAATGGCGGCAATGACGTTGTGATGTCGTCTATGGCTTGTTCCAATTTTTTGATGTTGTCATTGTCAATGGGGCAATGTTCATTATTCTCTGTTGCCAAGTAGCAGCCGATAGTGAATATGTCGTTTTCGATTTTACTTATAAAATCAATGGTGCAGGTGTCTTCGAGCGAGGCAGCAAGCAAACCTAGATGTGCATTCAATTCATCGAGTGTGCCGTATGCTTCGACCCTTGGATGGCTTTTGAGTATGCGTGTACCACCGCAGAGCGATGTGCTTCCGCTGTCGCCTGTTCCTGTGTATATACTCGATTTCTTCATTCCTTGGTTATCTTTTCAATGTATAATTCTGCTTTCGTCGCTCTTTGTCAAAGAACAGCAAACCGTAGCTGTACATGTCGTATGTGACAGTTGTTGTGTTGTCGTTGACAAATTGTTTCCACCACTGCCGTGTTGCTTGACTGCGGCTTATGCCGTCAACAAATATCAAACTGCGATTGTTTGTGTGTGACATAGCAGCTTTTATAAACGTGTCGGCATTGTCGGTTGCATCAATGTAGAACATCCCAAAAACGGATGTTTCTGCCATAAGTGCTTTGAATTGGTCAATAGACTCAATTATTTGGCAGCCTCTTTCATTGAGCAGGGCCTGTTTTTCGCTTGTCAAACCAGTGGGGGCGATTGCATAATGTTTCGCAAAGGGTTTTGCCAATACCATAGCGCAGGCTGCTTCGGCCGAACCGATAGAGATACAGCTCTCGGGCTGTTGGTAGTTGGTTATGCGGAACAGTTCACGGAAATGTCTGCGTTTTGTGGCACCGCCGTCAATTACCTTGTCGAGTAGGGGATAGGCGTAGTATGGTAACCGTTCCTTCAGTACTTGTGTAATGAAGAAAAAGGACGAGGGGGATTGTATGCCAAACCCCCTATTGTGCCTTTTACGGTTAATCCAATCGCCGAATTTCATTATGTTATAGGGCGAATGTTTCTTTTACTTTCTCAACATAGTCGAGTTTTTCCCAAGTAAACAACTCCACTTCGATGGTCTTGCTCTCAAGGTAACGCGATGTGAACACCTTTGTCACTACTTGTGGTGTGCGGCCGACGTGTCCGTATGATGCTGTTTCGCTGTATATTGGGTTGCGCAGTTTCAAACGCTCCTCAATTGCTTTTGGACGAAGGTCGAAGAGTGTCTTTACCTTGTCGGCAATCTCGCCATCGGTGAGGTTTACCTTGGCTGTGCCGTATGTGTTCACGAATACGCTTACCGGCTCGGCAACACCAATGGCGTATGAGAGCTGAATGAGAGCCTCATCGGCAACGCCTGCTGCAACAAGGTTCTTTGCTATGTGGCGTGCGGCGTATGCTGCGCTGCGGTCTACCTTGCTGGGGTCTTTTCCACTGAATGCGCCACCACCGTGTGCACCCTTGCCACCGTATGTGTCAACGATGATTTTACGGCCTGTGAGTCCGGTATCTCCGTGAGGGCCACCGATAACGAACTTACCTGTTGGGTTCACGTGATATTTGATGTCATCGTTAAAGAGTGCAAGCACACTCTTTGATGTGATTTTTGCCTTCACGCGTGGCATAAGGATGTTGAGAACGTCCTCTTTGATTTTTGCAATCTGCGCTGCGTCGGCAGCCAACTGCGCCTCCTTGCCCTCTTCTGTAGGCTGAATGAAGTCGTCGTGTTGTGTAGATACAACGATGGTATCAATGCGCACAGGTTTGTTCTCGTCGTTGTATTCGATTGTCACCTGGCTCTTTGAATCGGGGCGTAGATAGGTCATCTCCTTGCCTTCGCGACGGATTTCTGCAAGTTCGGTGAGGATGAGATGCGATAGGTCGAGTGATACAGGCATATAGTTCTCGGTTTCATTTGTTGCGTAACCGAACATCATACCCTGGTCACCGGCACCCTGGCTCATTGGGTCTTCGCGTTCAACACCACGATTGATGTCGGCGCTCTGCTCGTGGATTGCCGAGAAGATGCCGCACGAATTGCCATCGAACATATACTCGCTCTTTGTGTATCCGATTTTGTTGATTACGCCGCGTGCAATCTCCTGCAAGTCAACATATGCCGATGATTTTACCTCGCCGGCAATAACAACCTGTCCTGTTGTTACGAGTGTTTCGCAAGCAACCTTCGACTGTGGGTCGAATGCAATGAGCTGGTCAAGTACTGCGTCTGAAATCTGGTCGGCAACTTTGTCGGGGTGTCCCTCTGAAACTGATTCTGATGTGAATAAATATCCCATAATAGTGTGTTTTATGCCCTGTAGCAAAGGGCGTGGTTAATATTTGCTTGTTAATTTTTCAAGCCTTGTTAAAAACTGTTTGTGGGATATTGAATGCCGGCGAAGTGCCTTACAAATGCCCTCTGATGGGGCTTTTAGCATTTTTTATCGTGGTTGCAAGCAGTCAAATCTCTCCACACACAGCCTCGTAAGGCTCATATCTGTTGCAAAGATAATAGTTTTTATTGATTTGCCGTATATTAACTGTTCTTTTTTCTTATTGGCAATCTATTTTAATATTTTCCATTATTTTGTTCATTGGCAAGCTGTTTAATGCTTTTGCCTATTGTCGGGTGCACCAAGTCCGATGCAATCTCGGCCAGCGGTTCAAGGACAAAGGCTCGCTGGTGCATAAGTGGGTGGGGAATGGTGAGCCGTGGTGTCTTTATGATTTCAGAACCGTAGAGCAGAATGTCAATGTCTATAGTGCGGTCGTGATATATTCCGCCATTGGACTTTACTGTGCGCCCAAGTCCGCGCTCAATCCTTTCTGTGGTGTCGAGCAACTCTTGTGGTGTCAAATCTGTTTCAAAGGACACTACGCAGTTGAGGAATGTGTTGTCGCTCTCAAAGCCCCAGGGTGCTGTTTCTAAAAAAGAGGATAATGATGTGTAACGACCAAGCGCGAGCGATAGGGCTTCTATCGCTCGCGTAAGGTTTTCTTTTTTGTAACCGATGTTTGTTCCTAAACCAAGGTATACTGTAGGCATCGCTTAGTCAATAATTAACATTGCATCGCCATAGAGGCCAAAGCGATAACCCTCTTCAAGTGCCACCTTGTAGGCATTCATAACATTGTCGTAGCCTCCAAAAGCGGTGGTAAGCATCAACATTGTCGAATAGGGGGCGTAGAAGTTGGCTATCATACAGTTTGCTACCTGGAAGTTATACTCGGGGAAGATGAATTTGCTTGTCCAGCCATCGTACTCCTTGAGCATGCCACCTGTAAGTGCTGCTGTTTCCAGAACACGCTGAACTGATGTGCCCACTGCACATATTCTACGGTTCTCGGCCTTTGCCTTGTTGATGGTTTGTACAGCGTCGGTGTCTACGCTTATCAGGTCGCTGTCCATCTTGTGCTTGGTGAGGTCCTCCACGTCAATCTCGCGGAAACTGCCGAGTCCGGTGTGCATTGTGACAAAAGCGGTGTCTATGCCTCTGATCTCCATACGCTTCATAAGCTCGCGGGTGAAGTGTAGGCCTGCAAAAGATGCTGTTACTGAACCCTCTTTCTTTGCAAAGTAGGTCTGGAAATTCTGCAAGTCCTCTGGTTCTTCCTTGCGCAGACGCTTGAAATCTTCGGGCAATGGAGCAACGCCAAGTGCAAAAAGAGCCTTCTTGAATTCATCGTGTGGGCCGTCGTAAAGGAAACGCAGTGTGCGGCCACGTGATGTGGTGTTGTCGATAACCTCGGCTACCATTGAGTTGTCCTCGCCAAAGTATAGCTTGTTGCCGATACGTATTTTACGGGCCGGGTCAACAAGTACATCCCACAGACGGAACTCCTCGTTGAGCTCGCGCAGCAGGAATACCTCAATCTGTGCATTTGTCTTCTCTTTGTTACCATATAGACGAGCAGGGAACACCTTGCTGTCGTTCATAACAAATACATCCTTCTCGTCGAAGTAGTTGATAACCTCCTTAAAAATACGGTGCTCAATCTCTCCTGTCTTTCTGTGCAGGACAAGCAGACGCGATTCGTCACGGCAGTCGGCCGGGTAAAGCGCTATGCGCTCCTCGGGTAACTTGTATTTGAACTGTGACAGCTTCATGTGCTGTCCGCTTATACTAAAATGTTCTTCTGCAATTGTGTTCATTGTTTTTCAAGCCAATCTTGGAATGCTTCCGGTGTTATACAATTTTCAAGTTTATACTCTCCAATACGGGTGCGTACAAGGTCTGTCAGGTAACCTCCGCTGTTCAATGCTACGCCAATGTCGCGTGCGAGTGAACGTATGTAGGTGCCTTTGCCACACACTACCCGTATTCTTATCTTTGGCAACTCGCACTCCAGCAAATCTATTGAATCAATGCGTATCTGCTTGGGTGCCAATTGCATATCGCTACCTCCACGGGCAAGGTCATAGGCGCGTTTGCCGTTGACTTTACAAGCCGAGAAAAGTGGGGGAGATTGCGCTATGTCGCCAACGAATTGTTTCAACGTTTCCTCTACCATCTCTCTTGTAATATGCTCATAAGGGTATGTCGCGTCCACCGGATGTTCCATATCGAACGATGGGGTGGTTGCGCCGAGCATTATCTCGGCCTCATACTCCTTTGTGTGGCTTTGTAGCTCTTCAATCCTCTTGGTAGCCTTTCCTGTACATAGCAACAAAACGCCAGACGCCAATGGGTCGAGTGTTCCCGCGTGTCCAACCTTGAATCTCTTGATGCCGTACTTACGGCTCAGGTGGTAGCGTATTTTGTTCACTATCTGGAACGACGTCCAAGTATAGGGTTTGTTTATCGGTATTATTTCTCCTGCAACAAAATCCATTATATAATAGCAAGGTTATGTCCGGTCAACAGCATTGCCAGGATTGCTCCTCCAACGATGATTCTATACCATCCGAATGCTTTGAAACCATACTTTGTTACAAAATTTATAAAAAACTTTATTGCCAACATTGCAACGACGAATGCAACAATGTTTCCAATAATCAGTGTGTCTAGATTTTCTTTTAGAATCTGTACGCCATTCTCCTCGGTGAAAATCTTCAACATCTTGAAGAGTGTTGCCGCAAGCATTGTGGGCACCGCAAGGAAGAACGAAAATTCGGCGGCTGCCTTTCGTGTGAGTTTCTGTGCCATACCTCCCACGATGGTTGCCATAGAGCGTGAGACTCCGGGTATCATTGATATACATTGGAACAAGCCAATGTAAAAAGCCTTTTTTTCGGTAAGTTTGGTGTTCTCGTTGCCTTTGCTGAAGATTTTATCCGAGAAGAGCATAAATATACCGCCAAGGATAAGTGTTATGGCTACAACCTCCACGCTCTCGAGCATTGCGTCAATTGCATCGCTGAACAACAGTCCGAAAACCGCTGCGGGGATAAAGGCTACAAATAGTTTCCAATAGAAATCATATTTGTGCAGGAATCTTTTGAAAGCGCCTGCTCCTTCGGGTGCCGGGGTGCGGTTGAGCTTGAAAAAGCGTTTCCAGTAAAGGACTACTACGGACAGGATTGCACCGAACTGTATTATAAAGGTGAATGCCTTTACAAATGGCGTACTTTCAACACCCAGAATGTTCTGGGTTATTATCATATGTCCTGTGGATGAAACCGGTAAGAATTCGGTCAAACCCTCGATGATGGCAATGATTATCGTGTCAAGAATACTCATATTCCCGTGTCTTATTTTGTTTCGTTGTTATCTTTCTTTTTCGCTTTGTACATAATTGCGAAGATTACAAAAATAAATCCCGAGAAGCATATTGCCGGAGCCAGCTTTATTCTTCTGAAACTGAAGATGTCCGGTTCGAAATGTGTTTCGGTTGAACCCGGGCCAATCATCAGCGCAAATCCCAATATAATGGCTACTACACCAATGGCAAGCAGTATGTAGTTCCATTTTCCGAATGCGAAGTTTGATTTATTCATAATGGTATTATTGTTATCAGATGAAATATAGGTCGTTGTTGCGCATACGCAAGAAACGGTTCACCGACAGGAATGCGCATAAGGTACAAATTATTATTCCGAACATAATTACGCCGGCTCCAACAACTGCGAGTTGTTTTGTCGGCAACAGCATTGCCATTTCGGGGTAGTGATCCTGCAGTAGATACAAGGCTGCCCCCAACAATGCATTTGCAATCACTCCGGCAGCAAGTCCAATCCACATATTGTGTAGCAGGAACGGGCGTCTGATGAAACTCCAGGTTGCTCCAACCAATTTCATTGTGTGGAGCAAGAAACGCTTTGAGTATATTGACAAACGCACAAGGTTGCTTATGAGTGACCACGATATGACGGTGAGCAGAACGAGCAGTGTGAACAGTAGCAGTGCAACCTTTTGAATGTTCTTGTTCACTGTGTCAACGTGTCCTTTGTGGTAAATCACCTCTGAAACGCCTTTACTCTTCAATAATTCCTTTTCAATCTCCCCCATTTTTTCAACATTCGAGAACTCTCTCTTGAGGCTTATCTCGATTTCGGCCTCGTAGGGATTCTCGCCCAAAAGTTCCATAGGGTCGGCTCCAAGGCTCTCCTTTGCCTCGTTCAGCGCATCCTCCTTTGATATGTATTTACTGCTTAGGACATACTCTTTCTTGTTTATCTCCTTTTGCAGTTTCAGTATTGCAGCCTCTTCGGTCTTACTCTTCATAATGACGGTCATCGTGAAATTTTCTTTTATTTTTCTCGATACCGATTGTCCGCTGATGAACAATAGGCCCATAATGCCCAAGAGCAGCAATACAAGTGTCGTGCTGATGTATACACTCAGGGTCTGTATATTTAAAATTGGTCTTTTCATCTCTTTTTCCTGAATACATATATTATGGAACTGCTTGCACTGCGTCTTTTGCTTTGTGCAATCCAGCCCTTGAAACCGTTCCAAAATCCTCGTATCGTGTGCAAGCGAGAGCCTCTGTTCTGCTCGCTTAGCATTGATATGTAAAACCCATCAAAGGGCATTGTAAGCTGTTTCTCAAGCAAGAAACCGTGCTTTTCTCCCCAGCGCATAATGGAACTTGGAGTGAAATGCCACAAATGTCGTGGAACATCGTATGCAGCCCAATGCTCTTTGTATCTCTGTGCGTCGTACGAGATGCTGTTGGGAACAGCCACAATGGCAATTCCGGTGTCGTCGAGTATGCGGTGCAACTCACTCCACATCTTGTCCGGGTCCTGAATGTGCTCCATTACGTGCCACATTGTAACAACGTCCAGCTCCTTGTCCTTGATGTCGGCCAAGGTGTCAGTGTCCTGCATCTTGAAACCGAACTCTTTCAAGGCCAGTTCGCGGGCTTTCTCGCTCTTTTCAATGGCAATTACATTCCATCCTTTGGCAGTCATTGTCCGGGCAAAATATCCGGTTCCGGCGCCGTAGTCAAGAATGTTGCCGTTTTTCAGAATTGTGAGCCGCTCTACCAGTCTTGCCTTGTTGCGCAGCATAATCATACGCACCAAGTGGTAAACTGTGTTTACAAACCCCTTGTTTGTGTTGCTGTGCGATATGTATGATGGCGATTCGTAGTACCGGCCAATCTCCTTTTCATCGGGGATATTTTGGGTGAAAGCAAGGCCGCAGTTGTCACATTCATAAATGTCGAACTCTTCACCTGTGGCAAATTTGTCAATGCAGGTGAAACGCTTCTTTATAGCGTTGCTTTTGCATAGCGGACATTTATCATAACTTATAATGGTCATTGCTTTTTTTATTTAAACATTTCGCCAGAGCACACTCCTCCACAATTTGTTACAAAAATATACCATTTGTGGTAAAATTGTTCTCTTTTTTCGAACTTTTCCCTTGAATATTGCATAAAATCACGTTTTTTAACATTTGATATCCCTCTTTTTTCTTACTTTTGTTGTCGAATAGTAGAAAATAACATAATTGGTTTTGTCAAATGAAAAAATTACTTCGTTCTAAGAATAAGAAAATAGCCGGTGTTTGTGCCGGTGTTGCCGAATATTTTGGATGGGATGTGAGTGCAGTTCGTCTCATTTGGTTTTTTCTTGCCATTTTGGGCGTGGGAGCACCGGTGTTGTGCTATCTGATATTGAGTTTCCTGATGCCGTCGGAAGAGAATCAGAAAGAGAGTTATGAAGAAAGAATGAACAAGCGTCTTAATCGCAAATAAGTGCAGTTAAATCAAAGACGGGAGCGATGCATCGCTCCCGTCTTTGATTTAATCAACTATTTCTCCAAGCAGCGTGGCTGCTGTTGAACCGTTTATCTTGACTTTTACAAAATCGCCAATCTTGTAACCTTTTCTGTCAAATACCGCAGTGCGGTTCTGTTCTGTTCTTCCATAGAACTGTTCTTTTGAGCGTTTTGATATTCCTTCAATCAGAACTTCATAGGTGTTTCCTATGCATTTGCGGTTATTGTCGGCCGAACACTCCTGTTGCAATGCGATAATCTCATTCAATCGGCGCACCTTTTCGCAGTCCTCTATGTCGTCTTTCATGTGTCTGCTGGCGAATGTGCCCGGACGCTCGGAGTATTTGAACATGAACGCTGCATCGTACGAGCAATATCTCATTAGTGACAATGTCTGCTGGTGATCATCCTCGCTCTCGCCACAGAATCCGGCGATGATGTCGGTTGAAAGTCCACAGTCGGGGACTATGCGGCGTATTGCTTCAATTCGGTCGAGATACCATTCGCGTGTGTATTTGCGGTTCATCGCTTTGAGCATCGTATTGCTGCCGCTCTGCACAGGCAGGTGTATACTTTTGCATACATTGGGCTCTTCGGCTATGACGCGTAGTGTGTCGTCACTCATATCCTTGGGGTGCGATGTGGTGAAGCGGATGCGTGTTTGCGGTGCGTGTTGTGCAACGCGACGCAGTAGCTGCGGGAAAGTTACATCTTCGCCGTTCTCTCCGATGAAATGGTAGGAATTTACATTTTGTCCCAAGAGGATAATCTCCTTGAATCCCTTTGCGACCAGGTCGTCCACTTCGTTTATGATGCTTTGTATGTCACGGCTTCTCTCTCGTCCACGGGTGTAGGGTACCACGCAGTAGTGGCAGAAGTTGTTGCATCCTCTCATAATGGAAATATAGCCCGATACTTTGCCGCTGCAGATGCGCATTGGAATTACGTCACGGTATGTTTCGGTAGTCGACAGCTCAATGTTCATTGCCGGATGTCCCATTTCTGCCTCTGCAATCAGTTCGGGCAATGACAGATAGGTGTCGGGGCCTGCTACGATGTTTACCTTATAGCTCTTGATGAGCTCTTCCTTGACGCGCTCTGCCATGCAGCCTACCACGCCAATCATTGTGCTTTTGCCACGGCGTGCGGCATTCAGTTGGTCTAGTCTGCCATATATCTTCTGCTCGGCATTGTCGCGTATGGAGCAGGTGTTCAGTAGTATCAGGTCGGCTTCGTCTATGTTGTCACACACTTCGTATCCGGCAACCTTCAGGATTGAGCCGATGACTTCGCTGTCGGCAACATTCATTTGACAGCCGTATGTTTCTATAAATAATTTCTTCTCGTTTTTCACTGTCGTTTTCTTTAAGAACCGTTTGCGAAGATAATGATAAAAAATGAAACAATAGCAAAAAAGCTGTCCATCGCGCTGTTTTATATATAAATTAAATATTATTTTAACTTTTAGTTTGAAAATATTCTATATTTCATATACCTTTGTAGGGTGTAGCCTGTGCCTTTTGGGGTACTTTGGCGTAACAATTGCAATTATGAATGATAGCGTAATAATTATCCCGACATACAACGAAAAAGAGAATATCGAGCGTATGATTCATACGCTGATGGCTCTTGAACACGGTTTTGACGTGCTTGTGGTTGATGATGGCTCCCCCGACGGTACATCAGATATTGTAAAGAAAACAATGGAACAGTATCCCGGTAGAGTGCATATAATTGAACGCTCCGGGAAATTGGGACTTGGCACAGCCTATGTGACCGGCTTCAAGTGGTCCTTGGAGATGGGTTATGAGTATATCTTTGAGATGGATGCCGACTTTTCACACGATCCCAAAGATGTCCCTTTGCTCTACGAGGCTTGTGCCAAGGATGGTTACGACCTCTCTGTCGGTAGTCGCTATGTCACTGGCGTGAATGTTGTCAACTGGCCTATGGGACGTGTGCTGATGTCTTATTTTGCATCCAAGTATGTGCGTTTTATTACTCGTTTGCCGGTGTGCGATACAACAGCCGGTTTCAATTGCTACAGGCGCAAGGTGCTTGAAACCATCGACCTTGACAATATACGTTTCAAAGGCTACGCATTCCAGATTGAGATGAAATTTACAACCCATAAATGTGGTTTCAAGATAAAGGAGGTTCCGGTAATTTTTGTCAACAGGGTGCTTGGAACATCCAAAATGAGTGGCGGAATATTCAGTGAGGCTCTTTTCGGCGTTATAAAGCTGAAGGTGGGCAGTTGGTTCCGTAAATATCCCAAATCGAAATAATTGTATTTGAAAATGGCAAATAATACTAATCAGGAGTTCGAGAGAGTGTTGGCAGTGTGCCGCGAGTTGTTCAGCAAGAAATTGTACGACTACGGCGCATCGTGGCGCATAATGCGTCCCGAGTCGCTGACCGACCAGATATATATAAAGGCAAAGCGAATACGCAACCTTGAAACTGGAGCCGAGAATATGGTCGGTGAGGGCATTGTTCCTGAGTTTATTGGGATTGTGAATTATGGACTCATCTCTCTTGTACAGCTCGAGAAGGGGTTTGCCGACAACTGCGACATAACTCCCGATGAGGCTATGGCTCTGTATGACATCAAGGCCAAGGAGACTCTTGAACTGATGAAAAAGAAAAACCACGACTATAACGAAGCGTGGCGCGGTATGCGCACAACATCCTATACCGACCTTATCCTTACAAAAATATGGCGTACAAAGCAGATTGAGGAACTTGGTGGTGCAACAAAGGTGTCCGAGGGTGTTGATGCCAATTATATGGATATGATAAATTATGCAGTCTTTGCATTGATAAAGAATGGAGTTGCCGAGCAGTAACAAGAGGCGTTTTATAATCTTCGTCAACGTGTGCCGATGGTTGTTGGCAACGGTGATGATGTTATCGGGTTTCCTAAAAGCAGTAGACCCCGTTGGGGCTATGTACAAGCTTCAGGAGTATGCCTTTGCCTTTTCGTTCGTTGACATTTCCGACTATGTTCTCTTGATTGCGGCTGTGCTGCAAGCTGCGGTGGAATTCCTTTTGGGCCTTTATCTGTTTGTGGGAATCTATCGTAAGATAATTCCGTTTATGGCGCTTCTTGCAATGCTGCTGTTTACACCACTTTCGTGCTATCTGTGGGTGAGTGGTGCTGTGAGTGATTGTGGCTGCTTTGGCGAGTCGATAATAATGTCAAATGGCGCAACTTTCTTGAAGAACCTGTTTCTGCTGTTTTTTGCAGTTGTGACCTTTATTGGCCGCGCATCGTTTGTAAATAGCCTTAGCCTGAAAATCCGTTGGTTGCTTGTGCTGTTCTCTTGGGTGTATATATTCGGCCTGCAAACGTTCACGCTGATGCATCTTCCTTTGGTTGATTTTGGCCCGTATGCAGTGGATAACAATATCCGCTCAATGGTCAAGGTTGTGCCGGCCGAGTATGAATATCTGTCGCTCTATAAAAAGGGGAGCGAGGAATTGATTCTGCCCGTCGATTCTGTTCCCGGCAGTGAATGGGAGTTCGTACAGACTTTTTCCGAAGTGGTCCGCGAGGGTGTTGAACCCGAAATTAGCAATTTTGAAATCATTGACTGGGAGGGCGATTTTGAGATTACAGAGGTCTTGCTTGCTGACACGGGATATGTCTGCATTGTTGCTATTGAAGATGTTGAATCGGCATCGCTCTCACATATCGATAGGATAAACGACCTATATGAGCATTGCTCGGTTAATAGTATAAACTTCTGTGCTGTGTCTTCGTCCGAGGAGGATGAAGTGCTGTTGTGGGCAAAGCGCACCGGCGCAGAATATCCGGTGAATTGGGCCGATGCTACAATGCTACGCTCTTTGATACGTTCAAACCCCGGTCTTGTCCTGTTGAAGGATGGTGTGATTGTGGGTAAGTGGGCTGCGGCAGATATACCGGGAGTTGAGGAACTTGAGAACTCCCCGACGCTGATGCCCGATTCTGTTCACTCCTCTTACGATAACTTGCGTAGCCTGGCCTTTTGGGTTATAGTGCTTTCGGGCGTGCTGTTCCTGTTCACGCTGCTCAATCTCCTCTTGGGAATTGGACGCAAGAAAAAAAATAAGGCAATTGACAATGCAACCGAGGAGGTTGTTGATGTTGAAACAAGTGATTTAAATTAATATAAACCTTTAAAATTTTAGTAAAATGAGAAAAAACATTGTTGCAGGTAACTGGAAGATGAATATGAATCTCCAGGAGGGTATTGCTCTTGCAAAAGAACTTAATGAGGCACTCGCAGCCGACAAACCAAATTGTGATGTAGTAATCTGTACACCATTCATCCACCTTGCATCGGTAACTCCTATCGTTGACGAGGCTATCATTGGTGTTGGTGCCGAGAACTGCGCCGACAAGGTTTCTGGTGCATACACAGGTGAGGTTTCTGCTTCTATGGTAGCTTCAACTGGTGCAAAATATGTTATCCTTGGTCACTCTGAGCGTCGTGCATACTATGGCGAAACAGCAGAGATCCTCAAGGAGAAGGTTCAGCTTGCTCTTGCAAACGGCTTGACTCCTATCTTCTGCATCGGTGAGGTTCTTGAGGAGCGTAACCAGGGTATCCAGAACCAGGTTGTTTATGAGCAGCTTGCAGGTTCACTCTACGATCTTTCAGCAGAGGATTTCTCTAAGATTATCCTTGCTTATGAGCCAGTATGGGCAATCGGTACAGGCTTGACAGCAACTCCTGAGCAGGCTGAGGAGATTCACGCTTACATCCGTTCAACCATTGCCGAGAAGTATGGTAACGAGGTTGCTGAGAATACTTCAATCCTTTACGGTGGTAGCTGCAAACCAAGCAATGCAAAGGAACTTTTTGCAAATCCTAACGTTGATGGTGGCCTCATTGGCGGTGCTGCTCTCAAGGTTGCCGATTTCAAGGGTATCATTGACGCTTTCAAGTAATGAAACGCATAGTAATGCTAATCTCAATGTTGTTCTGTGTCCTCTGTGCGGGGGCGCAGAGCAATATTGTTTCCGAAATCGAGAGCTTTGCTCTTGGTAAGGGAAAGGTGCGCATAAACCAGCCCGATAAACTTATCAGCCTGATGGGTTCAATGGCAAATGTCGACGGTGAGGTGCAGAAGGTTGAGGGTTACAGAGTATTGGTTTACTCTGGCAACAACTCCCGTCAGGCGCGTGACGAGGCTAATGCTATGGCCGAATATATGCGTGCCAACTATCCCGGAGCCGAGGTATATGTGGTTTTTGAATCGCCTATCAGAACATGCGAGTATGGCGATTTCCGCACACGCGAAGAGGCTGAACTTCTAATGTACCGATTGAGAGCTACAAAGAAGTTCAAGGAAATTTCAGTGAAGAAATGTTTGATAAACCTGCCTTATTAAAATTAAAATGAGTGGAGAGGAAAGAGAAAAGCGTATTGAAGGCTTGAAGGATTGTTGCAGTCAGATGTTGGGACTGATAGGTGAGGATGTGGAGCGCGAAGGGCTTGTGAGGACTCCCGAACGTGTGGCGCGTGCCATTCTTGATACCACAGCCGGTTATAATGAGGATCCTGAGGCTATTCTGCGTGCTGCAATGTTCAAGGAAGATTACAGCCAGATGGTGATAGTCAAGGATATTGATTTTTATTCGTTGTGCGAGCATCACATATTGCCCTTCTTTGGCAAGGTGCATGTGGCATATATCCCCAATGGCTATATTACCGGATTGAGCAAAATTGCCCGTGTGGTAGAGGTTTTTTCGCGTCGTTTGCAAGTGCAGGAAAGGCTTACGCTTCAAATTAAGGAGTGTATTCAGAAGACGCTGAACCCACTTGGTGTTATGGTTGTTGTTGAGGCGCAGCACATGTGCATGCAGATGCGTGGCGTGAAAAAACAGAATTCTGTTACCACAACATCCGATTTCTGCGGAGCGTTCAACCAGGCAAAGACCCGCGAGGAGTTCATGAATCTCTTGAGGAACAAGTGACATAACCTTGTCATTCTGAGTGTTAGCGAAGAATCTCGTTTCTAATCAAGTGTTAGCCACGCAAAATAAGGCAGGTTGCACCGTTTGGTGCAACCTGTTTTTTTGTGATAATAGTTGGGTTTTTATTCTACCTTTAATGTGTATCTCTTTCCGTTATACTCACTTGGTACCGCGATCCACGCACTACCAGATTTTTTATTACCTGCTGTTATTGTATAAAGTTTGCTTGCAACAAGTTCTCCGTCTATATAAACATCTACAGTTGCTGTAACATCTTCTTCTTGAGCGCAACTAAGTAGTACAGTTACTTGAGCAGTTCTGCTGCTGAGGTTTATTGTTCCTGTGTAATGACTTAAAGAGAATTTGCAAACTTGAGGGTTCTCTGTTTTAGTTGAATTTGTTTCCTTGCTGTTTGTTGCAAAGACATTAGAAGTACACAGTATAAATGCTGAAACTAACAAAAATAAAAACTTTTTCATAAATCTTATTTATTAAAAATAATTCCTTACTCACTTAACGGCTTTTCGGGTTACTCCTTGTACTCAGTATAGGTATAAATGGCATTTTCCTTTTTTATATATAAACTTAATTTTGATGCCAATCTAAATTATAATTACTGAGATTGAAATTTTTGGGATAGCGTGCAGTACGGTAGGTCTTGTAGGGCTCAACAGTGCAGGTGCCGCTTGCCACCTCTACGGTGTTACCGCTACGATCTGTCGCTGATAAACTCCAGCTTATGCTAACAGTATTACCTGTAAGATTTTTAAATTCAGCGTAAACTTCGTTATTTTCGTAGTCGCAAGAAATAAGTCCATTTACACGATTCGATTTTATAACTATCTGTTTATTTGGCTGGGCAGAAACATATGATTCAGCGCCTAACGATAAAGCAGAAATCGCACTTAAAACAATTATTAATATCCCTTTCATATAATCAATAGTCATATAAATTACCCTACTCATTTTGCGGCTTTTCGGGTTACTCCGTTGTACCTTTTTGAAAAATACGCACATAAAAAAACGCGGCACTTTCGGCATATTATCTTCCTAAGGTGTTTGGCGTGACCCCGTTCTGATATAATAACCAAAAGCCCGCGCAATGAAGCGCGAGCATTTATGCTATTACTCTTTTCAGAACTTTAAGTCGCCAAACTTTTAGGAAGAAAGAATAATGCTAAACGCTTTTCCTTGTATGTCTAAAATGTGCGTAACTTATTTACGCTTGATGTTCCATAGGCTGTCTGTTTTTATTTATGTTGTGTTTGTTGCAAATGTATGTAATAATTCTAAATCTTCAAAATTTATTGTTTACCTTATTATATATGCGCGTACGCGCGTCGGAAGCTGAAAGGTCAAAACTGAAATGGGAAAACTTAAAGGTAAAATCTGGATATTTGGCGTGAGTCAAGTATTAAGTGCTACGTTTCCAAAACCATATCCTTTGAGTACATCGTTGAGTGCGCCTTGTGTCTCTTTTAGATATTTGAAATCCTCCATAGCCTCCTGCAGTGCGGCGGGGTTGCTTGTGGTTGCAGGGTCTTTTATGCGGTTCATTGTTTCTTTGAGCATTTCATCTACTATGCTCAGTTTGTATGCTATCGAAAGACGTGTCGCTTGCTCAAACATTACAGCCTGTTCGTTTCGCTCGTCGTTGGCCTGTTCTGAAAAGAACTTGCTCAAAAGGTAGCGCTCGCCACACAACTCGGCTGTCAGTCTTGATATCTCTACGTCGGGGTGTGCCATAAAGTGGTTCTCCGGGTTGAAGGTTGCGTCGTTCACATACTCTCCAGCCTCGGCAAAAATTCTTTTATATATAGGATGCGACAACTCTATTCCGTCATCGCTGAAAGAGTAGTGCAGATGCGAATTTACCGTTTCTGTGAATGCCGGGGTGTTGGTTGCCTTGTTCTCCGGCACCTGTAATATCTTGCCTCCGTTCTTCAGCAGGAATTGTATTATTGCCTTCTCTTTGTGGTGTAGAGGGTTGTTGTAGTTGCTGATAATGCTTTGCTGGAACTCGTCTATTGCCGGTGTTTCGTTGTTTGCTGTGGCTGCCGTGTTGGGGGAGTCGTTGCCAGCAGATTGTTTCTTTTGTATCTCTTCTGCTTTCTGGCGTCTTAGTTTTGCCACCTCCTTTACCAGTAGCTGCTCGCCGATGTTGAGCATTTCGCTGCATTTCTTTATGTATTCACTGCGCAAAATTTCGTTTGGTACTACGGCAATGCTTTTTACAACATCGCTGACAAGTCCTGCTCGGCGAATGGGGTCTTCACCCACTTCGTCAAGTAACAGGTTGGTCTTGAAACGTATGAAGTCGACCTTGTTTTTTTCAATGTACTGCTCGAACTCCTCGGTTGAATGTGTCTGTGCATAGCTGTCGGGGTCCTCGCCATCGGGTAGTAGAACAACGTTGATGTTCATATCTTCTTCCAACAGCATATCAATTCCTCGGATTGAAGCCTTTATTCCGGCCTTGTCGCCATCGTATAGCAGTGTTATGTTTTTTGTAAATCGGTGTATTAGCTTAATCTGCCCTGTTGTGAGCGACGTTCCCGATGAGGCTACGACATTCTGTATTCCCGACTGGTGCATTGATATTACATCAAGATAGCCTTCCACAAGAATACAATGGTCCTTCTGTATTATCGACTGTTTTGAAAAGTAGAGGCCGTAGAGGTGGTCGCTCTTGTGGTATATCTCACTCTCGGGTGAGTTTACATATTTAGCAGCCTTTGCATTGTTTTGTAGTATGCGGCCGCCGAATGCGACAATTTTTCCCGAGATGGTGTGTACGGGGAATATCACACGTCCCCAAAAACGGTCCTGCAGACGTCCGTCGTCGGTGCTGTAGCAAACACCTGTCTTTGCAATGAGCTCGGGGTTGTATCCTGTGGCCACAGCCTTTTTCGCAAAACTGTCGCGACGCTCGAATGAATATCCCAGGCAGAATTTCTTTATTGTTTCGTCGCGCAAGCCGCGATGACGGAAATAGTTCAAGCCTATGGCTTGCCCCTCCTCGCTCTCGTGCAACGTGTCGACGAAATGTTGTAGTGCGTATTGGTTGATGACAAAGAGGCTCTCGCGTATGCTCTCCTCGCGTTTCTCTTCGTCGGTCATCTCACGCTCCTTAATCTCTATGTGGTATTTTTTCGCAAGCCACCTCAACGCTTCGTAGTAACTCAGTTGCTCGTGCTCCATAATGAAGTGTACGGGATTGCCTCCTTTGCCACATCCGAAGCACTTGCATAGGTTCTTTGCTGGCGAAACAGTGAACGACGGGGTTTTCTCGTTGTGAAAAGGACAAAGGCCAATCAAATTGACTCCGCGGCGTTTCAATGTCACAAAGTCACCGACCACCTCCTCAATTTTTGCGCTATCAAGGATGCGTTCAATCGTCTCTCTGTCTATCTTGTATCTATGACTGTCGGAATATGCCATTGCCTTATTAATATAAATATATTGTAAAGATACTGCAAACTCTGCGTAGTGCAAAGCAAATTCATCCCCTTTTTGATATTCGGGTGTGTATATGTTATTTTTCTCGCACTTTTTTAGCTGTTATATAAAAGAAAAATTTCTTTATTATTTAATATAAATGCTCAATATTTTAAATAAATGCCACTGATTTTGTGAAAAACGATTTTTTTTCGCGTTTTTTTGAAAAAAAAGACGGCAAAAGTTTGTTGGAATAAAAAATAGTACTACCTTTGCACTCGCTTTCGGCAATCACCGCGGCGACGCGATGATAGAGCGGTAAGCACGATAGATCCTTGACAACATTCCATTACAGACAAGCAGTACAACCTTGCTTAATCATTTTGATTATGCAAGAAGCGTAAGGAACGAAAAACGAACCGTCAATAATTTGAAAATATTTATTC
>JAGCMB010000055.1 GCA_017646665.1 Bacteroidaceae bacterium
AACCAGGAGACTTTCGAGCAGGTGACAATCGCTTCAGAGCAGATTAACGGTGTAGCTTTTATGAAGGAGGGTATGACACTTGAGGTTGTTACCGATGCTTCAACTGAAACTATTCTCTATGCAGATATGCCTGTAAAGGTTGTTTTGGTTGTTACATACACAGAACCAGGTCTTAAGGGTGACACTGCAACAAACACAACAAAGCCTGCAACAGTTGAAACTGGTGCCGAGATTCGCGTTCCTCTCTTCATCAACGAGGGTGAGCTTGTTGAGATTGACACACGTGACGGTTCTTACGTAGGTCGCGTTAAGGCTTAATCCTGATTCATTAAAGTTGATAACTGCGTTATACGGTCATCGTTCAGGCTTGACTGTATAAAGGCATAAAAGACAAAGTTTTGTTATACTCTATAATTGTCCCTGTTTACAACAGGCCAGGCGAGGTTAAGGAACTGCTCGACAGCCTGTCGGCTCAGACGGTAAAACCATTTGAGTTGCTGATTATAGAGGATGGCTCAAAAGAACGATGTGACCATTTGCTTGGTCACTATCGTTCTTTTTTTACTATCCACTATTATTATAAGGAGAATTCGGGCCGTAGCGAGACACGTAACTATGGCATGCAGAGAGCGAATGGCGACTATCTGCTGTTCTTTGACTCGGATGTGATATTGCCTCCGACATACTTTGAAAAGCTCGAGGCCGAAATGCAGAACGATTATGCCGATTGCTTTGGTGGTCCGGATGCAGCCGATGACTCATTCTCTGATATGCAGAAGGCGGTAAGCCACGCTATGACATCATTCTGGACCACCGGCGGAATCCGTGGCGGAAAGGCTGTGATGGAAAAATTCTGTCCCCGAACCTTCAATATGGGCTTTTCCAAGAAGGTCTATGACACGGTGGGCGACTTCAAGGATATGATGGGCGAGGATATTGACCTGAGCATCCGCATCCGTAATGCCGGTTTTAAAATTCGTTTGATACGTCCTGTGTTTGTCTATCACAAGCGACGCATTGATATGAGCCGTTTCTTTAAGCAGGTAAATAATTTTGGCCAGGCTAGAATATGGTTGCAGATTTTGCATCCAGGTTCGTTGAAAATTGTTCACACCGCACCGGCCTTGTTGCTTGTCTTGGGAGTGGCTTTGCTTGCCGCATCGGTTTTTTGTCCCTGGCTGCTGTTGTTGCCTTTGCTATATGCCGTGCTTATTTTTACCGATTCATTGTTCAAGAACAAGAACTTGAAGGTGGCACTGTTGTCTGTTGTGGCTGCTGCTGTGCAGATAGTGGGATATGGTACCGGATTCCTGAAAGCTCTGTGGTTCAAGATGATTTTGAAACAGCCGCTTGAAACAAAAAAGAACCTTACAAAGATATATAACAGAGGGTGATGACTGAGAATAGGCATAAAAAGAGTATCAAGGAGTGGGCTCTTGATGAACGTCCGCGCGAGAAGGCTATAAAGAACGGTATCTCGACACTCAGCAAGTCGGAATTGTTGGCTATTCTTGTAGGGTCGGGAAACGACGAGGAGAGTGCTGTCGACTTGATGAAACGTGTGCTTGATTCTTGTGGCAACAACATATCGGAATTGGCAAAATTGTCGGTTGACGACCTTTGTACTTTCAGGGGAATAGGCCCTGCAAAGGCAATAACCATCGTAGCTGCCTGCGAACTATGGAAACGTCGCGAGAGCAGTGAGGGTGAGCAGCCTTGTATAACATCGTCGCACGACCTGTATCGCTATTTTCATCCAATACTTTGCGACTCTCCCGTAGAACGTTGCTATGTGATGCTGCTCAACAGAATGAACCGTGTCATTGACCACGTTCTTATTGGCACAGGTGGGCTCACTGCGACGGTGGTGGATATTCGTCTTATAATGCGCGAGGCTCTTATGAAGCGCGCAACGACAATAGCTCTGTGTCACAATCATCCCTCGGGCAACATAAGACCAAGCCGCGAGGATGACAAACTCACGGAGAACCTTTCCCAGGCGTGCAAGGTTATGAACATACGTCTGCTCGACCATATTGTGCTCACCGATGGAGCATATTTCAGTTATAACGATGAGGCTCGCCTCTAAAAGAGAGATGATGATATGGAAAAGTTTGAAATAGAAGAGAAAATCGTTGAAATGATAAAGACAGTGTATGACCCTGAAATACCTGTCAACATATATGACCTTGGCCTTATCTACCGCATTGAGGTGAGTGACGATTTTGTAGTTGATATTGATATGACCCTGACAGCCCCCACTTGTCCGGCCGCCGATTTTATGATGGAGGATGTGAGGATGAAGGTGGAGTCCATTGAGGGTGTAAAGTCCTTGAATCTCAATTTGGTCTTTGAACCCGAATGGAGTCAGGAACTTATGACCGAGGAGGCTAAGCTCGAACTTGGTTTGCTTTGAAAACAATCAGGCTATGAAAAAGATATATATCCTTTCCGATGTGCATCTGGGTTCGTGGGCAATAGAGCATCGTCGCACTCACGAACGCCGTATTGTTTCATTCCTTGACAAAATAAAGGATGGGGCAGCTGCTGTTTATCTGTTGGGTGACGTGTTCGATTTTTGGTACGAACATCGTTATGTCGTGCCAAAAGGGTTTACACGTTTTCTCGGGAAAATATCCGAGCTTACGGACAAGGGTGTCGAGGTGCATTTTTTTACAGGCAATCACGACCAATGGTGTCTTGACTATTTCGAGAAGGAGTGCGGTGTGACAATACATCGCGAACCTTGTCTTGTGGAACTTTATGGCAAAGAGGTGTTCCTTGCGCACGGCGACGAGTTCTCAAAGGAGAAGGGGTATCTGTTCTTGCGTGCAATGTTCCGCAGCCGTTTCCTGCATTGGATGTTCTCTATGCTGCATCCCCGCTGGAGCATCTGGATGGGAAACAAATGGGCGCAGCATAGTATGATGCAGCACAAGATAAAAGGTGATACACCGTTCTTGGGTGCCGACAAAGAGAATTGTATGGTCTTTGCAAAGGAGTATCTTGAGAAACATTCGTCGGTCGACTGTTTTATTTTTGGTCATAGACACATTGATGTGGATGCACCTCTGGGCGAGAGTTCACGTTGTATATTCCTGGGGGATTGGATATCGACATTCGCATACGTTGTCCTTGACGGCAAGACGATTCAGCGCAAATATTTTATAGAAGGTGAAAGTAAAGACATATAAAAATGATGCGGCGTCAATTGACGCCGCATCATTTTTATATATAGTGTCTGTGTGTTATTGTACTCCGAATTTAAGCTCAATGCCCACAGAGCGTTGCAGCTCAACCCAAGCTACTGCCTTGCCGTAAAGAGCGTCGATGTACTCTACGCGCATTTCGCTCTCGTTGCGCTGCACCATAAGGTAATCAAGGAATGGAATTTCGCCCATTTCGTAAGCTTTTCTTTTGCTCTCGACAACCTGCTGCATATCATTTAACATAGCACTTGAGAAGGTTTCGCTCTGCTTTGTGGCGTACTTGAAATTATTGTAAGCCTGCATTACGTCGGCGGTTACCATCAAGCGTGCCTCCTCAATTTCAATGTTTGCTTGTTTGACCAACAATTCATCCATTATACGGGCACCTTTGTTCAGGTTTGAGAATTTCAAAGGAACGGCAACTCCGGCTTTAATTGTTGTGAAATTGGGGTTTGCAAAATTGTAAGTGGCACCAAGTACAACATCCAATTCCGGGCGACGCTGCGCCTTGTTGAACTTCTGTGCGGCAATGGCAATGTCTGCCTTGCTGAGTGCAACGACAAGGTCGGCACGATGCTCCAGGGCTGTAGATGTATAATGCTCCAATGTCGCAGTCTGTTCTGTCATTTCCAAACTTCCGGAACCTTTCAGCTGCTCAGCATTATTCATATCTCCCATATAATAGCCAAGCCTTATGGCTGTGTTGCGGTGTTCTGCCTCGGCTGTGAGCATTGCATTCTTTGCCACTCCTTGGGCCATACGGCTCTCTAGCCAGTCGCTTTGTGCAATGTCACCGCGCAGATATCTGAGGCTGTCATTGGCTGCAACCTCGCTGAGGTCGTTGTAAATTTCTGTAGCCTCTTCTAGCAATAGGTTTGTACGCAGGTGTTCAAGGTATGCTATGGTTGCGTCGGCACGGAAATTGCGCATATACTCCTTCAGCAGTGCTATGGTATGTGTGCGTTCGCTCTCGGCAAGGTCTATGCGACTACGACGCACGCCAAAGGTGAATGTTCGGCTCAATTCTAGCTCAATGCCTTGTCCGAGTCCTTTACTCCAGTCTTCGTTATTTGTATATGTGAGTGCAAGGCTTGGGTCATTGTGTACTTTGCTGCTTCGTACGGATGCATCGGCAATGTCAATATCCATTTTCTTGGCAGTGAGGGCGATGTTGTTGCTCAACACACGTTCCATATATTCACTATATGAGATGTTCTGTGCTTCTGCTGTTGTGGATAGCACGGCCAAAATAAGTGTATAAAGTGCTTTTTTCATAGTTTTTCTGATTTAGCTGTTGCCGGGTGTCAGTCCCATCTTTGCTGCGCGCTCCATAATGAACTCTAATGCGGCATCGTGCTCGTTGGGGATTACTCCGTCGAGAATTGCGTCCTTGACGGCACTTTTTAGTGTTCCCACTTCGGCACAGGGGCCAAGATTGAATATTTGCATTATCTCCTCGCCGTTTACAGGAGGCTGGAAGTTACGTATACGGTCTTTCTCTTCTATATCCTTGAGTTTTTGACGTACAATCTGGAAATTATTGAGAAATTGTTTCTTGCGTACTTCATTCTTGGATGTTATATCGGCCTCGCATAATACCATCAGGTCGTCGATGTCGTTACCGGCATCAAAGAGCAAGCGGCGCACTGCTGAATCGGTCACTTCGTCGTCGGCAATGGCTATGGGACGCATATGCAGTGATACAAGTTTTGCAACATAACGCATTTTTTCGTTCTGAGGCATCTTGTATTCACGGAATAGTTTCAGCACCATCTTTTCGCCAACGATGTTGTGGTTGTGGAATGTCCACTTGAGAACGGGGTCCCAACGTTTGGTCTTTGGCTTGCCAATGTCGTGTAGCAGTGCAGCCCATCGCAGCCAAAGGTCGTCGGTGTGCTTGGCGATATTGTCAAGAACCTCTAGAGTATGGTAGAACATCTCCTTATGGCTATATCCGTTGCGTGTTTCAACGCCTTGCATTGCAGCAAGCTGTGGGAATATTATATCAAGCAAGCCACAGCGGTCGAGCTCTATAAAACCTTTCGAGGGTACGGGCGAGAGAAGTATCTTGTTCAGTTCGTCATTTATCCTTTCGCGCGAGATTATTTTTATTCGTTCCTTGTTCTTGCATAGTGCCTCGAATGTTTCCTCCTCAATGTGAAAGTTCAGCTGTGTGGCAAAACGTATGCAACGCATCATTCTCAATGGGTCGTCGCTGAACGTTATGCCCGGCTCCAGCGGTGTGCTTATTATGCGGTCTTCAAGGTCCAGTATTCCATCAAATGGGTCTACAAGTTCGCCGAAACGGTTGGCATTAAGGCATATTGCCATTGCGTTTATGGTGAAGTCGCGACGGTTCTGGTCATCCTCGAGTGTTCCGTCTTCAACAATGGGGTTGCGCGAGTCGTGGCTGTAGCTCTCCTTGCGTGCACCCACAAACTCAATCTCGTGCTCTTTGTATTTTACTTGTGCTGTACCAAAATTTGCATATACGGCAAGGTTGGCTCCCTTGCCCAATTTCTTGCTGAAAGCACGTGCCATCTCAATGCCTTTTCCCACTACGACAACATCAATGTCGGTCGATGGGCGCTCGAGAAAAATATCGCGAACATATCCGCCAACGACATAGCACTCTACACCTATCTCGTCCGCTGTTTCCGAAATTTTACGGAAGATAGGAGTATCAAGTAATTTACAAAGTTCTTCTCTTGTTGGCTTATACATTGTATCTCTCTTTTTGTGCTTGTAAAGATACTCAATTTGACATTATAAATAAAACGATACTCGTTAAAACTGTACAATAAGTGCTCTTGCAACGCAAAAAAAATCATAGGATGCCGTAAATGACGATTATAAATGTTATTTTTGTGGAAATATCAATTAGTATAATGGGGAGTTTTATGAAGTCTGCTAAAACTGTTATGTTTGCCGTAGTGGCATTTTTGCTATTCTCTTGTGTGTCCAATGTAGAAGAGCCGGCTGAGGATTTGCTTTCCCGTGCTCGTGTCGAATATGAAAAAGGGAAGTATAATAATGCCCGTATTCTGCTCGATAGTATAAAGATTGTATCTCCCAAGGCATACAAGACACTTCGCGAAGCCGAAAAGCTGCGTCGTGATGCTATGATAAAGGAGAATGAACGGAATGTAATATTCTTTGAGCAAGAGCTCCAGTCGCTCGTTGCCGTGCGCGATTCTATGGCTGCCGGATTTGATTTCAATAAGGACAAACGCTATCAAGACCGGGGCTATTACACGGCGCCTTCGCAGTCCATTGCGCAGAATGTGTACAATAACTTCTTGCGTGCTTGTGTGTTTGAGGACGGAACAATGTACCTGACCTCGTTCTACAGAGGAAAGAGTATCCGACACAAGACGTTAAGACTGTCTTCGGGTGATATGTATGTTGCCTGTGAAAATCCTTTCCTGGAGAGAAATTACAAGGATTTGGGAGTGAACAATGAACGCCGTGATTACCGGTATGGCGAAGATTCCGGTCTTGTGGATTTCATTCTCGTCACTCAAGGTGAGATTGCTGTAGAACTGTCTGGTGCAAAGGGTAAGGCGAACTATACCTTACGTGAATCGGACGCGGTTGCAATACGTCGTGTAGTTGAACTTTCGCGTGTGATAAACTCGGTGAAAAAGGTTCAGGAAATGCTCGATGAGGCACGATATATGCTCGAATTCCTGAAAAGAAGCGAAGCTCGTTCTTCTTCATTGTCATCATCTTCTTCTGCAGAATGAATGATTTATAGATAAATAAAGCGGTCTTCCCTGGGAAGACCGCTTTATTATTGTGCAAGTGTGTGATTACTTCATGTTCTTTACAATCTCGTATGTGTCGCTTGCAATCATCATCTCCTCATCTGTTGGGATAAGCAATACCTTAACCTTTGAGTTTGGAGTAGAAAGAACTGCCTCTTCGCCACGCATCTTTGCATTGACCTCCTTGTCGAGTTCAACGCCAAGGAACTCAAGACCCTCGAGAGCAGCCTCACGGCAATCCTGCTGGTTCTCACCAACGCCGCCGGCGAAGATGATTATATCAACACCACCCATTGCAGCTGCGTATGCACCGATGTACTTCTTAATGCGGTAGAAGTTCATTGTATTTGAAAGCTGGGCGCGCTTGTTGCCCTCGTCGGCAGCGGCTTTAACCTCACGCATGTCTGATGAGATGCCGGTGATACCCGCAACGCCCGATTTCTTGTTGAGCATGTCAATCATACCCTGCATGTCAAGACCAGTCTTTTCCATAACGTATGGGAAAATACCCGGATCAACATCGCCGCTTCGTGTACCCATCATAAGGCCGGCAAGCGGAGTCATACCCATTGATGTGTCAACGCTCTTGCCATCCTTTACAGCTGCAATAGATGCACCGTTACCAATGTGACAAGTGATGATCTTGCTGCCCTCTGCAGGAATGTTCAGCATCTCCAAAGCGCGCTTTGTGATATAACGGTGCGATGTGCCGTGGAAACCGTAGCGACGTACACCATATTTTTCATAAAGTTCGTATGGGAGAGCATACATATATGCATAGTCGGGCATAGTCTGGTGGAATGCAGTGTCGAACACACCAACCTGTGGAATCTCAGGAGCAACCTCCTTGACAGCGTTCACACCCTTCAGGTTTGCTGGGTTGTGGAGTGGGGCAAGGTCGTTGCAAGCCTCGAATACCTCAAGGACTTCATCGGTGAGCAGTGTCGATGCGCTGAACTTCTCGCCGCCGTGTACCATACGGTGGCCTACTGCGTCAATCTCGTCGATTGAGCCTACTGCACCGAACTTCTCGCTTGTGAGGATGTCGAAGATGAGGCGAACACCGATTGTGTGCTCTGGGATTGATGCGAAGATTGTCTCTTTCTCGCCGTTTGGGAGGTTGAATTTGATGAAAGAGCCCTCAAGGCCAATCTTCTCGATACCACCCTTTGCAAGAACGTCCTTTGACTCAATGTCAATGAGCTGATACTTGATTGATGAACTACCACAGTTCAAAACAAGAATTTTCATATCGTATATTTGTTTATTGATTTGTTGTATTACTTCTTTGCAGCAATGGCCTGGTTGGCTGTGATTGCAATCATCATATACACATCCTCAATTGAGCAACCGCGTGAAAGGTCGTTTACAGGACGTGCGATACCCTGGAGTACGGGACCGATAGCCTCGGCATTGCCCAAACGCTGTACAAGCTTGTAACCGATGTTTCCGGCGCCAAGATCGGGGAATACAAGTACGTTGGCTTTTCCGGCAACCTTTGAACCCGGAGCCTTGCTCTGTCCCACAAAAGGAACAAGTGCGGCGTCAGCCTGCAATTCGCCGTCGAGTGACAATTCGGGGTCAAGCTCGTGTGCCAATTTTGTTGCCTCGACAACCTTGTCTACCATTTCGTGCTTTGCCGAACCCTTTGTAGAGAAACTGAGCATTGCAACGCGTGGCTCCTCAAAACCTGCGATAGCCTTTGCTGTCTGTGCTGTACAAACGGCAATCTGTGAGAGCTGGTTTGCATCGGGCTGTGGAGTAACAGCAACGTCGGCAACAAAGAGAACACCGTCTTCGCCATACTCCTTTGCATTGGTGATGAGCATCATAGCACCGCTCACGCAACTGATACCCGGAGTTGTCTTGATAATCTGCAATGCAGGACGCAATACATTTCCAGTTGTGTTGAGTGCACCTGCTACCTGGCCGTCAGCGTCGCCGTTCTTGATGATGAGGCAACCAAGATACAATGGGTTGCAAACGAGCTTCTGTGCATCCTCCATTGTCATACCTTTTGCCTTACGCAATTCAAAAAGCAGTGTCGCATACTTTTCAGCGTCGGGGTTGTTGCAGGGGTCAATGATGGTCGCCTTCTCAATGTTTGCAAGGCCGTGCTGCTGTGCCAAAGAGAGAATCTCTTCCTTGTTGCCAAGGAGGATGATTTCTGCAATGCCATCGGCAACAGCCTTGTCGGCTGCTTTCAATGTGCGCTCCTCTGTACCCTCGGGGAGAACGATGCGCTGCTTGTTCTGTTGAGCGCGCTCAATCAAATTCTTAATAACATCCATAGTTTTAATTATTTAAATTTGTAGATTTTCAACTTTCTGTCTGTGGAGTGTTATCACGCAGGCATACTATATGCAAAGGTAATTTAAACATTATTGATGGCAAAATAAATCTTGCTTATTTTAGGCATAAAGGAAGATATTTGATGCTACCGATGCGCAACAATAGAGCGGAGGGGAGATTTAGTCGGGTTTTAATAGAATTTCATTCTGCTATATTCTCAATCAATCCTTATATTTTGTCAACTGGTAAAAATCTAAAAAGGCTGAGCCAAAATTTACATTTTGACTCAGCCTCGCTAAAATCTTATGAATGTTCTGCTTATGCAAGCAGTTCTTTCAGTTCTTCGGCGGTAACTGTTTTCTGTTCGCCGGTTGTCATATTCTTCAGTGCAATGGTGCCGTCGGTCATCTCCTGCTCGCCTATGATGGCAACAAAAGGAATGGCCTTGTTGTTGGCATATCCCATCTGTTTCTTCATCTTGTCGTTACTTGGGAACAGCTCGGCCGATATACCTGCCTTGCGCAGCTCGCCGATAATCTGCAGTGAGCGCGCAGCCTCCTTGTCGCCAAAGTTCACAAACATTACCTTCGTGGTACTGATGGCATCCTGTGGGTAGAGGTCGAGCTGGTTCATTACGTCGTAGATGCGGTCGGCACCGAACGAGATTCCTACGCCCGACATTCCGTCCATACCGAAAACGCCTGTGAGGTTGTCGTAGCGTCCGCCACCGGTGATGCTGCCGATGGCAACGTCAAGAGCCTTTACCTCAAGAATTGCTCCGGTGTAGTAGTTCAGTCCACGTGCGAGTGTGAGGTCAATATCAAGCGTGCTCTTCAGGCCGATGCCTTTGATTGTGTCAAGGATGAACTGCAATTCCTCAACACCCTTCTCTCCGGTGGCGTTGCCTTTGAGTGTGTGGGCAAGAATCTGCATCTTCTCCTCGTTGTTTCCCTGTGCCTTTAGTATAGGTAACAACTTTTCGATTGATTCATCGCTTAAATCCTTGCTCTTGAGCTCGGCAATTACTCCGTCGAGGCCAATCTTGTCAATCTTGTCAATGGCAACGGTGATGTCTATAATCTTTTCAGGCTCGCCAATGACATCGGCTATGCCGGCAAGAACCTTACGGTTGTTGAGCTTTATTGCAACGCGTATGTTCAGCTTGTCGAATACATAGTCAATGAGCTGTATCAACTCCACTTCGTTGATGAGCGAGTTGTTGCCGATGATATCTGCATCGCACTGATAGAATTCGCGGTAACGGCCTTTCTGCGGACGGTCGGCACGCCACACGGGCTGTATCTGATAGCGTTTGAATGGGAAAGAGAGCTCTTCGCGGTGCATTACAACGTAACGTGCGAAAGGCACTGTCAGGTCGTAGCGCAATCCCTTCTCACAGAATTTTGATGCCAACTTTGTGGCGTTGCGACTCAACAACTCTTCATCGGTGAGTTTGTTGAAGTAGTCGCCCGAGTTCTGAATCTTGAAAAGCAATTTGTCACCCTCCTCGCCATATTTTCCCATCAGTGTCGAGAGGTTCTCCATTGCAGGCGTTTCAATCTGTTGGAATCCGAACAGGTGGAATGCCTTGCGTATAGTGTCGAATATGTAATTTCTGCGGGACATTTCAATGGGCGAAAAATCCCTTGTTCCCTTTGGTATGGATGGTTTTGTAGCCATTGTCTATTAATCGCGTCTGTTCATGAATATCATAACATAGTAGAGTAGTGTCGCCAATGACGATAGTGCTGCAACTACGTATGTGTATGCTGCCGAGCGAAGGGCCCCGCAGGCAAATTTGTGATTGCTTGAATTTGTTATTCCCGATGTCTGCAACCAGGCAAGAGCTCTGCGGCTTGCATCCACCTCAACGGGTAGAGTGACAAAACTGAATAGCGTTGTTGTTGCAAACAGAATGATACCGGCCAATAACAGCCCAGGCATTGTTTCAACGGTGATTATACCAATCAGCAACACCCAAGTCATTATGCTCGAAGAGAATGATACTGCGGGTACCAACGCCGAGCGCAATTTGAGTGGTGCGTATGCCTTTGCGTGCTGTACCGCGTGACCACATTCGTGCGCAGCCACAGCCACAGCCGCTATGCTTGCCGAATTGTACACCCCTTTGCTAAGGTTTACGGTCTTTGTCGTAGGGTTGTAGTGGTCGGTAAGGGTACCGGGTGTGCTGGTTACCTTGACATCGTATATGCCGTTGTCGTGTAACATCTTTACAGCTGCTTCATATCCGGTCATTGGAACCGGCATCTTTGAGTATTTCTCGAATTTACTCTTGAGGTTTGCTTGTACGATATAGCTTACGATTGCTATACCGATAAAGATTATCAAGTATGTGTAATCGTATGAAACACGTGTCTGGGCAACTTGCTGTGCAAAATTTATAGCTGCAAGAAACATATTTTATTTTTAGATTGAACGTGTGATTGTCTGGTCACGGTCGGGGCCGATAGAAAGATATTTCACAGGAACACCAAGCTCTTTCTCAAGGAATGCAATATACTCCTTGAATGCTTGTGGCAGTTCCTCCTCACTTCTGAGTTTTGTGAGGTCGGTCATCCAACCCTTGATTTCTGTATATACGGGTTCTACGCCTTCAATGTCGTATGGCAGATGAGTGAGTGTCTCGCCATTCTTCTTGTAGGCGATGCAGGCCTTGATAGTGGGGAATGTGTCAAGTACGTCGCTCTTCATCAGTATCAAATGAGTAACACCATTAATCATGATAGTGTATTTGAGAGCAACCAGGTCAATCCATCCGCAACGACGCTCACGGCCTGTTACCGCGCCATATTCGTGGCCTCTGTCACGCATCTCCTTACCATCCTCGTCGAAAAGTTCTGTGGGGAATGGACCGGAACCGACACGTGTACAGTATGCCTTTGTGATACCATATACATTGCCTATTCTGTTAGGAGCAACACCCAAGCCTGTGCAAGCGCCGGCGCAGACGGTATTTGACGATGTAACGAAAGGATAGCTACCGAAATCAATATCAAGCATACTTCCCTGTGCACCTTCGCAAAGAATTGACTTGCCCTCGTTCATCAGGTCGTTGATGAGCTGCTCGCTGTCAATCAGACGGAATTTTTTGAGGTATTCTATTGCAGCAAGCCACTCCTGCTCAATGGCCGAAATGTCATAGCTGTAATTCATATCCTTGAGAATCTGTTCGTGGCGTCCTTTAGCCTGAGCATACTTCTGTTCAAAGTTCTCGAGTATATCTCCTACGCGCAAACCGTTACGGCTTATCTTGTCGGTGTATGTCGGGCCGATACCCTTGCCTGTAGTACCGACTTTTGCGTCACCCTTTGCTGCTTCATATGCAGCATCGAGTACGCGGTGTGTAGGCAGAATGAGGTGTGCCTTCTTTGATATGTAAAGGTTCTTGGTAAGGTCGTAGCCAGCTTCGATAAGGCTTTCTGCCTCACCTTTGAAGAGTGCAGGGTCGAGCACTACGCCGTTTCCTATGATATTTACTTTACCTCCTTGGAATATGCCCGATGGTATTGAGCGCAAAACGAATTTCTTGCCATCGAATTCCAAAGTGTGGCCTGCGTTAGGGCCACCTTGAAAACGCGCCACTACATCGTAGTTTGGTGTAAGCACGTCAACGACTTTTCCTTTTCCCTCGTCACCCCATTGGAGTCCTAATAGTACATCAATGTTCTGTTTCATTGTTATTTACTTTTTGTAAGCCTTGCCTTACGCCTCTTTATTGCCTGATGGCATTTGTTGCAGAGCCCGTAAAGGTGCAGCGAGTAATGGGTTAAATGAAATTTTTTTATGTTTTTTGTTATATTTTCAGTTATGTCAATGTTGCCCAATTCCGTAACCTTGCCACATTTTGTACAAATGGTGTAGCCCTTTGCCGTTCCGTAGCACTTTTCATATTTTGATACTGTCCCGAACTGGTGATGGGTTACCAGATTGGCCTTTATAAGCATTGTAATGGTGTTGTATATGGTTGCCCGGCTGACACGGAACTTTATACTCTCTTCGAGATGTTCCATAAGTTCCTTTATCTCAAAGCTGCCGTTGATTGAATAAATTGCATCAAGAATGGCAAAACGCTCGGGTGTGCGTCTGCATTTGTTTTCTTTCAGATACTCCGAAAATATCTGATTTGCAATTTCCACAATCCTGTTGCTTTCCATATTCTACCAATTCTACAGGTTCTATACCGTTATGATGTTCCGTGACAGTACGGACACCAATATAGGTTACTGTCCATTATGTAGTTTCAACATACAAAGTTATCGCTTATTTTTATATTATAACAGACAAATGGACTTAATTTTCTATAAAAATTTAAAGTTTTAGGTATATAATGTATAAAAGGCACGCTTGGCGTGCCTTTTATACATTATACAAAGTTCTCCAACAGTGTGGTGAGCCTGGTGGAACAGGGGACATTCCCGGGAATTACGGCTTTTAATCTCTCAATGGCGCCGGGCGTGCAGTCTAGGTATTTCATAATGGCATTGAGCGCACATTGAACCGTAATACCCTGCACCTCTGTTTCGTTGAGTGAGATTACGCTGTTGAAAAAGTGTTCCTCCTGCTTGCTGCTTGGCTCAATTCCCCGGCGCAACAAGTGTGAAATTGTGAGGTAACCACAATAAGCTGTCAAGCCATCGCGTTTTGTTGTCCATTGTAATGCTTTTTCCCAAGCTTCGGGTGTTTTGCATAGCAGATGCATTGCAAGCTGGTCGGCAATCTCGGTGAACTTGGTTTCGCAAATCCACTTGTCGGCAAATTCGCTGTATTCACTCTCGGGCATCAGATATATCGCCAATATCTTGCACTCCCTAATGTTGTCCTGCCATAATGTCGCTGCAAGCTCCTTGTTCTTTTTGTGTGCTTCGGCAATTCCCTTCAGTCGTGGAATCTCCACTCCAAAGTTAATCTTGTAATCAAGTCCCTGCCTTCGTTGAAGTGTCGATACCACACCATTCATTGCCAGACGAAGCGATTTCTTTATATCACGGACCTCGTCAAGTATATTCTGTTCCATTTCGGGTTACTTGGTTATAGAGTGCTTTTTGCGGTAGTTATTGGGCGTTTCACCCACCATGCGGTAGAACGATGCGTAGAACGATTGGCGGTTGGCAAATCCAACTTGCTTGCCAATCTCCTCAATAGTCATCTCCTGGAAACGTTTGTCTGTTAGTTTGTGTTGCGCTTCCTTGATACGGTACTCATTTATAAGACACGAGAAGTTTGTGTTGAAACGGGAGTTAATGACTGCCGAAATATACCTTGTGTTCGTGCCAAGCTCCACGGCGAGCTCTTTTGCCGAGAAATCCTTGTTGCGGTAGCGCTTTTCAATGATGATGATGTTAAGAATTTTGTCATACAGCTCATCGGCAAGCTCGGCGCGTATCAATGAACGGTAGGCTGCGTTCTTCTCCTGTTTTTCCCTGATGTTATAGGGGGTAGATGTAATCTCTTTCATTTTGGCTGTTTTTTCAATGTTCCCCCAAATGTACAACCAAATTTTATAAAAAAAACCTTTTTATTGTTTTTTGTTCTGTTTTCCTGACTAATTTTATGTGTAAAGTTTTTTTACAGTAGAGATTTGGCTGTTAAAAACCTATTGTCTTGCTCTCTGCTCCCAATGTAATTGCCTTTTCACGACATTTACGTGCAGCGTCTTTCTTACCCATCTTTTCATATATTATACCCTGCAGAATATAGTTGTTGGCATTGTTGGGGTCTATTTCTATGGCTTTCTCCAGGTCAAGCATTGCCAATTCGTTGTGTCCTTGCTCTCTCTCAAGATTACTGCGTGCTATGTAGAGTTCTGCAATCCCCGGGTTCTCCTCTATCATTGCCGAAAGAACCATCATGGATTCGTCGTATCGTTTTTCTTTTTGATACAACATTGCAATGCCCAGCCGTACGCTCAGATTGTCGGGCAACCATATCTGTAGCTGATTGTAATCTTTCCAGGCCTTGTCGAACTCCCCGGTATTTGTGTGTATATGCGCTCTACACAGCAGTGCTCCAGTATTGCTTGGCTCGTGTTTCAGCAATGTGTTGTAATCGTCGAGTGCCGGTCCTATGCTGTCTAGCTGTAAATATATATTTGCGCGCTGTTGCAGGAGTGTCAACTCATTGGGAACTATCTCCAAAGCTTTGTCATACTCTTTCAATGCCTTGGGAAGGTCGTTCTGCATCTGATATGAATATGCGAGGTTGGCGAGTGCATAAATCTTTTCGTGATTGTTTGAACTTTTTGTTACGGCTTCGTTGAAGCATTTTGCGGCTTTGGCATAGTCGTTGTTCTTTATATGCTCAATACCTTTTTGGCATATAGTGCTGTAATTCTGTGCCTTGATGGCAATGGCTATGAGTATTAGTGTTAAGGATAGTATGTTTCTCATTGTATGGAATTTTTGTCGGTTTGCGTGCGAATATAATATATTTATTTATAGTTCGTATCAACCTTGCAAAAAGTTTAAAACATTATAACAGTTTTTTTGTTTTTTCAAATAAAAATGAAACAGATACAGCTAAAATGCCATTCAAGCATTTGATGTTTGCGAATAAATGTTGTATCTTCGCAGTGTGAAATTGCGGTCTTCAATTGTAAAGTGTTCTGATGGCTGCTCTAAAAAGCCTTGCTAGTTCAATGGATAGAATAAATCTCTCCTAAAGATTAGATTCGGGTTCGATTCCCGAGCGAGGTACAATCCCTGTTGAAACGCGTTTCAACAGGGATTTTTATACGTAGCTATATAAATGGCTCACAAGCAAAGTCAGAGGGGAGCAGTCTATTAATGTATTAAATTTACAACTATTTTAACTTCTTTGAAATTGCTTTAGCTCGTTTTGTGTGTAAACAAGTTTACCCACATTAACATTGTTGATTTCTTTATCACTCGCAGTATAACATCAAACAAGTTTGTGTTAAGCTCGCTTAATCAAGAAATTCGCTTACTCG
>JAGCMB010000056.1 GCA_017646665.1 Bacteroidaceae bacterium
ATTATACAAAAACAGTTTCGGGGTGTAGCGCAGTTGGTAGCGCATCTGGTTTGGGACCAGGGGGTCGCAGGTTCGAATCCTGTCACCCCGACGAATGAAGGATAAATGAGTGCGGTTCAGCGGTGCCGTGTTCGTGTCCGGGCAACAAGGTTGCCGAATGTTTATAACCGTTATTCGGGGTGTAGCGCAGTTGGTAGCGCATCTGGTTTGGGACCAGGGGGTCGCAGGTTCGAATCCTGTCACCCCGACAGTATTCTCTCAAGGATGAAAATCTTTGAGAGATTTTTTATATGGGTTTGTTCGATGCGGATGATTGGCAGGGTGGACAAAAAGTAGGACAAAACGGCTCACCTGAAAAAGTTGGGGGAGCAGTCTATTAATGTATTAAATTTACAACTATTTTAACTTCTTTGAAATTGCTTTCGCTCGTTTTATGTGTAAACAAGTTTACCCACACTAACATTGTTGATTTCTTTATCACTCGCAGTATAACATCAAACAAGTTTGTGTTAAGCTCGCTTAATCAAGAAATTCGCTTACTCGCAATTTTCAACCTTCTTCAGTTATCTTATATTCATTCTGTGGTCTTGCTTTCTGTGCTTTTTGCGCGACAAAAAGTGAAGAAAATACAAGCGAACGGTTAAGGTTGAGGAGAGCCGTATAATATCATAGCGAGAGAAAAAGAGAACTTTTGACCTCCTGGAGTTTGCTGGTGAGCCCAACTTACTATCTTTGCGTTATAATATGGTAGTAATAAATAATTGTGCTCTCTTGTTTCAACGATGTGATTTTACTATTTTTGCTACATAATCAATAGGACTTTTATGAAATTAAAACTTATACTCTTATTCAGTATTCTGTTGCCGTTGCAAACGTTGGCACAGGGGCAGTGGACTTCGCGTTCTGCTGTGGCGTCTGTTCCTGGTGACAACGTGCTTCGTTTCTACCGCTTGGCAATACCTGTTACAAGGAGTGCCTATGAAAAGGATTTAGACTCCGATTACAACAATGTGCTTGCATTCTGGCGCGAATGTGAGGATTATGTAAACAATCTTTATGTCCCACTCGGTTTCTGCTTCAATGTCATTGAGGATGAAAAACTTGTGCTGCACGAAAGCGGATTGATTGACGAGAATGTGTACAATGCTCCAAGCCTTGGTACAGAACTGCTTAATGAACTCATTCCATCGAGCGCATACGACATTGGTATGTGGGTGACGCATCGCGATGATTTTGAGGAGAATAGCGGACTCTCCATAGAGAATGGCGCATATCTTAATTCTACAAAGGCTTGTGGATATGCCAAGACCGACAAATGGGTAGTAGCGCACGAAATAGGTCACTTGCTCGGTGCAAACCATACACCCCCGGGCGAGGGTAGTCTGATGGATCAGATTGGAAATTTTCTCTCTTATCTCTCCATAAAGAGAATACGCACTGCTTGTCTGGAAAGGAACGCTGCCTATTATTCCGACGAGCTGCGTACAGAACTTGTCGGCAGCAATGCCGGAGGTAACTATGTCTATGGCGTCAAGGTCGACAACACCGCACCTTCTTTTATTGCATCGCAAATGAAAGATACATACAGGATTGCACAGGGTGGTTGTTTGGCTGTTGAACTATATGCAACAGATGCCGATGGCGATGCACTGCGTTATATGGCAATAGGCGATGACATTGAATCATTGGCTTGTTTGCAGCCACAAGAGAGTAATATGATTGATTACCGTCCACGATATTCAGTAGATATCTTCTACCCTGAATATTTCTATTCTGTTCAAGGAACTGATATTCCAATGCTATATCCCGGAAAGTACGGTATAAGTTTTATCGTATATGATTGTCCTGACGACTGTAGCTTTGAGGCAATGAAGGCAAAACCGTTCTACAGCAACTATGCTGTTTGGGAAGCCGATGTCGAGGTGGTTGCAGGCACTGACTTTTCCGCATCACACTCACCGATGAAGGATGTATACACTGCCGGTGAGAAAGTGACAGTGAAGTGGGGCGTGAATAACGCTTATTTTACAGCAGACAGCCGTGTCCGTATAAAGATGTCCGATAATTATGGCAAGTCATTTGATTATCTGCTTGCAGAGTCTGTACCAGCGCGTGATGGTAGTTGCAACGTAGAACTTCCCGATGTCAATGTAGGTAATGTGGATGTTGATTTCGTTACAGCTGTGCGTTCAATGCCAGGCGGTATAATCCGTGTCGAGGAGATTGGCGGTGCAGCCTATGCACTCACAGCCATCTCACCTGAGCAAGGCGGTAGTTTCAATATCACCGGTGCAACAGGCATTGATGAGGTGAAAGGGGAAAGCGGAAATGTGAAAACTGAAAACGGAGAGGTGAAAACTGTTTACGATTTGCAAGGTAGGAAAGTTGCCACTTCAAGTAAAAGCATATATATCATCAATGGCAAAAAGGTTATCATAAAGTAAAATCGTAGATGGTTTTCCGCCGAAAGTTCCAATAATCTTGTGCCGGGTAAAATAATTATGCTCCGCAGACATTTTGTTTGCGAAGCATAATTGTTTTTGAATACCTTTTACTCAAACGCAAATTCCAACTGCTTGGGTTCTTCGCCCAAGAGGTTGAACGACATTCGGTGATAGGGTGTGACGCCGTGCTCGCGGATGGCGGCGCGGTGTTTGGCTGTGGGGTAGCCTTTGTTGCTCTGCCAGTCGTACACGGGATACTCCTCGGCAAGGCGCATCATATAGTCGTCGCGGTAGGTCTTTGCGAGGATTGATGCTGCAGCGATGCTCATATATGTGGCATCGCCCTTTACAACGGTGTTGTGTGTTATGCCGGGGTAGGGGGTAAATTTGTTGCCATCAATGAGCAGGTGTTGTGGACGGGTTTTCAGGCCGTCAACAGCACGATGCATTGCAAGAATTGATGCTCGCAGGATATTGATTTTGTCAATCTCGGCAGCGGTGACAATGCCTACTGACCAAGCTACTGCTTCGCGCTCTATGATTTCGCGCAGTTGATAGCGTTGTGCTTCGGTGAGTTGCTTGGAGTCGTTCAACAGCTCGTTGCTGAAATCGGGCGGCAGTATTACTGCTGCTGCATATACATCACCTGCAAGGCAGCCACGGCCGGCCTCGTCGCATCCGGCTTCAATTATTCCTGCTGTCTGGTAGGGCTTTAGCATCAGGCAAACATTTTAATGGCTCTTTCAATGCCTTTTATAAGTGTATCGACCTCCTCCTTTGTGTTGTATGCTGCAAACGATGCACGCACGGTGCCAGGGATGCCGAGTGCCTCAATGAGTGGCTGGGCGCAGTGGTGTCCGGTGCGTATTGCAATGCCAAGATGGTCGAGGATTGTACCAAGGTCGGCAGGATGTATGTCGCCCACAAGGAACGATATTGCCGAGCCGTCTGGGGTGCCGAATATGCGCATACCGGGTAGTTGACGCAACTTTTCAAGAGCGTATTGCGTGAGTTTGTGTTCGTGCGCGGCGATGTTCTCAATACCAATACTCTCTACCCATTCGAGTGCCTTGCCCATTGCTATGGCACCGATATAGTCGGGTGTGCCGGCTTCGAATTTGTATGGGAGTTCGTTGTATGTAGTCTTTTCAAAGCGCACGGTTTTTATCATTTCGCCACCGCCGTGATAGGGCTGCATCTCGTTGAGCCACTTCTCCTTGCCGTATAGTGCGCCTATACCTGTGGGGGCATAGATCTTGTGTCCGCTGAACGCGAAGAAATCGGCATCGAGCTCCTGGACATCAATTTTTATGTGCGGGATACTCTGCGCTCCGTCAATGAGCACTGGTATATTATGGCTGTGTGCGATGTCAATGATTTTCTTTACAGGATTTGTGATGCCAAGCACGTTCGATACGTGGGTTACGCTCACCAGACGTGTCCTTTCGTTGATGAGTCCTTTGTATGCTTCAATGTCGAGTGTGCAGTCGGCTTTCAGTGGTATGATGCGCAGTGTGATACCTATGCGGTCGCGTAGCATCTGCCAGGGGACAATGTTGCTGTGGTGCTCCATTGTCGATATTATGACCTCGTCGCCAGCTTTTAGAAAGCTGCCGCCGAACGATGATGCCACAAGGTTTATGCTCTCGGTGGTGCCACGTGTGAAGATGACCTCGTGGCTGTGCTTTGCACCGATGAAACGACGTACGGTTTCGCGTGCATTCTCCATTGCAGTTGTTGCTGCTTGCGATAGGTGGTGTACACCGCGGTGAACATTGGCATTTGTTGTGCAATAGAGTTCACTGATGGTGTCAATGACGCAACGCGGCTTTTGTGTGGTAGCAGCGTTGTCCAGGTACACGAGCGGTTTGCCGTGCACTGTCTGTTCTAGAATGGGAAATTGTTTGCGTATGTCGTCTGTATTATACATTGCCATTATCTATCATTTACACAGGTTGCAGCCTTTGCATTTGCCAAGCTCGCCACGGAAACGCTTCTCAATGAGAATGTGCAGACGTTCCTTGAGTGGAACAATGTCTATATTCTCAATTACTTCACCGGCAAAGGCATACATAAGTAGGTGGCGTGCCTCGTCGGCTGGGATACCACGTTGCTGCATATAGAACAGGGCGTTCTCGTCGAGCTGTCCCACGGTTGAGCCGTGGCTGCACTTTACATCGTCGGCATAGATTTCCAATTGTGGCTGTGCGTACATCTGCGCGCAGTTGGTGAGGCACAGGTTGCGGTTGGTCTGTTGTGATGCTGTGCGCTGTGCATCGGGGTGGATGTGCATCTTGCCTGCAAAAACACCGGTCGATGATTCGTCGAGTATATATTTGTATAGCTCGTTGCTTGTACAGTCGGGTACTTTGTGGTCAACAAGCGTGTGGTTGTCAATGTGCTGTGTCTTGTCACCTATGGCCAGTCCGTTGATGCTTGTTTCAGCTCCACGTCCGGTGAGCGCAACGTTTGTGCTGTTGCGGGTGAAACCGTTGGTCAGGGTTATGCAACAGTGGTTGAAATGGCTGTCGGCCTCCTGTTTCACAAGGAGCGTTGCAACCCTGGTGTTGTTGTTTGCTGTTTCTTCAATGTCGTATATGTTCAGCGATGCTCCTGCTCCCACGAATACCTCGGTGACGAGTGTCGAGAGCGACTGCTTCTCCTGTGACGAGTGGTCGCACAAAAGAATATTAGCCTTGCTGTTTTCTTCAAGGATTATGAGAATACGACGGTTGAGCAGCATCTCCACATTTGCCTGTATGAGCGATACAATCTGTATCGTTTCCTCTACGACTGTGTTTCGTGGAACATAGAGTACTACGCCGTCTTGTGCGAACATTGTGTTGAACTGTGCAATGCTGTCGCCGTCACAGGCCAATCGGTTGTAATATTTGTCGAGCAGAGTGGGGTGGCTGCCGGCTATTGCGTTGAGGCTGCCAAGGATTACGCCTTGCGGTAACTCACGACTGTGACCTTCGTCGGGGCTGTAGCTGTCGTTGACAATATATACCCTGTGCGATTTGAGGTTGGGAACATCGCAGTGGAAGATTGCACTGGTGTTCATATTGGCCTCGGCACGCTTGAGGTTCATACCATAGTTTATGCCAAACTGTTTGGCAATTGGCGTGTTGCGCCACTCCTCGTCCTTGCGGGTTGGAAAACCACTGGCCTTGAAGCGCGCGAAAGACTGTTCGCGCTCGCGGTTCAGTAGTTCTGCGCAAGCGCTGTCTATTAGCTCTCTGTTCTGCCCGAACAGTTCAATGTATTCCTGTTCGTTGCCCATCATTGGTTCTCGTTTTTAATCCAGTCATATCCGCGCTCCTCGAGTTCTTGAACGAGTTCGGGGCCGGATGTCTTTACGATTCGGCCGTTGTAGAGGACGTGTACAATATCGGGCTTGATATAGTCGAGCAATCTCTGGTAGTGGGTGATGACGATGCTCGATGTGTCGGGGCGCTTGAGTTTGTTGACACCCTCGGCTACAATGCGCAGGGCATCAATGTCGAGACCGGAATCGGTTTCGTCAAGTATGCTCAAAGTGGGTTCGAGCATTGCCATTTGGAATATCTCGTTGCGCTTCTTCTCGCCACCGCTGAATCCTTCGTTTACCGAGCGGTTGGCCAGCTTGCTGTCAAGGTTCACGAATGAACGCTTTTCTCGCATCAGCTTGAGAAAGTCGCTTGCGCTCATTGGCTCTTGTTTCAGGTACTCGCGCTTTGCATTTATGGCAGCTCGCATAAAGTTTGTGATGCTGACACCGGGGATTTCCACCGGATATTGGAACGAGAGGAAAAGTCCCTCGTGGCTGCGGTCCTCGGGAGAGAGCTCGAGCAGGTTTTTGCCTTTGTAGATTATTTCACCCTCGGTGACAGTGTATGCTGGGTGACCAACCAGTACGTTGCTGAGCGTGCTCTTGCCCGAACCGTTGGGGCCCATTATGGCGTGTACCTCGCCAGCCTTGATGGTGAGGTTTATTCCTTTAAGTATCTCTTTGCCATCAATGGTGGCGTGAAGGTTTTTTATTTCAAGTAAATTTTCCATAATCCTCTTTGTTTATCATCCTACTGCTCCCTCGAGCGATACGCTGAGCAACTTCTGTGCTTCGACAGCAAACTCCATAGGGAGTTTGTTGAGCACCTCACGGGCATATCCGTTGACGATGAGGCCAATAGCCTCCTCGGTTCCTATGCCTCGCTGGTTGCAGTAGAAGAGCTGGTCTTCGGATATTTTTGATGTTGTGGCCTCGTGTTCCACTATTGCGCTGTTGTTGTGGATATCCATATAGGGGAAGGTGTGTGCGCCACACTTGTCACCGAGCAACAGGGAGTCGCATTGGCTGTAGTTACGGGCGTTGTCGGCATTTTTGCTCACACGCACGAGTCCGCGGTATGAATTTTGGCTCTTTCCGGCCGAAATGCCCTTGCTGATGATTGTGCTCTTGGTGTTCTTGCCAAGGTGTATCATCTTGGTGCCGGTGTCGGCCTGCTGGTAGTTGTTGGTGAGTGCCACCGAGTAGAACTCACCCTGTGAATTGTCGCCACGGAGTATGCAACTGGGATATTTCCAAGTGATGGCAGAACCTGTTTCAACTTGCGTCCACGATAGCTTGCTGTTGTTTCCACGGCAATCGCCACGTTTTGTGACGAAATTATATACACCGCCCTTGCCCTCGGCATCGCCTGGGTACCAGTTCTGTACGGTGCTGTATTTTACTTCGGCATTTTCATTCACTACAATCTCAACGATGGCTGCGTGGAGCTGGTTCTCGTCGCGCATAGGTGCTGTACAGCCCTCGAGGTATGACACGTAGCTGTTGTCGTCGGCGATTATGAGTGTGCGCTCAAACTGTCCTGTGTTGGCCGCGTTGATGCGGAAATAGGTCGACAATTCGCGTGGGCAGCGCACCCCTTTGGGAATATATACAAAAGAGCCGTCGCTGAACACGGCCGTGTTGAGTGCTGCAAAGAAGTTGTCGCGGTAGTTGACTACCGTGCCAAGATATTTGCGCACCAGTTCGGGATGTTCCTGTATGGCTTCGCCCATTGAACTGAATATGATGCCTTTTTCCTTTAGCTCCTCTTTGAACGTGGTCTTTACCGACACGGAGTCCATAACGGCATCGACAGCCGTTCCGCTGAGTGCAAGACGTTCCTCAAGGGGAATACCAAGTTTTTCGAATGTCTTCATCAACTCGGGGTCTATCTCCTTGTTCTTGTTCTCCTTGTTCTTTTTCAAGGGGTCGGCATAGTAGGATATTGCCTGATAGTCAATAGGGGGAATATCCAGATGTGCCCACTGTGGCATCTCCATTGTGAGCCAATGCCTGTATGCTGTCAAGCGGAATTCGAGCATCCACTCGGGCTCATTCTTCTTACGTGATATGAGCCTTATCGTGTCCTCGCTGAGTCCGCTCTCGATTATGTCCGTCTTTATTTTGCTGACAAAGCCAAACTCATAGGCCTTGTTCGCAAGTTTCTTCAATATGTTGTTCTTTTTCTTCATCTATCTTCTTCGCCTCCTCGATGATTAAAAAAGTAACTTCGGCAACCTTTTTGTATAACAATGTTTCATCCTGCGAAGTTTTGCAGGTAATACTGTTGTCGGGTGCAATGCTTTCGCTTATGTCCACTCCCAAAACAACAATGCCCATTGCTATTATTGCTGAAAATACAGCACCCAATATCCTATCGAGCCAACCAAGCAGAATTGCTTTTAGCAACCATCGCAGAATGATTCCTGCAAGGTTGATTATCATTGTTGTTGCAACAAAGATTATTATAAAGCCCAGGATTGTGCATATAAGATTCTCCCACTGTGTGAGCTCTTGTAACCAAGCCGCAGTCTTTGGGTAGAAAATTGTAGCTTGGAGCAAGCCTATTGCTATGCCTGCTCCAAAGCTCAATTGTTTGACTAGTCCCGATTTGAGTCCGTATAGTATGCCTATACCGACTGCAACCAAAAGGACTATATCCAGCGTATTCATCTTGTAAATAGAGTTTTATAACTTCTGCTTTACCTCAACCTGAACGAATGTCTCAATGATGTCACCCACCTTGATGTCGTCCTGAGATGTAAGGCTGATACCGCACTCGAAGTTTGTACCCACCTCCTTGACATCCTCCTTGAAGCGCTTGAGTGCTGCAAGAGAACCTGTGTGGATAACGATACCGTCGCGAATGAGGCGTGCACGGTCGGTACGTTTTACCTTACCCTCGCGTACCATACATCCTGCAACTGTACCAACCTTGCTGATGTGGAATGTTTCGCGAACCTCGATGGTTGCTGTAATCTCTTCCTTGACGATTGGTGCAAGCATACCCTCCATTGCGGCCTTTACCTCCTCAATGGCATCGTAGATGATTGAGTATATGCGGATGTCGACACCCTCGTTCTCGGCAACCTTGCGTGCTGTCACTGATGGACGCACCTGGAAACCTACGATAATGGCATCTGATGCTGCGGCAAGGCTCACGTCGCTCTCTGAAATCTGACCGACAGCCTTGTGGATGACGTTCACCTGGATTGTTTCGGTAGATAGCTTGATGAGTGAGTCGCTGAGTGCCTCGATAGAACCGTCCACGTCACCCTTGACAATGATGTTGAGTGTCTGGAAGTTACCGAGTGCAATGCGGCGGCCAACCTCGTCAAGTGTAAGCATCTTCTGGGTGCGCAATCCCTGCTCGCGCTGCAACTGCTCGCGCTTGCCGGTGATTTCGCGTGCCTCGCGCTCGCTCTCGACAACGTTGAAGGTGTCACCTGCTGCAGGAGCACCGTTAAGGCCAAGGATAAGTGCCGGCTCGGCCGGACGAATCTCCTTGATGCGTTGGTTACGCTCGTTGAAGATGGCCTTTACCTTACCCCATTGTGTGCCGGCAACAACAATGTCACCTACTTTCAGAGTACCGTTCTGGACAAGTACGGTTGCTACATAACCACGACCCTTGTCGAGTGTAGACTCAATGACTGAACCTGTAGCCTTGCGGTTGGGGTTTGCTTTGAGGTCGAGCAACTCGGCTTCGAGCAATACCTTCTCCATAAGTTCTTCGACACCCATACCTTTCTTTGCCGAGATTTCCTGTGACTGGTATTTTCCACCCCAGTCCTCGACGAGCATATTCAATTGAGCCAACTCTTCCTTTATTCGGTTAGGATCGGCTGTAGGTTTGTCGCACTTGTTGATGGCGAATACGATAGGTACACCGGCTGCCATAGCGTGGTTGATAGCCTCCTTTGTCTGTGGCATCACGTTGTCGTCGGCAGCGATGATGATGATAACGATATCGGTAATCTTAGCACCACGGGCACGCATGGCTGTGAAGGCTTCGTGACCTGGAGTGTCAAGGAATGTGATGCGTTTGCCGCTCTCCATCTTCACGTTGTATGCACCGATGTGCTGTGTGATACCACCGGCCTCGCCTGCGATTACATTCGCCTTACGGATGTAGTCAAGCAGCGAAGTCTTACCGTGGTCAACGTGTCCCATGACGGTGATGATTGGTGCGCGTGGCTCCAAATCCTCTTCGGTGTCGGCTGCTTCTTCAATGGCGTTGGCAACTTCGGCGCTTACATATTCTGTTGTGTATCCGAACTCCTCGGCAACGATGTTGATGGTTTCGGCATCAAGGCGTTGGTTGATTGATACCATCATACCAATGCTCATACAGGTTGCGATAACCTGTGTCACCGAGATGTTCATCATGCTTGCAAGCTCGTTGGCTGTGACGAACTCGGTGAGCTGTAGAACCTTGCTCTGTTCCATCTCCTCACTCATCTGCTGCATCTGGCGCTCGGCTGCCATATCGCGTTTCTCCTTGCGGTATTTTGCCGACTTGTTGCTCTTGCCACGGTTTGTGAGGCGGTCGAGAGTCTCTTTTATCTGCTTTGATACATCCTCGTCACTTACATCGTTCTTGTCGAAACGTTTGTGCTGACGGTCGCGGTCCTTGCGGCTACCGGTAGACTGGTTGTTGCTCTTGTTGCGGTTTGCGCTCCAGTCTTTGCTCTCGTTATTGCCGTTATTGTTGTTCTCCTTTACATCGTTGATGTCAACGCGCTGGCTGTTTATGCGCTGGCGTTTCTTCTTCTCGCCACCTTCGTTGTTGTGACGCTGTGCTTCGCGCTGTTGCTTGCGCTGCTCCTCACGCTGCTTGTCCTTCTCTTCACGCTCTTTCTTCTTCTCCTCTTTGCTCTTCTTCTTGGGGCGTGTAGATTGGTTGATGGCCGAGAGGTCAATTTGTCCCACGATGTTCAACTTTGGAGCAACCTCCTCAACTTGTGTGAGTTGTGTCTGTGGCTCCTCGTTCTTGGGCTCTTCAGTCTGCTTAGGTTCCTCAACGACGGGTGCAACAGGCTTGACTGGCACTACTTCTTCTTTCTTGGGTTCTACCTTCTTTGGCTCCTCCTTTTTGGGCTGGGCCTTTTTCTTGTTGAACGCATCAAGGTCAATCTTGCCTGTGACCTTTATTGTGGGTGCTTCGGTCTTGGGAGTGCTCTTTACAATCTCCTTGACTTCGGGCTCGGCTTTCTTCTCTTCAACGACAACGGGTGCTACAACGGGCTCTTTTACCACCGGTTTCTCCTCTGCTGCAGGAGCTGCCTTTGGCTTCTCCTTGTTTTGGCGTTCGTTGGTAAAGTTCTCCGATTGTATGCGTGCCTTCTTGTCGGCGCTGAACTCTTGGATTAGCATTTCGTAACCACCTTCGGGAACAACTGCATTTGGGTCTTCTTTAATCTCGAAACCCTTCTTCTGCAAGAATTCCACAATGGTCGATAGGCCAATGTTGAGCTCTTTTTGTACTTTATTTAGTCTTATCTTCATTCGTAGTCTTTTTAAGAATTTGTGTCCTCTTGTTGCTTATTCCTCGTCTTCGAACTCTGCCTGGAGTACTTCAATAAGGTGGTCAACAGTGTCCTCTTCGAGGTCGGCCTTTTCAATGAGTACTTCGCGTGGGGTGTTGAGCACCGCTTTGGCTGTGTCAAGGCCAATGCCCTTGATAGCCTCGATTACCCACTCTTCAACCTCATCTGCAAACTCGTCGAGGTAGATGTCATCTTCCTGCTGTGCGTCGATTTCGCGGTAAACGTTGATGGTGTACTCTGTAATCATACTTGCGAGCTTGATGTTGAGACCATCCTTACCGATAGCAAGTGATACCTCCTCTTTCTTGAGGTTGACATCGGCAACACGCTGCTCCTCGTTCAGCTTGATGTCCTGAATCTTGGCAGGGCTGAGTGCGCGCTTGATGAAGAGCTCGATATTTGATGTGAATGGGATAACGTCGATGTTCTCGTTGCGGAGCTCGCGAACGATACCGTGGATACGTGAACCCTTTACACCAACACAAGCACCTACCGGGTCAATGCGCTCGTCGTATGTCTCGACTGCAATCTTGGCACGCTTGCCGGGGATACGTGCAATCTTCTTGATGGTGATGAGGCCGTCGTTGATTTCGGGAACCTCGAGCTCGAAAAGACGCTGGAGGAACATTGGTGATGTACGGCTAAGGATAATCTTAGGATTGTTGTTCTGGTTGTCAACACGTGCTACTACTGCGCGTACATTGTCGCCCTTGCGGTAGAAGTCGCTTGGAATCTGCTCGCTCTTTGGGAGGATGAGCTCGTTGCCCTCGTCGTCAACAAGCAGCAACTCCTTCTTCCAGATTTGGTAAACCTCGGCACTTACAATCTGACCGATTCTCTCGCTGTACTTGTTGTAGAGGCTGTCCTTCTCCAATTCAAGGATTTTTGATGCGAGTGTCTGACGCAGGTTGAGGATGGCGCGGCGGCCGAACTCTGCAAAGTTAACGATTTCGCTAACCTCCTCGCCCTCTTCGAAGGTGTCGTCGATGAGCTGTGCCTCGCTGAGAGAAATCTCGAAGTTGCTGTCCTTTACATCGTTGTCGGCAACGACGGTGCGACGACGCTGAATCTCAAAGTCACCACGGTCGGGGTTTACGATAACTGAATAGTTCTCGTCTGTGCCGAAAAGGTTTACAATTACTTTGCGGAAACTCTCTTCGAGTACGCTAATCATTGTTGTGCGGTCGATGTTCTTCGACTCTTTGAATTCTTGAAATGTATCAAGAAGGCTGATTGTTTCTTCTTTCTTTGCCATTTTATTTAAAATTTATTATGTATTTCGTGTATTTGATACTGTCGTAGGTGAACTGCAAATCCTCCTCGACAAGGACCGGGCGTTTAGCACCTTCGGGTTTCTCCTTTTTGCTGATGGTGATTGTGAAGTTGCTCTCGTTGGCTTCCTTTAGAATACCTTTGAGTTTGCGGCCGTCTTTGGTAAGCACCTCAACTTCGAGCCCTATGTGGTTCTGGTATTGTTGTAACACCTTGAACGGCTGTCCAAGGCCTGCTGAACCGACTTCAAGCTCGTAGTCTTCGGTTTCGCGACTCAGGCTGTTCTCAATGTGACGGCTCAGGTCGGCGCAGTCTTCTATCCACACACCTTCGGCGTGGTCAATCTCAACTGTTATCTTGTCATCCTTGCTGATGACAACATCTACCAAAAAATACTCTTTGTCGGCTAACCACTCGTTGGTGAGGTCGATTACTTGTTGTTTGTCAATCATATAGTTCTGTTATATTTTTGATGTATGATATGATTCAATCGGTGTTGGTATGAAAAAGAGGGGCTTGCCAGCCCCTCTACATCATCATTGCAATGCAAATTTAGTAATAAATGCTGTAAACTGCAAGAATTTGTTGCGTTTTTTATCTGTTTGTTGCCGAAACTTTTTGTCGGCATTGTGTGAGTGTTCAAATATTGCTATCTTAGCTGCAAAATTAGAAAATTATGCGTACAAAAAGAAGTAGTAACTCCAATATGCGTTTCCTGAAAGGGAATGTCCTTTTCTTTGCATTGTTGCTGTTGGCGATAATGCTTTTTACCTATTATGCCATTAAAGAGATGGATGTGCAGGACAATAATGTGGCTTCGTGTCGTGTCTTTTTTACCGGGAATTATGCCGATGGAGCGTGTGAGGTGTATATCGGCGATAGCCTGTTGTATGCAGGTGAGCCTCTGCCTGTCGATTCGCAGATTGTGATGAAACGCTATGCTGCAGGTAACAGCAGGAGGTCGCTCTATACTTCCAAGTCTTTGCTGAAGGTGGTTGTTGGTGGTGATACTGTGTCACGCGCTCTGGATGCCGACAGGCTTTTTGCGATAGACTCGCGTGACGGTAAAGTTGTTATCGATGCTGTTGAGAGGTAATCGGCAGATAGTGCAAACAGAATATTCTTTATAGTTGAAAAGCCCGCCATTGGTGAAGTGAACCCCAAAAGTTTTTTGTCTAACTTTTGGGGTTCACTTCATTGGCGGGCTTTTTCTTATTTCTTTGTGGGGGATAGGATATTTCTGTATTCCTTTTCGTTCTTGAGTATCTTGAATGCCTCTTCAATGTCTGTGTCCTCGCGGAGATTGTAGATTATTCGTCCTTTCTGTCCGTAATATCTGTGAATAATCTCGTCAGCGATGATTTTGCGTATTTCCTTTTCAAAGTGTGTTAGTGAATGGTCGAGGTTTGTTTGTAGCTTTCTTTCCAGTGATTCAATCTCTTCCTTGACAATCCCGCTGAATCCTTCAAATTCCACGGCTTGTTTCAAATCCTTTAGGACTTTTACGCTTATGAGGTCGTAGCTGAAATTACGTGATTTCAGCAGTCTTTTAAACTCGTCGTAATCCTCGTCGCTTAGCTCGAATGTGTCGGCAGACGCAATTGTGCTGTTCTTGATTGCATATTCTGTTGCGTAGTCGAAGACTGCCATATCTTGCATAAGATAGAATAGCAGGGTGGACAACTCCTCTGATTTCGGTTCTATATCGGGGCGTACACCTCCACCGTCGCGCACTTCGCGGCCGGCTTCTGTATAGAACACGTTGGTGAGGCTGTCGGGAATTCGTGATGTCTTGCCCTGGTCAATGACGTGTGAGTAGTCGAGTGCCTGTACGCATCGTCCGCTGGGGGTGTAGTATTTGGCTGTCGTTATTTTTAGATAACCGCCGCCGGTTACTTCTCTGGTGCTTTGTACAAGGCCTTTGCCGAATGTGCGACTGCCTATGATTGCTGCGCGGTCAAGGTCTTGTAATGCTCCGGCGACAATCTCCGATGCCGATGCTGTCTGTCCATCGACAAGGATGGCTATGGGTGAGGTGGTGTCAATAGGGGCTTTCTGTGTCTTGTACACCTCGTTCGACTGCTTTATCTTGCCTTTTGTGGTTACGATGATTTTGTCTTTCGGGACAAACAGGTTTACAATATCCACGGCCTCGTTCAAAAGACCACCGCCGTTGCTGCGCAGGTCAATGATGAATGCTGTTGCTCCCTGCTTCTTCAGGTCGATAATTGCCCGGCGCATATCTTTGGCGCAGCCGTCGGTGAAACTGTTCAGTTGTATATAGCCTACGTTGTCCTTTTGTAATCCGTAATAGGGGATTGCCGGCAGTGCTATACTTTCACGTTGTAGCTTTACTTTCGATGTCCCTTTTTTGCCGGGGCGTTCATACTCAATGGTGAGTGCCGTCCCTGCTTCGCCCCTCAGCTTGTCGCTAACGCTGTCGGTGCTCATTCCTTTTACATCTATTCCGTCAATCGAAATTATTGCGTCGCCGGCTTTCAGTCCGGCCTTCTGTGCTGGCATACCTTCGTATGGCTCGCTGAGTACGGTTGTTTTTTTATCTGTGTGAAAACGTATGACTGAACCTATGCCGGCATACTTTCCGGTGGTCATCATCTTCAATTCATCGGCCTTGTTTGCCGGATAATATAAAGTGTATGGGTCGAGATTGCTCAACATTGCATCTATGCTCTTGTTTATTAGAATTTCGGGCATAATGCTGTCTACATAAAAAAGGTTCAAATCCTTTATTATGGAGTTGATGATTGAAATTTGACGCGACAGTTGGAATTTATGCTTTTCGTCGGCCTTTACGACGATGCTTGGTAGTGTTGCGACAATAAGCAACAGAACAAATATCTTTCTTTTCATCCTCTTTTCTTAATTATAACCGCGAAGATACACTTTTGCTTTATGATAAGTGTGATTTGGGGCCTTGTTTTTGGTTTTTTTTAATAAAAAGGGTAGTAAATGCTGATATTTTTATCTTGTTAAAGAAAAAAAAGCCGAAATATTTGCACGTAAAAAAAAGAAGTACTACCTTTGCACTCGTCAAACGAAAAGGATGATAAAAATTCTTCAGTAGCTCAGTCGGTTAGAGCACCTGACTGTTAATCAGGGGGTCGTAGGTTCAAGTCCTACCTGAAGAGCAAGCGAGATGGAACATCGCTTAATTAAAGAAAAAAGTTCCAACATATTCTTCAGTAGCTCAGTCGGTTAGAGCACCTGACTGTTAATCAGGGGGTCGTAGGTTCAAGTCCTACCTGAAGAGCAAAAGGATGTCAACGAAAGTTGACATCTTTTTTTGTATCTGTATGTCGCGTGCTGCGTCGTGAGTGGGGCTGGCTCAAGGGCTCACCTGCAAAAGCTGGGGGATGTATAAGGAAGAGTCGCTTTCGCTCACCATTATATTCCACGACAGTTCCCAACCTTAATCGTTCACTTGTATTTTCTTCAAGTCTTTCTATACGTTCTTTTCATAACTGAAAAGAACCAAAAGGTTCCGTCACCGGCAAAATCAGTCATAACAGCCTTTTGCTCACGAGTCGCAAGCGACATCCCTCGGTTGGCTGTTATTTGCCAACAAATCCTTTCATTCTGTTTTTGGGTGGTGCGGAACTCCTTCAGTTAGCCACTCGCTAAAGCGAGCGTCTAACTAGCAGTCAAACAGTCCTGACCACTTTATCCAAAAACAGAATGGGATTTGTCTGTGATTTTGATGGTGACGGTTTTTATTTGAAATTACCAATTGTACGCGCTAAAGTTCGCGAATTATGCGACTATTCATTGCAAAGGTAATCTGTCGCTGAAAGCGAAAGTTGCGAGTAAGCGAGCAAAAGCCAAACATGTTTGAGCTTTTGCAGCGAGCATGAGCAACTTATCTAAAGGGCAGCGTTGGGAGGCACAG
>JAGCMB010000057.1 GCA_017646665.1 Bacteroidaceae bacterium
CCCGTACGCACCGCAGAAAGCCTTTCAGTTATGCTGAGAGGCTTTTTTGTTTGTGTATATTCGGGAAGGGGTTATGCAAAGTATTCGATAATGCTGTCAGCCATATAAAAAGTCTTGCTATCAAATATAAAAAAACAGCGGCAGACAATGTCTGCCGCTGCATTTTATTGTAACGAATTAAAGATTCTTAGCAGCCTCTGCAAGTTTTGCTGAAATTTTAGCATAACGTGCTGCTTGAGCTGTTGACATCTCATCCTCAGCCTTCTCCAACTTTGCAGAAATCTTCTCAGCTTTCTCCATCAATTCTGCCAAATCGGCCATTGCGCTAAGATCACCAGCCTTAGCCTTCTTCATACAAGCAATGTACTTGTCTACATAAGCCTCATACTCTTTAAGAATGTCATCCCACTCATCGGCAGCATTCATCTCAATTACATTCTGAGAAACAACAACCTCGTTAGATGCATTAGCTGTAAAAAGGAAAGCCGCTGCTGCAATTGTCAATACAATCTTTTTCATAGTTTTGTTTTTTTAAAAGCTTTACCATCAATAATGGCAAAGTGAGTTATTAATTTTATTGTCATTACAAATATATCTCTTGAATTTTTCCAAAAACAGTCCTTTTTAATCCTTAATTCATAAAATAATGAATAAATCCACCATATCACCTCTTTTTAAATAAGAAATCACTCCATACGTATAGAGTAAACAAAAAGCAACGGTAGCTGCATTGCAGCTACCGTTCTCATTATCTCGTTATCAGAATTTTCGCCGCAACACTCTCGCGGCCACCGCTATCGTATGCAAGGACGTAATAGACTCCGCTTGCGACCTTCTCGCCACGCATATTGCGGCCATTCCAAGAATACATACCACCATTGGACACGCCTTCATTAATCAAATATCCCGCCGCATCGACGATTTTGACATTACAACTGTGCGTCAGTCCAACGATTGATATATTTCCGCTATAATCGGCTCTCACGGGGTTTGGATAGGCATATACATTTTCTTTTGCAAGAGTTTCGGCCGACGCTATAGCATCACTTCTGTAACTTGCTATACCTTTATCCGTTCCAATAAACACTTCGCCGGTAACATCATTGATTGCAATACTTTCAACGCAGTTCGATGGCAACGGTGAATTCTCCGTTGTAAAATGATGGATGGTTTCCTGTCCGTCAGCACTCACAAGAAAGATTCCATTATCGTTTGTTCCAATCCATTTACGATTTGCCCCATCCACTTCAATGGTCTTGATATAGACTCCGCTCATAAAGTAGTCGGCAAGTCCGGTTCCATCGTTACGGGCAATCTTTATCTGCTTGAAGACACCGTCATTAAAGAATTTTTCGGGATTGTCAATAACAAAAACGCCAATGTTGGTACCGACCCATATAGCTCCATCCCGGTCTTCGGCAATATCATAGAGCTGATATATATCATAGCTTACTCCATCCTGATTGGTGAACTTGTTCAACCATTTTCTTGTAATATCATCGCTTGAATCGAAAGGCGTGTCGTTTCTTTTTGCACAGAACAGGCCTGGTTCATTCTGGAGCACAGTAAGCCACATCCACCCACGTGAATCGACATACAGTTGTGCCATAGTAGCCATATAATCAAGATCCTTATATTCAAGCGCAGACCAAGTACCATCCTTTTTAAGCACTTTGACAACATCTTTCACATCTGAATTCAGGCACCAAAGATTACCCTCTTTATCAAAGGTGGCAAAAGGAACACGAACCCAGGCTCTACTATTGGGAACAGCACTCTCTATAATTGAATTTGTAAAATCATATTGCTGTATAAACTCTCCGTTTCTGAACTCGAAAAGGCCGTTACTGAATGAGCTTGCAAAGTAATGCCCGGGCTCTGTCGGGTCTTCGTCAACAGAACATATATTTATATAACTCAGCTTGGTTAGTTTTTTAATGGTATCCTCGGGGAAATTAAACCATTTATCATCCTTGCAACGATACTCCATCAACGTGCCGGCGTGATTATACTTCACCTCGCCCAAATAGTTGATGTTACCTCCGGCTACCAACAAGTTGCCGGCATTGGTGAATTTCATAAACTCACAGTAGTTTCGCACCGGACAATTAGGTACAATAGGCGTAGAAACAGATACGACCTCATTGCCATTCATTTCGCACTGCACAACCCCTGTATATCCCTTACAATCCCAAAAGGTTTCTCCATCCTTGAGGATAAAATTACTATCCACGTTCTTATAGACTGTAACCTCTTTAGGAGCGGTAATTACTGCCGTTTTTTTCTTTGCAGAGGCGATTATCTCCTTACCGTTGCTGTAGACATAATCATATTTCTCTCCGCTGTTGTAAACCACATCCTTTAGGACATTTAGCGTGTCGTTGTAACTATATATTCCGTAATCGTAGAGATGGCAGTAAAGGACGCCGTTAAGTTCACATATAGCCTTTGTAAAATAGTTATTCTTTTTAACCCAGTTGTTCTTGTCAAGCATATTCTTGTCTATGTCACAACTGTACATTCCGGTTTCTGTTCCACAAAATAGCTTTCCCCTTACAAGATATGCACAATATGTGTTGAAACCGGTGTTGAATGTATTGTCGAACTCCATATTTTCAAGGTCGAGCACAACAATACCGAACGACGTTGAAAGATACGCCGTACTGCCCTGTATATTGATATTGTTTATAGTCTTGTTGGGCAAAGACTTGTTTTTGAAGTCGGAAATATTATAAACCGATTCATCCTCATATAGAATGTCGATATTGGCATTCGAGTAGACTATTACAAGAGCATTAATAAAACTTGAATATCTGATATGGGCAATATCCGTATCGCTCAGGGTTGTTATCTTATCGTATGTTCTAACCTCGCTATCGCTTATATTATATGAAAAGAGAGCACCCGACGCCAATACATACACCTTATCGCCAAAAACCTGACAATATGTTGCATTGTGATACGACGGATACAAAGTCCAATTATCGATTGAAGCCTTCACGCCGACAACCGACACAAGAACAAATAGAAAAGATACCAACAGTTTTTTAATCATAATTCTCTTTTAAATAGTCACTGAGTTGTCGGGTTGCACGGAATCGATGGCTGATACTATTCTTCATCTCGCCACTCATCTGCGCAAAACTTTCGGAATACCCTTCGGGAACAAATACAGGGTCATAGCCAAACCCAGAATCACCCATTTTCCGGGTTGTTATCGTTCCTTTCACAATACCATTGAAAAGTTTTTCATCCCCTTTGACAATTAACGCAATAACTGTACGAAATTGTGCATTACGATTACTTTTTCCTGTTAAATTTTCCAAAAGCTTCTGCATATTCGCCTCAGAATCACACTCCTCTCCGGCATAACGCGCAGAATAGACACCGGGTGCACCGTCAAGAGCCTCAACTTCAAGACCGGTATCATCGGCAAAGCAATCAAAACCATATTTCTCATATATGTGTCTTGCCTTTATGAGCGCGTTACCCTGCAATGTGTCAGCGGTTTCCGGAATATCATCAAAACAGCCTATATCATTGAGAGAAAGAACCTCTACCCCATCACCAACAATATCCCTTACCTCCTGGAGTTTATGCTTGTTGTTCGTTGCAAAAACCAGTTTCATAGCACTTATTTTGTTTTACCAACACTTGTATTATCAATCTCGACCTTTTTCTTGGCTTTTATCTTGTCAAATCCAAGACCATACACAGCCATGACTTTAGACTGCGACACGAGCGCATTGGGGTCAATCTGTTTAATCGCGCTCAATAACTGATTTGACTGGTTGGCGCGCGCTATGGTTGTCACCACCTTACCCTCTTTCCCTGAATAATAACCGATAGAATCGAGCAATGTCACGCCACGCTTTAGACGACGTGTAATGTAGTATGCAATCTCGTCGTACTTGCTCGAGAATATAAAGAACTGCACAGCCTGACGGTTGCTGTTAACCATATAATCGAGTGACACGTTTACAATCACTAGGTTGATGAATCCATAGAACACCTTCTGCAAACCAATATGCAAATCGTTAGGAATGATAAAGAAACTGCTCAGGATTATACAGGCATCAACATAGAGCATTGCACGACCGAAACTTATATCCTTATACTTGTTCACAATAGCCGCGATAATATCCACACCACCAGTGCTTCCATTACTCAAGAAACAGAATGCTATACCCATACCAATGAATATGGAACCGACGATACAGGCTTCGAGCTGTTTATCCTCGCCCAATATGTTCAAGGCTGTCGGCCAGGTCTGGAACAGATAGTCAAACAGTTCAAGAGCCAGCGTCATAACAGCTATCGCATATATAGTCTTGACACAGAATTTCCATCCAAGCTGCTGTATTGCAATAATTATCAGCACTATATTTATGAGAAAATAGGTGTACTGCATCGGCAATCCGGTCGTATACTCCACAATACCGCCGACACCGGTTATACCGCCTGTTACAAATTGGTATGGTGCCATAAAGAATTTCCAGGTGAAGGCATACAGTGTAAGTCCGACTGTAATCATAAAGTAATTCTTGAGCTCACCTATGAATGATGGCCTTGGTATGAATCGTTTGCCCATAATTCAATATAATTTATGCGTTATTATTGAAAGTCGGTGTATCAGATTACTACATTAACAATTTTCTTTGGTACAATGATAACTTTCTTTATAGGTTTACCATCGATATATTTTTTACTGTTTTCATCAGCTAGGACGGTCGCCTCAATATCGGCATTGGTTGCGTCAACAGCGAAATCAAGTGTAAAGCGTGCCTTTCCGTTGAATGAGATTGTGTATTTCACGACATCTTCCTTCAAGTAATCATCATTATATTCCGGCCACTGGGCATCACATACAGTTGTTGTGTGACCAAGGACTCTCCAAAGTTCTTCGCAAATATGAGGAGCAAACGGTGAAAGCACAACAACAATCTTCTCAAGAATAGCCTTTTTATTACATTTAAGCGCTGTGAGCTCGTTGAGGCATATCATAAACGCACTTACAGTGGTATTGTATGAGAACGCCGGAATATCCTCGGTAGTCTTCTTTATGAGCTTGTGCAATGACTTCAGTTCATCCTTTGTCGGTTCGGCATCGGTAACAATACAATTGTCATCCTTGTCAAAGAACACGCCCCACAGCTTGCGCAAGAAACGGTGGCAACCATCAATACCATTGGTATCCCAAGGCTTAGACTGCTCAATAGGGCCAAGGAACATCTCGTACATACGCAATGTGTCAGCACCATATTTCTCGACAATAACATCAGGATTCACGACATTGAACATAGACTTACTCATCTTCTCCACTGCCCAACCGCAAACATATCTGTCGTTTTCAAGGATAAACTCGGCATCGGCATATTCAGGACGCCAAGCACGGAATGCATCAATATCGAGAATATCATTTGAAACGATATTGACATCTACGTGCAACGGAGTAACGTCATAATCCTTGGAGAGATTAAGCGATACAAAAGTATTTGTATCCTTTATGCGATATACAAAGTTGCTGCGTCCCTGTATCATACCCTGGTTGATAAGCTTTTGGAACGGTTCTTCCTTGACGCTGCAACCGGTGTCGAAGAGGAACATATTCCAGAAACGCGAATAAATGAGGTGACCTGTCGCGTGTTCCTTTCCTCCTACATAAAGGTCTACACCCTGCCAGTACTCGTTGGCCTCTTTAGACACAAGCGCATTGCCATTCTTTGGGTCCATATAACGCAAATAGTATGCACTTGAACCGGCAAAGCCGGGCATTGTGTTGAGTTCAAGCGGGAACACTGTATTGTTGTCAATATTGTCCTTGCTTGTTATGCTGTTTGTTGTGGTATCCCACGCCCACATCTTTGCGTGGCCAAGTGGTGGCTCTCCACTCTCTGTTGGGAGGAACTTCTCGACCTCGGGCAGTTCAAGTGGCAGACACTCCTCGGGAACAGGATAAGGCACACCGCTCTTGTAGTAGATTGGGAATGGCTCACCCCAGTAACGCTGACGGCTGAAAATGGCATCGCGCAGACGATAGTTCACCTTCACACGGCCAAGCTTGTTCTCGGTAACAAACTGCTTGGTCTTGGCAATAGCCTCCTTGACAGTCAAACCATTCAGATTCAGTTTACAATCACAGAATGAAGCTACCGGCGAATTTGTCATTATACCCTCCTTAGCATCGAAGCTCTCCTCGCTGACATCGCAACCCTCAATCAAAGGACGGATTTCAATGCCAAAGTGTTTTGCAAAGGCATAGTCACGGCTATCGTGCGCAGGGACAGCCATAATGGCACCGGTACCATAACCCGAAAGCACATAGTCACTCACCCACACAGGAATCTCCTCACCGGTGATTGGATTTATCGCATAAGAACCGGTGAAGACACCTGTCACGTTGCGGTCAATCATACGCTCGCGCTCGGTACGTTTCTTTGTACGGTCGAGATAAGCCTCAACAGCCTTTTTCTGGTCGGCAGTAGTAAGTTGTTCCACAAGTTCGCTCTCGGGAGCAAGAACCATAAATGTCACACCGAATATAGTATCGGCACGTGTTGTGAATATAGTAAACTCGACATCACTGTCCTTTACACGGAACTGCATCTCTGTACCCTCGCTGCGACCTATCCAATTACGCTGTGTTTCCTTGAGAGAATCACTCCAGTCAATTTTCTCAAGACCGTCGAGCAGGCGCTGTGAATAGGCCGACACGCGCAGACACCACTGCTTCATCTTCTTTTGAACGACAGGGTGACCGCCACGCTCCGAAACGCCATCGACAACCTCGTCGTTAGCAAGCACGGTACCCAACGCAGGACACCAGTTGACCATTGTTTCATTGAGGAACGCTATGCGCCAATTCATCAACAATTCTTGTTGAGCGACCTCACTCATACCATTCCACTCAGCCGCAGTCACCTCGACCTCTTCGGTACAAGCAGCGTTGACACCCGCACTACCCTCTTTGCTCAATATCTCAATAAGTCCGGCAATAGGTTTTGCACACTTTGTGTCATTGTCGTAGTAGCTGTTGAACATTTTGATGAATGTCCACTGTGTCCAATGGTAGTAACCGGCATCACAGGTTCTTATCTCCCTGCTCCAATCGAAGCAGAAACCAATTTTATCAAGTTGCTCACGATAACGTGCTATGTTCTGTTCTGTTGTCACAGCCGGATGTTGACCGGTCTGGATAGCATACTGCTCGGCTGGTAGTCCGTACGCATCGTAACCCATTGGGTTGAGGACATTGTATCCGTTAAGACGCTTGTATCGCGCAAAAATATCAGATGCGATATACCCAAGAGGGTGACCTACGTGAAGTCCAGCTCCTGATGGATATGGGAACATATTGAGAATATAGAATTTCTCCTTTCCATTATCCTCCACCGTTCTATAAGTTTTATTCTCTCTCCAATACTGTTGCCAATTCTGCTCGATTTCGTTAAAATTGTATGCCATTGTTCTTAAATTTAATCGTACTAAAAAACATTATCATCCACTTTGTGGATGTAATAACCTACAAAAATATATAAATTTTGAATGATTTCTTCCTTTGGACAAGGAAATTGTTTTTTAACAATTATTTTTTGTTTTCACAACCCCCGGATTTAAAGAAAAACAGCCATACACGCCACGATAGACAGACAAACATTTTGGCTGCAAAAAATAATCAGGCAAGCTTATCATTTTTTCGCTCATTTTTTCGTATATTCGCATAATATTTACATATAAAAGACGACAATAAATGGCCGAAAAAGATATAGCTGCAACGCCTATGATGCGCCAGTTTTACGAACTGAAAGCAAAACACCCCGATGCGGTGTTGCTGTTCCGTTGTGGCGATTTTTATGAAACATATTGCTCTGATGCCGTCATTGCATCTGAAATACTTGGCATAACGCTCACAAAGCGTTCCAATGGCAAAAGCGATGCATCAAAAGCCATTGAAATGGCAGGATTTCCTTTCCACGCTCTAGACACATACCTTCCCAAACTGGTACGTGCCGGCAAGCGTGTTGCCATTTGCGACCAGCTCGAAGACCCCAAAATGACAAAAAAACTTGTCAAGCGCGGTATAACAGAGCTTGTGACGCCAGGTGTTTCAATCAACGACAATGTATTGGATTACAAGGAGAACAACTTCCTTGCAGCCGTACACTTCGGCAAACCGATGTGTGGAGTGTCGTTCCTTGACATATCGACTGGAGAATTTCTTGTTGCCGAGGGGACTTTCGACTACATTGAAAAGTTGCTGATAAATTTCCGTCCAAAAGAGATACTTGTCGAGCGTGGACTAAAAGGGCGTTTTATAGAAAATTTTGGCAGTAAATTCCTCACTTTCGAGCTTGATGATTGGGCTTTCACCGATGAATTCGCCAATGAGAAATTGACAAAGCATTTCGAAACAAAAAACCTGAAAGGTTTTGGAATATCACATTTGCGCAGTGGAGTGGTGGCGGCCGGTGCAATCCTGCACTATCTTGAAGTAACACTGCACACACAGATATCGCATATACGCAACATATCCCGCATTGAGGAGGAGCGTTATGTGCGCCTCGACAAATTCACAATACGCAGCCTCGAGCTGCTTGGCAGCATGCACGATGGAGGCTCTTCACTGTTATCCGTTATAGACAACACACTGACAGCGATGGGCGCACGTCTGTTGAAACGTTGGATGGTATTCCCTTTAAAAGACAAGAAACCTATTGAGGAGCGTCTTGATATTGTAGAATATTACTTCCGTGAACCAGGTTTCCGCGAACTCATAGAAGAACAGTTACACCTGATAGGTGACCTTGAGCGCATAATAGCCAAGGTGGCTGCAGGCCGTGTTTCTCCACGTGAACTCGTTCAACTGAAATTGGCATTACAAGCAGTAGAACCAATAAAAAAGGCTTGCGAAAACACCGAGAACGAGGTTCTCAAACGTATTGGTGCACAACTCGATTGCTGTGCCGAAATACGCGACCGCATTGCAGCCGAGATTGTTCCAGAACCACCATTACTACTGAACAAGGGTGGAGTGGTTGCCGATGGCATCAACGCACAACTTGACGAACTGCGACAAATAGCATATAACGGAAAGGACTATCTGTTACAGTTACAGCAACGCGAAAGTGAGCGCACCGGTATTCCAAGCCTCAAGATATCGTTCAACAATGTATTCGGTTACTACATTGAGGTGCGTAACACCTACAAGGATAATGTTCCCGAGGAGTGGATACGCAAGCAGACACTTGTGAATGCCGAGCGTTACATTACCCAGGAACTCAAGGAATACGAGGAAAAAATACTTGGTGCCGAGGAGAAGATTCTTGCTTTGGAGACACAGATATACAACAACCTTATCGCCGACCTTGCATCATACATCCCTGCGATACAGATTGATGCTACACACCTTGCAAGGCTCGACGTTCTGCTCTCGTTTGCCAACGTTTCACGTGCATACAAATACATACGCCCTGTAATAAGCGAGGATGATATACTCGATATAAAACAGGGACGTCACCCGGTTATCGAAAGACAGATGGCGATAGGGGAGAACTACATTCCAAACGACCTTTACCTTGACAACGACAAGCAACAGATAATAATTGTAACAGGTCCGAATATGGCCGGTAAATCAGCTCTACTGCGCCAAACAGCACTCATTACACTACTTGCACAGATTGGTTGCTTTGTGCCCGCAGAGAGTGCAGTAATTGGTCTTGTAGATAAGATATTCACCCGTGTGGGGGCAAGCGACAACATTTCGGCCGGCGAATCTACATTTATGGTTGAGATGACCGAGGCTGCCAACATCCTGAACAACCTTTCAGGGCACAGCCTCGTACTGTTCGACGAACTTGGACGCGGAACATCCACATACGATGGAATGTCAATAGCCTGGGCTATTGTTGAATATATCCACGAATATGCAAAGGGTAGGGCACGTACTCTGTTTGCAACCCATTACCACGAGCTCAACGAGATGGAGAAGAGTTTCCCGCGCATAAAAAACTTCAATGTGTCAGTGCGTGAAATTGATGGAAAGGTAATATTCTTGCGCAAGCTGATGCCCGGTGGTAGCGAACACTCATTCGGTATCCATGTTGCCCAGCTTGCCGGCATGCCTAAAAGCATCGTAAAACGCTCGGAGCAGATACTCAAAAAACTTGAAGCTGGCAACAACAGGGGAGAACTCAAGAGTGCTCCTACAGCCGAAATAGCCGAGAGCCGCGAGGGAATGCAGTTAAACTTCTTCCAGCTCGATGACCCTGTACTTTCACAGGTTCGCGACGAAATTTTGGGCATTGATGTAAACAATCTCACACCGCTTGAAGCTTTAAACAAACTCAATGATATAAAGAGAATTGTAAAGGGTAAATAACACCTGAACAAACTTGTACGAAAGGCTGTTGATAGTTCTATATGAATTATTAACAGCCTTTTTTATGGATAAAAAAAACTTGACTAATGAAGTGGGGGCAAATGTACCCGATAACACAAATTCACTTACAGCAGGAGAGCGTGGCCCTATATTGCTCGAAGACAACTGGTTACTGGAAAAGTTAGCACATTTTGACCGTGAAGTAATACCGGAACGACGTATGCACGCAAAGGGTAGTGGAGCCTTCGGCACATTCACAACAACTCATGATATTACAGTTTATTCTTGTGCCTCATTATTCTCACAGGTGGGCAAGAAAACAGATGTCTTTGTGCGATTTTCAACTGTTGCCGGCGAACGTGGAGCTGCCGATGCCGAGCGTGATATACGCGGTTTTGCCGTGAAATTCTACACCGACGAGGGTAACTGGGATTTAGTTGGCAATAACACACCTGTGTTCTTTCTGCGCGACCCTTTACAATTCCCCGACCTCAACCACGCAATAAAACGTGACCCACAGACAAATCTGCGCTCGCCACAGAGTAATTGGGATTTCTGGACAATGCTCCCCGAGGCTCTACACCAGATAACCATTGTAATGTCCGACCGTGGAATACCGGCATCGTATCGTCATATGCACGGCTTTGGTTCACACACCTACAGCCTTGTAAATGCCGCAGGCAAGCGAGTATGGGTAAAATTCCATTTCCGTACACAGCAGGGTATAAAAAATTTGAGCAACAGCGAGGCCGCCACCATCATAGCACACGACCGCGAAAGCCACGGAAGAGATCTTTACAATGCAATAGCAATGGGTGATTTTCCACGTTGGAAACTATATATACAGGTTATGACCGAAGAGCAGGCTGCCACCTACAAGGAGAATCCTTTTGATATTACAAAAGTATGGAGTCATAAAGATTTTCCGCTCATAGAGGTTGGCGTGCTTGAACTAAACCGTAACCCCGAGAACTACTTTGCCGAAGTTGAACAGGCAGCCTTCAACCCGGCACATATAGTACCAGGAATAGGACTTTCGCCCGATAAACTGCTCCAAGGTAGGCTTTTCTCATACGGTGATGCACAACGCTACAGGCTTGGAGTAAATCACGACCAGATACCTGTAAACAAGGCAAGATGTCCTGTACATAGTTTTCACCGCGACGGTGCAATGCGCGTAGATGGAAACAACGGTGCTACAAAAGGTTATTCACCAAACAGTATTGGTGAGTGGAAGACAACCCCGGCAATGTATGCACACTCGGCTGTTACAGGTGAGTCTATGCGTTACAATCCATACGATAACCGCAGTGACAACTGTTTCTATCAACCCGGAAATCTTTACAGGTTAATGAATGAAGAAAAACGCAAATTGTTAATCAACAATACGGCCGAAGATATAAAACCTGTTACAGAGAATATTAAATACCGCCACGCTGCACATTGTTACCTTGCCGACAAAGAGTATGGCACACGTCTTGCTGAAGCAATGCATATTGATATAAACGAAGTTAAGCGACTTGCTTCTATGAATGAAACAGAAAGACTTGCAGCAACTGTAATGAAATAAAAAAATCGGCTTTACGCCGATTTTTTTATACCCTTTATCATAAAATATGCACCTGTAATTATAAGTGGAATACTCAGCCACTGTCCCATTATAAGCGTCATTCCTTCCTCAAAGGCAACCTGATTCTCCTTTATAAACTCAACAAAGAATCGGAATGTAAATATTGTAAACAAACAATATCCCATAAACAATCCGGAACCAATTCTTGCCTTATACTTTCTATACAGCAACAACCCGAACAAGAATATCACCGAATAGGCGATAGCCTCATATAGTTGGGCAGGGTGGTGTGGCAGTGTTTCTCCGGCCTGCACAAAGACAACACCCCAAGGAAGGTCTGTTTCTGTGCCTATAATCTCACTGTTCATGAAGTTTCCAAGACGCACCATAGCCGAAAAGAACGGCGCGGCAACAGCAATATTGTCAAGCGTCCACACCATTGTGAGTTTGGTTTTCTTTACATATAACAGCAATGCAATGATAACACCAATTACACCTCCGTGACTGGCCAATCCTTCATAACCGCTGAAAACCCATCCATCAGCAGTCTGCTTTATTGGCAAAAACATTTCAATGGGATGCGCAAGATAATATTCGGGCTGATAGAACAGGCAATGGCCAAGCCTTGCACCAACAATAATTCCGACAAAACAATACATAAAAAGAGGGTCAAAAAGTTCATCACTGACACCACCTTTCTTGTATAATTTCTTAACGATGAGATACGCTCCAAGAAGACCGATAACCCAACAGAGAGAGTAGTATCTTACCCCGAAGCCGAATATTGAAAACGGACTGAGTGACGGGTCCCAAACAATAGCACAGTCAACAAGACTCATACCTGTTATACATTAAAACGGAAATGCATTATATCGCCATCCTGAACAACATATTCCTTGCCCTCGACACCCATTTTTCCTGCCTCTTTGACAGCAGCCTCGGAACCATAATTTATGTAATCCTCATACTTGATTACCTCGGCACGGATGAAACCCTTCTCAAAATCGGTATGGATTACACCGGCGCACTGTGGAGCTTTCCATCCCTTGCGGAATGTCCAAGCCCTGACCTCCATAACACCGGCTGTAATATATGTCTGCAGGTTCAAAAGATGGTAGATAGCCTTGATAAGACGGTCGCAGCCAGACTCCTTCAAACCCATATCCTCAAGGAACATCTGCTTCTCTTCATAACTTTCAAGCTCAGCAATGTCAGCCTCGGTCTGTGCCGAAATAATAAGCAGTTCGGCATTTTCATCCTTTATGGCCTCGCGTACAGCATCTACATATTTATTTCCATTAGCAGCAGATGTATCATCAACATTACAAACATAAAGCACAGGCTTTGATGTAAGCAAGAAAAGATTCTTTGCTATCTGTTGCTCATCTTCTGTGTCAAAAACAACTGTACGAGCCGATTTTCCGGCTTCAAGAGCCTCTTTATATCGTATCAACACATCATACTCGAGCTTAGCCAATTTGTCACCACCCACACGTGCCTGTTTCTCAACACGCTTAATTCTGTTCTCAACTGTTTCAAGGTCCTTGAACTGCAACTCCAGGTCAATAATTTCCTTATCACGGACTGGGTTTACAGAACCGTCGACGTGAACAATGTTATCGTTATCAAAACAACGGAGAACGTGGATTATGGCATCTGTTTCACGGATATTTCCAAGGAACTGGTTACCGAGTCCCTCGCCCTTGCTTGCACCCTTCACAAGGCCTGCGATATCCACAATATCACAAGTTGCCGGAACAATACGGTCGGGGTGTATAAGTTCTGCCAGTTTATTAAGTCGTTCGTCGGGAACGGTAATCTGTCCCAACTGTGCATCGATTGTACAGAAGGGAAAGTTTGCTGCCTGTGCCTTTGCACTTGAAAGACAGTTGAAAAGTGTGGATTTACCAACGTTGGGCAAGCCAACAATACCTGCTTTTAAAGCCATTTGAATATCAGAATTTATCGTTTCTTAAAAAGTTCTGCAAAGGTAGTGAATTATTTCGGTACTATCAAATTACCCTCTGTTACCAGTAATGATTTTAGCTATTTTAGGAGTGAATTTAACAAGTATATTATATAGTACAAAAGTTCCCGATATGATGAACAAAGTTGAAACCATTAATGGTAGCACTATTGTATATAGATCATTCAATATAAAAATGAGCCATAACGGAATATCTGGTGAATATCCTAACATATATTCCCAAATAGCATATAGATTACAATGGTTAAGTACAACTCCAATAATTAGCGGAAACCGTAGCCACGCCATTACATTCACCAGTTCTATACCGTAAGTTTTTTTTCATTTATCGCATACTTAATGTGCTTCGAGCCAGTTGCTACCCCAACCGTAATCGGCTATCAACGGTACACTGAGCGCTATGGCATTCTGCATCTCATTCTCAACAATAGCAAGCACAATATCCTTTTCGTCAGGGAATACATTGAAGTTCAACTCATCATGTACCTGAAGAATCATTGTCGATTTTAAGGATTCTGCCTTGAAACGCCTGTATATGTTTATCATCGCAACCTTTATTATATCTGCTGCACTACCTTGAATTGGTGCGTTAACAGCATTACGCTCGGCATAACCGCGCACAACAGCATTGTGCGAATTGATATCGGGAAGATAGCGTTTGCGACGGTATATTGTTTCTACAAATCCTTTTGCCTTAGCCTCTTGTTTACAGTTTTCGATATATTGCTGAACTCCACTGTATGTGGCAAAATAGTTTTCAATGAGTTCTTTGGCCTCGCGACGGTCTACATTCATCCTCTCGGCAAGACCAAAGACCGAGATTCCGTATATGATACCGAAGTTAGCCACTTTGGCTTTGCGACGCTCATCCTTTGTAACCTCGTCGATTGGCTTTTTATAAACCTTTGCAGCTGTTGCAGCGTGGATATCGTAACCACTACGGAAGTCATCGATCATATTCTTGTCACCACTCAAATGAGCCATTATTCGCAACTCAATCTGCGAATAATCGACAGAAAGGAATAGGCAACCATCATCCGGAACAAAAGCCTTGCGCACCTCTTTGCCATCCTCGTCACGTATAGGTATATTCTGTAAATTGGGGTTGCTTGAACTCAAGCGTCCGGTTGCTGTGACTGTCTGGTTATATGATGTATGTATCTTTCCTGTTTTGGGATTTACAATTTCGGGCAAAGCATCGATATATGTACTTAACAGTTTTTTCAAACCACGATATTGCAAGATATTCTTGACGATAGGGTGGCGGTGCTGCAACTGTGCAAGCACCTCTTCAGAGGTTACAAACTGTCCGGTTTTTGTCTTTTTAGGCTTGTCGACAATCTTCAACTTACCAAAGAGAATATCTCCCACCTGTTTTGGCGATGCAATATTGAAAGGTTCGCCGGCAAGTGAATATATCTGTTCCTCAATGTCGGCAAGACGCTTGCTGAACAGAACGGATGTATCCTTCAAAGCCGTAGTGTCAATTCTTGCGCCGTTACGCTCCATATAAGCAAGCACAGGAACAAGAGGCATCTCAATATTATAGAAAAGTTCTTCTATACCCTCTTTTTTCAGTTCGTCCTGCAAGATATTCTTCAGTTTCAAAGTAACATCGGCATCTTCGCAAGCGTAATCACAAACAAGAGCCGGTGAAACATCGCGCATATTTCTTTGGTTACGTCCTTTTTCACCAATAAGTTCTTCAATCCTTATAGTTTCGTAATCAAGATAAATTTCGGCAAGATAATCCATTCCGTGGAACAGTTCCGGCTGAAGAACATAATGGGCAATCATTGTGTCGAAAAGTTTTCCACGCACATCAATTCCATAATTTCCAAGAACGGTTATGTCATATTTTAAATTCTGACCTACCTTCTCTATTTCTTCGTTTTCAAAAATTTCCCTTAATAAATTCAGACGAGTGACAACTTTTTCTCTTTCGGCCGGCATCGTCACATAAAAAGCTTCATTCTCTTTAACAGAGAAGCTCACACCCACCAATTCGGCATCAATTGCAACGGTACTGGTGGTTTCAGTGTCAAAACACACTGTTTTGTATTTTTTCAGTTCAAGAGCCAAAGAGGTGATATCTTCTTCTGTTTCAATGAGTTTATATACATATTGTATATCTTTTAACGTCAAATGGCTCGATTTTTTTTCTTCACCCGTATCTTCGCCCGCAAAAAAGTCAAAGAGAGAGCCTTGAATAACTCCGTCTTGCGATGATTTTTTCTTTGCTCCGGTTGCCGGCTGTTTCACTTCAAGTGCGAACTCTTCGAAAAGAGATGGTGCCTGTTGATTTTTTATAACACGCTCCTTTAAAGCACGCAATTCATAAAAATTGAAAAGACGAGCCAATTCTTCTTCATCTGGTTGCTCGCGTTTCAAATTCTCCATATCAAGTTCGATTGGAACATCGGTTTTTATGGTAGCAAGAAATTTACTGAAAAGAATCTGCTCTCTGTTCTCTTCAACCTTTGTCTTTAAAGCCCCTTTGAGTTCACCGGTATTTGCAAGCATATTTTCAATGCTGCCGAATTGTGCAATCAATTTTTGGGCAGTCTTTTCACCAACACCAGGACAACCGGGAATATTATCACTTGAGTCGCCCATCAAACCAAGAAGGTCTATAACCTGCTGAGTTGTTTCAATACCAAACTTCTCCTTCACCCTTTCTACCCCCATCACTTCAAACTCCTTGTCGCCATACTTTGGACGGTAGATGAATGTAGTTTCAGAAACCAATTGACCATAATCCTTATCAGGTGTCATCATATAAGTTACCACACCTCTTTTTTCGGCCTGTTTTGCCAATGTACCAATAACGTCATCGGCCTCAAAGCCTGGCACTTCAAATATAGGAATATTATAAGCCTTTATAAACTCCTTGATAACGGGTACCGACTCCCTGATGACTTCGGGTGTCTCCTCACGCTGTGCCTTATACTGTTCATAAGCCTCATGGCGGAATGTTGGTCCTTTTGGGTCAAATGCTATTCCAATATGTGTCGGGTTCTCTTTTTTCAATACATCCTCAAGAGTATTGATAAAACCCATAATGGCAGATGTATTAAACCCTTTAGAGTTTATCCTAGGATTCTTTATAAACGCATAATATGCACGATATATAAGTGCGTATGCATCGAGAAGAAATAACTTGTTCATTTTAAAATTAGATTAACTGTTTGTAAAAATACATATTTTTTGCCACTTTCCTTTGCTTTTTTATTACTTTTGCAATTAAACAGTGTTTTAAGTTTTTATTCAAACAGACCAAACACACATCCATTATGGATTTATTGTCAACAATAAAAGAACCGGTAAAGCAAGAAATCATTGATTTCAACGAATATTTCAACTCATTGTTGAAAAGTGACGTCGTGCTTATGAATGATGCTTTATCTTTCCTTAGCAAATCAATAGGAAAAATGATGCGTCCTATATTGGTGTTACTGGTGGCAAAAAGTATTGGTAATGTTGACGAGAAGACATATTCTGCTGCTGCTGCAGTAGAAATGCTGCACACAGCAAGCCTGTTACACGATGATGTGATAGATGAAAGTGACAAACGTCGTGGTCGCCCTTCATTAAACACACGCTTCAATAACAACGTAGCAGTGCTAGCTGGTGACTATCTGTTTTCAATGGCACTAAACTGTACGGCAAAAACTGCAGATATACGTGTTATTGATGCCATTTCAGTTATGGGACGCGACCTTCCAAATGGCGAAGTAATGCAGGTAGAACTTCAACAGAAAGGTTTATACAACGAAGAAAATTATCTGAAAGTAATATACTACAAAACAGCTTCTCTGTTTGTATGCTGCGCAGCTTGTGCCGTATACACAGCAGACGGAAATGCTGAATATTTGGAAAAATTCTGCAACTACGGCAAATATGCCGGACTCTGCTTCCAAATGAAAGATGATATTTTCGATTATTATAGTAATGATATCGGCAAACCTACTGGCAGTGATATGCGTGAAGGAAAAATAACATTGCCGGCATTGTATGTATTACGTACAAGTTCAAACCCGCTTCTACAGCCAATACGTGAGAAATTGTCAAATGGAATTTATCTCGATGAAAAGGAGATAGAAACATTAATAGACATATCAAAAAAAGAGGGTGGTGTAGATTATACAGAAAACCTTATAAACCACTATCGCAATCTGGCTATAAATTCAATACCTGGTGATATTCCTGATGAATACAGAAACGCCCTAATTGCATATATTGATTATGTTATATCAAGAGATAAATAATGAAGTCGCCTAACGGCGACTTCATTATTTATAAAACAATATTCTTTATTAGAAGAATTTAACTTCTTCACCAACAATCTCGCTCAAACAGAGGTTTGCCAAACGGCTTGTTCCCAAACGGAACAGTTCATTATTCAACCACTCCTCGCCGAGCAGCTCCTTTACTATTGTGTAATATACAAGTGCATCATTCACAGTGTTTATTCCACCAGCGGGTTTGAAACCAATCTTACGACCAGTCTTTTGATAATACTCCTTTATAGTCTGGCACATTACATACGCAGCTTCGGGAGTAGCAGCTGGTGACTCTTTTCCTGTAGATGTCTTTATGAAATCAGCGCCTGAATAAATCGATAAAATCGATGCTTTTTTAATATTTTCAGATGTTGCGAGTGCTCCAGTTTCAAGAATAACTTTCAGATGCTTGTCACCACATACACTCTTCAACTCCTGTATCTCATCACATACACCTTCGTAATCACCGCTAAGGAATTTACCTACACTAAGAACAATATCAATCTCTGTGGCACCCTCGTGAATAGCCATAGCTGTTTCAGCAACCTTTATCTCCTGGAATGTCTGTGACGATGGAAAACCACCCGATACGCAAGCTATACCAACATTCTCTACCTGTAATGTATCATTTACAATTTTTGCAAAATTGGGATACACACAAATTGCTGCAACATTCTTTAAATCGGGATACTTATCATCGAAATCGTTTACTTTTTCTGTAAAGGCCATAACGCTCTCCTCGCTGTCGGTACATTTCAATGTAGTAAGGTCAATACAGTTGAAAAGCAACTTTTTCACCTCAAGGGTATTATTCTCCTCTACTTTCTCTTCGATAAGTTTCTTTACATTTGCTGCAACTTCATCATCACTCATAGCCTTGCAGTACTCATTTATGACAAAGTCGTACTTACTCTCTTCATCGGCGTGGTGATGATGCTCACCGCAACCACAATTAATCTTTTCACTCATCTCTGTCTAATTTAGAATTATTTATATGTCTTTTATTATCTCTTTTTGTCTTTTTATCGAAGTTTTTTTCGAGCGCAGCAGATAAATCAACACCTGTCTGATTTGCTATACATATAAGCACCCAAAGTACATCGGCTAATTCATCTCCCAAATCATTTTTTTCATTCTCCTTGAAAGATTGTTCTCCATACTTCCGCGCCATTATACGTGCTACTTCACCAACCTCCTCGGCTAAAATAGCTGTGTTCGTAAGCTCATTAAAATAACGAACTCCATACTCTTTAATCCACGCATCCACGCGTTGTTGTGCCTCTTTTATTGTCATTTTATTCTCTATTCTTTGAGTCGATAAATATAGTTACCGGACCATCATTCAACAAACCAACCTTCATATCTGCTCCAAAAACACCGCGCTGTATAGGTTTGTTTATGGCTATTTCCATTTCACTGCAAAAATCCTCGTATAGCGGTATCGATATTTCAGGTTTTGCAGCCTTTATATAAGACGGACGATTACCTTTTTTTGTAGATGCCATAAGGGTAAACTGGCTTACAGCAAGTATATCTCCACCAGACTCTATGACAGAGCGGTTCATTACTCCATTTTCATCGTTAAAAAGGCGTATATTGGCTATCTTTTTGGTAAGCCATAGAACATCATCCTTATTATCGTCGTCAGTTATACCCACAAAAATAAGTAATCCATTGTGTATTAAAGAAATAACTTTATTATCAATAGTTACGGATGCCTCTTTTACCCTTTGTATAAGTACTCTCATTATTTTAAATGGTTGTTTATCATTTTCTCTGCTAATATAGTAAAAAATGAGTTACTATTTCAAACCTTCAAATATTATTTCAGCCTTTGATTTACCGACAACAGAAACAAGTTCTTCCAAACTTGCCTCCTTTATTCTTTTTACACTTTTAAAATGATTCAAGAGAGATATTTTACTCTTTACACCAATACCCTTAATATTATCAAGTTCTGAGGCAGTTTGTCGTTTACTTCTTTTGTCACGATGGAAAGTAATGGCAAAACGATGTACTTCGTCTTGAATTTGTGATAGCAAACGGAAAAGTATTGTACCCTGTTTTAACCCTATGACGTTTCCATCCGCTAAAATAACTTCCGATGTCTTGTGTTTATTATTTTTTACAAGGCCCAATACAGGTATATCCAAACCTAATTCATCTTTTACAACACTATAAATAGCATCAATCTGTCCCTTGCCACCATCGGCAAAAATAAGGTTCGGCAATTCTCCACCATCCTCTATAATACGACGATACCTGCGTCGCGCAACTTCGCGCATAGATGCATAATCATCGGGGCCATCAACAGTTTTTATATTATACTTTCTATAATCTTTTTTACTGGGCTTCAATTTACGGAACACTACACAAGCAGAAACAGCATCACTGCCCTGGATATTTGAATTATCAAAACATTCGATTATTAGGGGTAATTTTTCAAGTTGCAGAGCATCCTGTATCTCCTTCATCAAACGTGTTGATTTTTGTTCTGGATTAAGCTTATCATCCTGTTTTAACCGGTCGGCTTTATACTGTTTAACATTCAATTTTGAAAGAGCAAGCAGACGAGATTTTTCACCTTTTTGAGGTACTGTTATAATAACTCCTTCTATAGGTAATTCAACAGGAAAAGGAAGTATAATTTCCTTTGCATTACTATTATAACGTTCCCGCAACTCCACTATACCCATAGAAATTAATTCTTCATCGCTTTCATCGAGTTTTTTTGAATATTCAATAGTAAAAGCCTGGGTAATACATCCATTATTTATATGTAGAAAATTTATAAAAGCACTCTTTTCATCACTTTCTATTGAAAAGACATCGAGGTTGGTTATTGACGAACTCACAACCTCACTTCTTAATCTAAAATTCTCTATAAGTTTATATTTATTCTTTATTTCCTGAGCTGATTCAAAATCTAAAGCAGATGCTTTTTCAGCCATTTCAGCGAGTAAATTATCCTGTAAAACCTTTATATCACCTTTTAATATAGATATAACCTCATTTATCATTTTACCATATTCCTCATTGGATATCTTACCGATGCAAGGTGCCGGACAATTCTTTATCTGATACTCCAAACAAGAATTAAATTTACCTTGGCGTACTGATTCTGGAGTTATATTATAATTACAGGTACGTAGAGGATATATTTTCTTTATCAATTCAAGCAATGCATTCAATGCACCGGCATTGGTATAAGGTCCAAAGAAAAAACCTTTACCTTTTTCAACCCTACGTGTCTTGAATAATTTAGGAAAATACTCATTTGTAATACAAATAGAGGGATATGTCTTATCATCTTTCAATAATACATTATAACGAGGCTTATGCTGCTTTATGAGATTATTCTCAAGAAGCAATGCATCAGCCTCGCTATTTACGACAATATACTTGATATCTGCAATCTTTGCAACAAGTAGTTTTGTTTTTAAAGTCTGTTGTTCTTTATTAAAATATGAGGATACACGACGTTTAAGGTTCTTAGCCTTACCCACATAAATGATAACCCCATTATTGTCGAGATATTGATAACAACCGGGCGAGTCGGGCAGATTAAGAACAATACCTTTAAGGTACTCTTCTATTTTATCCCTTTCCTCTTTTTTCATTATTTTCCTTCTAATGTTAACAGACAATCAATTTCTGCATCAGTTGGAAATATTTCTCTTCCTTTTAAACCTTCAAGTTCTATTATAAAATTTATAAAAACCTTCTTTGGATTAAGCTTTTGAACAAGATGATATGCAGCAAGCATTGTTCCACCTGTAGCAAGAAGGTCATCGTGAATCAACACAACATCATCTTCACAAATAGCATCCTTATGAATTTCTATCGTATCACGACCATACTCTTTACCGTATGTTTCACTAATTGTTTCTGCAGGTAATTTTCCAGGTTTACGAATAGGCACAAAACCGGCATTCAATTTAACGGCAAGTGATGAAGCCATCACAAAACCTCTTGATTCAATACCTACAATTTTTGTAATACCTTTATCTTTATACATCTCATACAAAGCATCATCCATCTCACGAAGGCAAGCCGGATTTTTAAAAAGAGATGTAACATCCTTAAACTGTATTCCAGGTATTGGAAAATCTGGAATATTCCTTAAATTTTTAAGTAACAAATCCTTATTCATATAACCATTATTTTATTAATTCGAACTGCTATTCAGAACAAATGTTCCACGTGGAACATTTGTTTATTTCCGCACTAAAACCAACAATACATTAATATCACTTGGCGACACACCCGGTATACGGCTCGCCTGTGCCAATGTCTCGGGATTAATTACCGTGAGTTTTTGACGTGCTTCGGTTGAGAGTGATTCAATTTTATTATAGTCAAACTTGTCTTTAATACGGATATTCTCCAACCGTATCATACGTTCAGCCAGTTCACGCTCACGCTCAATATACCCTCTATACTTTATTTCTATTTCTGTTGCTTCAACAACCTCGTCACGCAAATAACCTATTTTTTCAAGTTCACGTTTAAGAGGTTGAATATAATTAGCAATAGACTCTATTGTAATTTGAGGACGCTCAATCAATGAAACCAACTTACATCCACGAACAAGTGGGGTAGTGCCTAACTCTTCAAGACCTTTATTTATCAAATCGGCTTTGATTGAGAAATTTGAAATAAACTCTGTAAGCTGAGCAATCATCTCTTTTTTATCACACAACTTTTTATACCTCTTATCACTAGCCAACCCTATTTTATGCGACTTTTCAGTAAGTCGCATATCGGCGTTATCAGAACGTAACAGAATTCTATATTCAGCTCTTGAAGTAAACATTCGGTATGGTTCATCAACACCTTTTGTCACCAGGTCATCAATAAGCACACCTATATATGCCTCGTCACGACGTAAAACAAATTCATCGGCATTGTCTATTTTCAATGCAGCATTTATACCGGCAATCAATCCTTGACCGGCAGCTTCCTCATATCCTGTTGTACCATTTACCTGACCGGCAAAATACAATCCATTTATAATTTTAGATTCAAGGGTATGTTTTAATTGTGTTGGATCGAAATAGTCATACTCAATAGCGTAACCAGGACGATAAGCCACTGCATTGGCAAGTGCAGGTATCTTACGTAAAGCTGTAAGTTGGGCTTCCATTGGAAGTGATGATGAGAAACCGTTTACATAAATTTCCTGAGTAACTTCACCCTCTGGTTCAAGAAAAAGAAGATGTCTGTCACGCTCGGCAAAAGTTACAATCTTCGTTTCTATACTTGGACAATAACGTGGACCTATACTCTGTATTTGTCCGTTATATAGAGGTGAATCATCAAGACTGTCGCGTAGTATTTTGTGTACTTCGGGATTTGTGTAACATCCCCAACAAGGTAACTGTCTTAAATAACGGTTTGTATCACTGTATGAAAAACGATGAAAATCATTATCACCCTCCTGAATTTCTACATGTTGAAAATCAATAGAGCGTTTATCAAGACGTACAGGTGTTCCTGTTTTCATACGTCCGGCAGTTATACCATATTGTGTGATACTCTCTGTCAATCCTTTTGCAGCAGGCTCAGCAACCCTTCCTCCTTCAATCTGCACTTTACCAATATGCATCAATCCATTCAGGAATGTTCCTGCTGTTATAATAACAGCTTTAGCCTTAAATTCAGCACCCAACTGTGTTCTTACACCTATTACATTACCATCTTCAACTATAAGTTCTGTGGCAATATCCTGCCACATATCAAGATGTGGTATATTTTCAAGAATTTCTCGCCAATATTGGCTAAATTTCATTCTATCACATTGTGCGCGAGGGCTCCACATAGCAGGCCCTTTTGAACGGTTAAGCATACGGAATTGAATAGATGCCCTGTCGGCTACAATAGCAGTGTAACCACCAAGCGCATCTATCTCCCTTACTATCTGACCTTTAGCTATACCACCAATAGCCGGATTACAGCTCATTTGAGCAATCTTATTCATATCAATAGTCATCAGGCAAGTCTTTTTTCCAAGATTTGCCGCAGCAGCTGCAGCCTCGCACCCGGCGTGACCAGCTCCTATTACCAATATATCATACTCAAATGTCACCTTTTTTTCTTTAATTGAAAACAAAAATAATACAACTTACTACATTCTCAAAATTTGAAAATAATTATTTGATTATTTAATATACCTATAAAAAAATATTATTTATCTTTCCTGACAAGCTTTATAACAGTTATCTCGGGACGGGCACCAAAACGCGCCAGATAGCCTACACAACCTATTCCATCGTTTATATATAGTTTTCCACTGTTGCTCTCATAAAGTCCACTCCACTCCTTGTACATAAGTCGTGCCGGAGAAAAAGAAGCAAGTTTGAATTGCATTGCATGTACGTGGCCCGAAAGCGTCAAATCACTATAACCTCCATTACAAATGGAATTCCATAATTGTGGCAAATGTGATAATGTTATATTAAAGATAGAATCTTGTACATTATTATATATACTACTGAAATCAACACCATTCACAGCATCAACAGAATGTTTATATTTCAGTAACTCTTCATTATAATCTATACCTGTTATTGCTATAGAACTATTGTTTCTATTTATATAAACAGTACTATCTTTTAAAACAACCCAACCTACACTCTCCATCTTCGATGTCAGAGTATCTTTATTGACATCTCTTTTAGCTCTGTTTGAGTTTTTTATATAAGCACCGGTATCATGGTTACCAAGTACCATATAAACACCGTCACGGGCTTTTAAATGAGAAAATTCATTGAGTAAAGACTCTGAAATTTCAGAATGGTGAATATTTATTATATCACCGCCAAACAAAGCAACATCTACATCAGCACTGTTTATTATATTGATTACTTCATTCAATTCATCGACAGGATTAATCATAGAGCCTGTGTGGATATCCGAAATAAAAGCCAATCTATAACCTTTGAATTCAGCAGGGAGATTACTGAATTCTATTTCTACCTCTTTTACCTGATAGTTTGTACGTGTTACAAATATTGAATATAAAAAGTATACAAAAACCACTGATGATATTATAGTACTTATCCACAACCAATATCTCTTTCTGGTAGGCAGCCAAAATATATAAAATAAAAGTCGAGGTATAGATAAAGTAAGATATGCTGTCAATGATATCATTGATACTTTCATCATATAACAGCTATTTTCATCATTGATTATGAAATACATCAACAAGGGTGTTGACAATATCAACAGATATGATAAAGTAACAACAGATAGAAAAATATACCTTATTGATTTACCTGCCGAACTTCTTTTTATTCGTTTATAAGCCCTATAATCTAGATATATAACCAACAAGGCTATGAGTATTGTTATTGCTATTGTCATTCTTTTAGTTTTATGTGTTATTGATTATTGTTTACAATTCAGATTTTTGATAATTCACAATTTCAACCGTTTTTATATTATATATATCCTTTTTAAAAATTTAAAAAGATTAAAAACAACAATAAATCCTGTTAATAATGAGGAGAAAAAATATCAATAAAACTTGCATTTTGAGTTATTAGTTTAAGGAAATTAGATATCCACAATTTATCAACAATTTAAAATGCTATAAAACAATGAATTGAATATTATTATAAACAATTTGGAAATGAGTGTATATATTGATAATTTATATCTGTTACAGTGTTGAAAAGTGTTGATATTCTATTTGAAAAAAAGTAATAAAAAAGTGTTGGAATAATTTGGTATTTTAATTACATCGATGGCTTATTTATTTGTTTAGAAAAACAAAATTGAAATGACATTTTTTTATTCAATTTATCAAACATTTTTCAACTGGTTATCAACACTATTTTTAACAACAAAAAGGCAGTGTATATTGTCTTTTTGTTGTATTATAAATACATAATTAAAAGATGGTGGTCGGCAAATGTCGGCAAAAAGAATATTATAAACAAATAAACAATGTTACCCCCATCTTATATGACAAAAGACAGTAGGTAACATTGTTTACTTAATTTCTTACTGCAGTTTTGCAAGCGCTTCCTTTATGCGGCGTATAGCTTCGATTATATTTTCATCACTTGTAGCATAACTCATTCTGAAGCACTCGGGAGCGCCGAATGATGTACCGCCCACAGCAGCAACATGAGCCTCGGTCAATAGGTACATTGCAAGGTCGTCGCTATTGTTGATAACTGTTCCGTTGTAGCTCTTGCCATAGAATGAACTACATTTTGGGAATAGGTAGAATGCACCTTCAGGAACGTTAACCTCAAGGCCAGGTATCTCTTTTGCAAGCTTTACTATAAGGTCGCGACGGCGTTGGAATGCTTTACGCATCTCCTCAACAGGCTCCTGTGAACCAGTGTATGCCTCCAATGATGCCATCTGTGAAACAGAGCAAGGTCCGCTGGTGTACTGTCCCTGAAGCTTGTTGCATCCCTTTACAATCCACTCGGCAGCAGCAAGGTAACCAATTCTCCAACCGGTCATGGCGTATGCTTTTGAAACACCGTTGATGATGATTACACGCTCTCTTATCTCCTCGAACTGTGCGATACTCTCGTGTTTACCAACATAACTGATGTGTTCATAAATTTCATCGGCAACAACAAATACCTGTGGATGTCTTGCAAGAACATCGGCTAGTTCTTTAAGTTCCTCTTTTGTATATACAGAACCGGTTGGGTTTGATGGTGAACAGAGGATAAGCATCTTTGTCTTTGGAGTGATGGCAGCTTCGAGTTGTGCACCGGTAATTTTAAAGTTCTGCTCAATTCCAGCGCTTACAATGACAGGTGTTCCGTCTGCAAGCTTAACCATATCGGGATAACTTACCCAGTATGGAGCAGGTACGATAACCTCATCACCAGGGTTTACAAGAGCCATGATAGCGTTGCAAACAGCCTGCTTTGCACCGTTTGAAACAGATATCTGTGTTTCTTTGAACTCAAGACCATTCTCGTTCTTCAACTTTTCAACTATAGCCTTGCGAAGTGAAGGATAACCGGGAACAGGTGAGTAGCGTGACCAGTTGTCATCGATAGCCTGCTTTGCAGCAGCCTTTATTGCATCTGGAGTGTTGAAATCCGGTTCACCGACACTCATATTTATAACATCCACGCCTTGTGCTTTCAACTCTTGACTTTTCTGTGACATAGCCAAAGTTGCCGATGGCGCCAATCGGTTTACGCGATCTGATAGTTTGTTCATATTATATTACTGTTAGTTATCTTTTTTGCAAAAATGAAGTGTGTGTCCCATACGCTCTGCTTTTGTATGCAGATAGCGTGAATTATGGTTGTTTGGCTCAATTTCGATACCTACATTTTCTGTTATTGTAAGTCCATAACTCTCGAGTCCAATTCTTTTGACGGGGTTATTTGTGATAAGACGCATATTATGTACACCAACCTTGCGAAGAATCTCCGCACCAACGCCATAATCCCTCTCATCGGCCTTGAAGCCAAGACACAGATTTGCATCCACGGTGTCCATACCCTCTTCCTGCAGTTTGTATGCGCGCATCTTGTTCATAAGTCCAATGCCGCGTCCCTCCTGGTTCAGATATACAATAACACCCTTACCTGTTTTGTCTATGAGCTTCATGGCCTCGTGTAGCTGTGAGCCACAATCACAACGTTGTGAACCGAATATATCACCTGTCATGCACGATGAATGTACTCGTACAAGTATAGGTTCATTCTCATCCCATTCTCCTTTTATTAATGCCACGTGCTCAAGTCCATTTGATTTCTGGCGGAATGGTATAAGGCGGAAATGTCCGAACTCTGTTGGCATATCGACCTCTTCACCTTGTTCAACTATAGATTCCTTTTTCAGTCTATATTCAATCAGGTCTTTTATTGATATAATCTTCAGGTTGTGTTCCTTTGCAATTTCAATCAATTGTGGCAAACGTGCCATTGTACCATCCTCATTCATAATCTCAATGAGTGCAGCTGCCGGATATAATCCAGCAAGACGTGCAAGGTCTATACTTGCTTCGGTGTGTCCGGCGCGTCGCAGAACTCCGTTATCTTGAGCATATAATGGATTGATGTGTCCTGGACGTGCAAATGTTTCAGGCTTGCTGTCTGGTGAAGCCAACGCTTTGATGGTAGCTGCGCGGTCGGCTGTTGAAACACCTGTTGAGCAACCATCCACTTTGTCAATGGTTACGGTGAATGGTGTTCCAAGCAGGCTGGTGTTGGAACTTACTTGTGGAGCTAAGTCCAATTCTTTACAACGTGACATTGTTATAGGTGCACACAATACTCCACGTCCGTTCTTTAGCATAAAATTGACAGCTTCTGGAGTTATTTTTTCAGCAGCAATAATAAAGTCACCCTCATTCTCTCTGTCTTCATCGTCTACGACTATAAGGAATTTACCTTCTCTGAAATCATCGAGAGCCTCCTCTATTGTATTTAATTTAAATCCGTTCATTTATTTATATTTATAAGTTTTTCCTTTTCTATAATTTTTATTATCTCTCTTGTTTTTGTTTCAACCTTTGTAAGGTCTATTAAAAGTTTTATTCTGAACCGTATTGAACGTATGTATATAAAAATATTTATAGGCAATATAACAAGTAATAGAATGTTTTTCCATCGTTTTTTGAAAGGAGAAAGTATAGGTCTTATAGCCAATCTCGGTATCTCATTCAGTTGGACAATTATACCTCTGTATCTGCTGTTACTTAGTATCTCTACGCTATTTTCAATTTTTTCATTCAGTGAATATAGTGTATCATCCTTTTCATTTAAGAAAACCTTTTTTATTGATGGAAGGCGCTTTAGCCTATTGTCCATCTTGTAGCGACGTGTTATATTGTATATCTCCTTTAAATCTGCATGACACATCTCATAGTCGGGAGTGTCTATTATAACCTCCTTTATTGCTATGTGTCTTTTTTCAGATATACCAAGCAGCTTCATGAAGAAATTCTTTATGGCATCGTTTTTCAGTATACCTGAGTCTTTATTTGCCTGGTATGTAAAGAAGAAACCCAAAGGTGCAAGAATCATAGTACTCAGCCAGGAGCCGAACCAAATTTTCCAAACACCCTCACTGGCCATCTTTGAACCTGATGTTTCAAAGATGTAATATAGTATAAATGTAGCTACTGAAATGATAATTGGGTATCCCAAACCACCTTTTCTTACAATGGAACCAAGCGGTGCACCAATGAGCAGGAATATGATACATCCTAATGAAAGAGTAATTTTTTCCCACCAGAATATCTGATGTTTGTTAAGGTCTTTATCCAGTTGGTGTATTATCTTGTTGTTTATATCGTATGTACTCTTTAGACTTGTTACATTTCTCAAGGCATCCCTCTTCCACATCAATTTAGACTTTTGAGTAGCCGAATTGTATATACTGTCAACATTCATCCAGTATATATTTTCATTCAACATCATTGTTGAGTCTTCTTGGTTAAAGACAATATTATCCTTGTAGTTATTACGTTTAATGAATTTCAGATTCTCTCTTCCAATGCTGTCGTTTGAAATTTTAAGAGAGTCTATATCTTTTTCGAGCCTTTTCATATTCTTACCGTCGGCTCTTGTGTTGATAAAGTCGGCGTCTTTAATTTCAAAACCACCACCGGTTTCAATAATGACATCTTTTCTGGTAAAGCTCTCCCGACGGTATGGTGTGTTTTTTTTGTCAAAATTCTGTTCTTCAAGATTTGAGAATTGTTCTCCAGAGAACAGTGAGAGTATCATATGTCTTTCGTCAGCAGTGTTTTTTATAACGGCAGAGTCCGAAACAAGAATATTTGTCTTTTCAAAACCGGCCGACATATCATATATAGTAACATCATAAAGGACTCCTGTTTCGGGGTTTTTGTTGTTTACATATATACTATACCCTTCGAGTTTGTTATAGAAAATCTTTTCAATAATATCGCTTTCGGGTGATGTCTGCTTTATCGAATACATCATTTTTAAAAGCTTGACCTGTGCAACCGGAGTAACGAAGTTTTGGAAACAGAATGATACACCTCCCAAGAATGTACAGCATATAACCAGCGGAAGTATTACTCTTATCAATGGAATTCCGGCAGCCTTGATGGCCAACAGTTCGAATTTTTCTCCTAAACTGCCGAATGTCATCAATGCAGCAAGCAATATGGCTAGTGGTAAAGCCTTTGAAACAAGTGAAACAGAACCTAATACAAAGAATTTTGCGACAATGGACATATCAAGTCCTTTATCAACAAAGTCATCAATCCACATCCACAGCAACTGCATAATGAATATGAAAAGACAGATAAAGAATGTTGCCATAAAATTCTTAAGGAAAGCCTTAATTATGAAAATATCCAACTTCTTTATGTGAAACAGGCGAAATTTCATATCTGTCGTGATGTGGTATCTTGCTATTTAAAGTGTTTTTTATATATAAAGCACAGAAAAACTGTATACTGAAATCAGCTTTACAGTTTCCTGTGCAAATTTAACATAAAAAGCGTGATTTTTTTGTTTCTGTGGCAAAAAAACTCACCATTACATTCCCGATTGTCTTCTTAAATTTTCAATTTGTGAATTCCACAACTCTTTTTGGTCTTCAATCTCGTCTTTGTCGGCGAAATCTGTTATTTCAAGCGTGTTCTCCCGTGTAAGTTCATTGTATGATATTCTCATCTCAAAATAGGTATTCGGAGATTCGTCTTCCCACCGGAATTTGACATATACACCATTCCTTTGTGCAACAAGATGTGCAATCTTTTTCTCGGTCTTTCCCCAATAAAAACTGTATGTACGGTCAAAACTCTCTACCTTATCGGCAAACCAAGGTGATAATCCAGCTGTAGTTCCAATATATTTCCATATTATTGCTGCACTGCCTTTAAGTGGGTATTCAAGAAAAAGTTTCTCTTTACTCATTGTTTACGCAAAGTTATAAGTTTAAATAAGTTATATATCAGTCGCAAGTTAATGAATATAAATCATAAATCCAATTTTTATATATGGTTTTATCGTCTTTTTTAAAGTTTGTTATATTTTTAAGTGTGTTTTTTATGTGTAAGAGATTTTTTTTGATGAAAAAAACGAAAAAAGTTTGTCAATTAGAAATTATAGATATATCTTTGCACCGCAAAAATGCGATGGCGAGATAGCTCAGCTGGTTAGAGCGCATGATTCATAATCATGAGGTCCCCGGTTCAATCCCGGGTCTCGCTACTGAGCGGAGAAAGTTGAAAGACTCTCTCCGTTTTCTTTTTTTTGCAATGGTTCTATTTATTGCTTGAAAATTATTTTTATCACCACGTCTGTTTAAATTATGAAACACTGTATAACACTCATTCTTTGTGTCATAGGAATACTTGATATATGCGCTCAACAGAGTGCTGATGTTTCTGCCCAAGAGGGTGTCAATGATGACAAAGTTCAATTTGTCTTTGATATAGAGAATTTCAATTTTTTCGATAATCGGGAGGTTTGCAGCCCGTATCAAATTTCACAAACCTTCTTCGGTTCACGTTTGGGTGCAGATGTTGGATTGAAATTTGGTGACAATGTTGTAATGGTCGGTGCGCAAGTTATAAAGGATTTTGGTGCGAGTGGTCTTTTTAAAAGTGATTTGACCTTTTATTATCACTATGACAATGGTCGTTTCTCTGGTCTTTTTGGCTCTTTTCCACGAAAAATGTTGCATCGTGAACTGCCGGATATTTTCATATACGATTCACTTCAATATTACTCACCGTCTATTCACGGAGCACTCATAAAGTATGAATGTAATTATGGCTATGCCGAGGCTTATTGTAACTGGATTAACAAGCAGGGTGTTGGACAGCGCGAGATATTCGAGATTGTTTCCGACGGTCGCTTTGGATATAAAGGTTTTTATGGGGGGTGGAATATACAGCTTCTTCATTTTTCGGTTCCGCAGCCATCGGAAGGGTATACGGTTTATGACAAGGTTATGCTTAACCCGCATATAGGTTATGAATGTGAAAAATTGGGATGGTTTGATGATTTTAGCGTCGAAGCCGGTTTGATGCTCTCTCTTAATCGTGACCGCCGTAATATGGTATGGAAGACACCTATCGGTTTTCTTGGAGATGTCCGCTTGCGAAAATGGCGTGTAGAGCTTCGTAACAGTTTGTATGTTGGTGGAAAACAATTCTCCGACTATGAACTTTATGGCTCTCAGCTACATCGTGGCGACCCATATTATCGTAGTTCGTTGTATGACCGGACAGATGTCTGTCTGTATCTGTTGGATAATAAGTATGTGCAATGTTATGTGAATGCTTCTTTTCATTACACAGAACGTGTTCTTGATTATTCACAGCAGGTTACATTGCGCTTATCTCCTGATTTACTGTTGTTCAAAAAACTGTTCAAGTTGAATAAATGATAAATGCCGGCTGTGAAGTGAACCCCAAAAGTTAGACAAAAAACTTTTGGGGTTCACTTCACATTAAATATTTCTTGCGCTTTTCAGTTTCTTATTGATTTCTTTCATTCGTTTTGTAGTAAGTGGATATATGAAAATGAATATAGCCGAGAGTGCTGCAATGCCTGCAGGAATCCAGCTTATCAACAAGCGTAATCCTTCAATGGCATCGGGTGTTTGAATAGCTCCTTCAGCTGTATTGAACCCGAATGAGGCTAGTAGCCAAAGCACTGCCGATGTTCCGAAAGCACCTCCGAACTTCTGTGCCATAGACGATGAAGAGAATATCAATCCGGTAGATGCTGTCTTGAATTTCAGCTCGGCATAGTCTGAAATATCGGCATACATACTCCACACAAGTGGTGATATTATACCGGTGAAAATACCTGTTATGATTTGCAGTACAAGCAAAGTCCAGTATCCGGTTGTACTGTCTGTAGGTACATAGTAGAATGTTATGCATAGCGCCATAATCGCAAACAAAGAGTAAAGGAATGTACTCTTTTTACCAAGTTTGAATGTTATTGGTGTAGCTATGGCAACACCAATCATATTGGCTATTTCACCAATAGTAAAGAATATACCGGCATAGAAAAGGAAGTCGATGGAGAAGAATGACAATGTCGCTCCTTCGGCAATCTGTGTGGTAAAGTAATATGGAATGACGGCATATCTTACAGCGCCAAAGAAGTTGAAGAAAAGGACACCTCCCAAAAGAATCCACCAGGGACCATTGTGGAGCAATGATTTCAAATCATCTGTAATGTTGCTTTGTTTGATTGCTGGCTTAATTCTCTCGCGTGTCATTTTAAAGGTTAGCACAAAGAGAATAAGACAAATGGTACTCACGACAATCATAGCTGTCTGCCACGCCTGTGGTTCGTATGTGAGTTTTCCGCTCACCCCCGCAATGGAGTTGCAGAGAGGTTCCCACAAGGCAAGTACAATGAATGAACCCGTGTAGGCAAAAAACATTCTGTATGATGAAAAAACGGTCTTTTCATCGGTATCTTCTGTCATAACTCCAAGCATTGAACCATAGGGAACATTAATGGCTGTGTACACGGTCATCATAAGTATGTATGTGACAAAAGCCCATATATTCTTGCCTGTTTCGTCCAAGCTAGGTGTTGTAAACAGTAGAATTCCGGCAATTGCAAATGGAATGGAAATCCAAAGCAGATAAGGACGGTATTTACCCCATTTTGTTGTTGTACGGTCGGCAATGATACCCATCATCGGGTCTGAAACAGCGTCCCAGATTTTTGTAACAAGGAATAAAACAGCTGCAAGACCAAGGTCAAGTCCGAACACGTTTGTGTAGAATATTGGCAAATATGCACTGAATACTTTCCAGAACATTGATGAGGCCATATCACCTAATCCATATCCTATTTTCTCACTTAATGTAGCCATAGTGTTTTTTGTTTTTGTAATTAAATTTTGGCAAATGTAACAAAAGTGTGTGTCAATGCCAATATAAGTATGTTTTTTTTGAGTGTAGGAAACTGTAAAAGCTGTTGTTTGTTCCTTTTCCTATAAAAAGAGGTGAAATCCAAAAAAAAAGAGCCTTTTGCTGTTTTTTATAAAAAAAAGTTTATTTTTGTCATTTGTAAAATACGCTTATTGGCGTTGAGTGAACTATTTATTTATTATATAATTTAAAATCAATTCATTATGTGGTTAACTAAATCTTCTGTGGGAAGAAAGGTTATAATGAGTGTATCGGGTGTTGCCCTTGTACTCTTCCTTCTTTTCCACATGGCAATGAACCTTGTTGCTATCTTCAGCACCGAGGGTTACAACATGATTTGTGAGTTCTTGGGAGCTAACTGGTATGCATTGGTGGGAACAGCTGGTCTTGCTGCTCTCGTTGTTGTACACTTTGTTTATGCTTTCGTTCTTACAATCCAGAACAGAAAGGCTCGCGGTTCACAGCGTTATGCTGTTGCCGAAAGACCAAAGGGTGTGTCTTGGGCATCGCAGAATATGCTTGCTCTTGGTATCATCGTTGTTGTTGGTCTTGGCTTGCACCTCTTCAATTTCTGGGCAAATATGCAGTTGCCCGAGGTTCTTCACAAGTTGGGTATGCATGTTGATTCTGCTACAATGGCAAGTGTTGCCGATGGTTCAGGTTACATTGCAAAGACCTTTACTTGCCCTGTCTATGCAGCTCTTTATGTTATTTGGTTGGCAGCTTTGTGGTTCCACCTTACACACGGTTTCTGGAGCGCAATGCAGACACTCGGTATCAACAACAAGGTATGGTTCTGCCGTTGGAAGGCTATCGGTAACGTAATTGTTACTTTGATTATCCTTGGTTTCTTGGCTGTTGTTGTTGCCGGTTTCTTTGGTCTTGGTGCTTTGGGTGCCTAATTACAATTCAGTGTAAAATCTAAAACATATATATTATGGCTAAAATCAGTTCAATAAAAGTGGATTCTAAAATCCCAGAAGGCCCATTGGCTGAAAAATGGACTAACTATAAGGCACATCAGAAATTGGTGAACCCTGCCAACAAGCGTAAGTTGGATATCATCGTTGTGGGTACAGGTCTTGCTGGTGCATCGGCTGCTGCTTCACTTGGTGCTATGGGTTTCAATGTGCTTAACTTCTGTATTCAGGATTCTCCACGTCGCGCTCACTCTATTGCTGCGCAGGGTGGTATCAATGCTGCAAAGAACTATCAGAACGACGGCGACTCTGTATACCGTCTTTTCTATGATACAATCAAGGGTGGTGACTACCGTGCACGCGAAGCTAACGTTCACCGTTTGGCTGAGGTTTCAGGTGCTATCATTGACCAATGTGTAGCGCAGTGCGTTCCTTTTGCACGTGAGTACGGCGGTCTTTTGGCTAACCGTTCATTCGGTGGTGCTCAGGTATCGCGTACATTCTATGCCCGCGGTCAGACCGGTCAGCAGCTTCTTCTCGGTGCTTACTCAGCACTTAACTATCAGGTAAACCAGGGTACTGTAAAGGTTTATACACGTTACGAGATGCTTGACCTCGTTATTATCGATGGTCGTGCACGCGGTATCATTGCGCGTAACCTTGTAACAGGTAAGGTTGAGCGTTTCGCTGCTCACGCTGTTGTTATCGGTACCGGTGGTTACGGTAACGCATACTTCCTTTCTACCAACGCTATGGGTAGCAACGGTTCTGCTGCTCTCCAGTGCTACCGTAAGGGTGCTTGGTTTGCTAACCCTTGCTACGCACAGATTCACCCAACCTGTATCCCTGTTCACGGCGACAAGCAGTCTAAGTTGACTCTTATGTCTGAGTCACTACGTAATGACGGTCGTATTTGGGTTCCAAAGAAGCTCGAGGATGCAAAGGCACTTCAGGCCGGTACAAAACATCCTAACGATATTCCAGACGAGGACCGTGACTTCTATTTGGAGCGCCGTTATCCTGCATTTGGTAACCTTGTTCCACGTGACGTTGCTTCACGTGCTGCAAAGGAGCGTTGCGACAAGGGCTTTGGTGTAAACAACACCGGTTTGGCCGTATTCCTCGACTTCAAGTATGCTATCCAGCGTTTGGGTGAGGATGTTGTACGTCAGCGTTATGGTAACCTCTTCGATATGTACGAGGAGATTGCTGATACAAACCCATACAAGGAGCCAATGATGATATTCCCTGCTATCCACTATACAATGGGTGGTATTTGGGTTGACTACGAGTTGCAGACATCTGTTCCAGGTTTGTTTGCTATTGGTGAGGCTAACTTCAGCGACCACGGTGCTAACCGTCTTGGTGCTTCGGCTCTTATGCAGGGTCTTGCCGATGGTTACTTTGTTCTTCCTTATACAATCCAGAACTATCTTGCCGACCAGATTCAGGTTCCACGCTTCAGCACTGACGCTCCTGAGTTTGCCGAGGCCGAGAAGGCTGTAAACGACAAGATTGCCAAGTTGATGGCTATCAAGGGTACACGTAGCGTTGACTCTATCCATAAGGAACTTGGTCTTGTGATGTGGGACAATGTAGGTATGGCACGTACCAAAGAATCTCTTGAGAAGGCTCTCAAGGAGATTGACCGCGTTGAGAAACTCTTTTGGAGCGAGCTCCGTATCCCAGGTGAGGCTGATTCTCTTAACATTGAGCTCGAGAAGGCACTCCGCTTGCTCGACTTCATTGAGATTGGTCGCTTGATGGCATACGACGCCCTCAACCGTGAGGAGTCTTGTGGTGGTCACTTCCGTGAGGAGCATCAGACCGAAGAGGGTGAGGCTAAGCGTGACGATGAGAACTTCTCATACGTTGCTTGCTGGAAGTACACCGGCGAGGGTCAGGAGCCAGAACTTCTCAAAGAGGACCTCAACTATCAGTACATTAAGGTACAACAGCGTAACTACAAAAACTAATCATTCCTAAATTTGTAAGCAATGGACAAAAATATAAGTTTTACATTGAAGGTATGGCGTCAGAGAGGTCCTAAGGCTAAAGGTGCTTTTGAGACCTATCAGATGAAGGATATTCCTGGCGATACCTCATTCCTCGAGATGCTCGACATTCTTAATGAACAGTTGGTAAACGAGAATAAGGAACCGGTTGCATTCGACCACGACTGCCGCGAGGGTATCTGCGGTATGTGCTCGCTTTATGTAAACGGTCATCCTCACGGCCCTGCAACAGGTGCTACAACCTGTCAGCTCTATATGCGCCGTTTCAAGGATGGTGACACAATCACCGTTGAGCCTTGGCGTTCAGCAGGTTTCCCTGTAATCCGCGACCTTATGGTTGACCGTACAGCGTTCGACAAGATTCAGCAGGCCGGTGGTTATGTATCAATCAACACAGGCGGTATGCCCGATGCCAATGCAATTCCCATTGGTAAGGATGTTGCCGAGGAGGCTATGGATGCTGCAGCTTGTATCGGTTGCGGTGCTTGTGTAGCTGCTTGTAAGAACGGTTCTGCAATGTTGTTCGTTTCGGCAAAGGTAAGCCAGTTTGCATTGTTGCCACAGGGTAAGGTTGAGGCTGCAAAGCGTGTAAAGGCTATGGTTGCCAAGATGGACGAACTTGGTTTCGGTAACTGTACAAACACTCGTGCTTGTGAGGCTGAATGTCCCAAGTGTGTATCAATCAGCAATATCGCACGTTTGAACCGCGAGTTTATCAAGGCTAAATTGAAGGATTGATAAGTTCTTGATATTAACACAAAAAGTGAGGTTGCATGCAACCTCACTTTTTGTGTATTTTATTCCTTAAGTAATCAATCGTCTATGTCGTAGATCTTGAGATCCTTGTCAAATTTAAGTTCGAGTCGGTTTGACAATTTTACTTCGTAGTCGTTGCGGTCTCTCTCAATCATAAGCACTTTTTCGCCCGCAAAGTTTTTGTCGATATACTCCTTTATAGCTTGTGGAATGATAGCTGCGGGAACTTCACCGAAACGACAGTCAACCTCTTCCCACTCTCCTTTGCCCGAGAACTCCAACTTTGTACCATCGGCAAGTTTAACCTCGTATGAACTGAAGAATATGCTGCACTCCTCCTTTGCGTATGTGAGCTTCACTCCTGCGAAGTGTGAGTTGATAAACTGTTGTGCCTGCTCTGGCAATTGGCTCTTGTCAATCAATTTGTCATTGTCTGCCGATGCAACAAATACTCCAACAGAGAAAATAGCAACTAAAAACAATAGAATCTTTTTCATAATCTTACATTTTTATAGGTTAGTATATTTTTTTCATTAAACACCACTTTATGGTGCGCTGTTCATTTATTTCTGATGCAAATATTATATTCAATTTTGAAATGAATTTGAAATTTCAGAAAAAAACAAAAAAACTGAAGAGATTTTTTCATTCTCTTCAGTTTGGTCTTTTTTATTCCATTTTCTCTATTATGCCTGCCTGAACAGTATCTTATATATATTTTTCGAGATGTAATAGGTTAGTAAGCCACTTATAAAACCGGCTATGGCATCTATAAGGTAGTGTGCTTTTATGTACACGGTGGCGCAGCATAGCAATATAAAGAATGGGAAAAACAGAACAAAAAGTTTCTTGTTGCCCTTGTATGCAAGTATCATTATAACCAATGACACGCCTATGTGTGAACTTGGGAATGCCGCAGTGGGGCGTTCTCCAGCACTTTGTGCCAAATTCACAAGCTCTGTAAAGAGACCTCCTTTACCCTCTTGGGCTATGGATATTTGTGGGTGCAGGTCGAAATAGTTTCCAATATTCTCATATACTCCACTGCTTGCTGCTGTTTCTCCAATCACCGGGAAATAGAACTGTGGCCCTGCAACAGGCAGGAATATATATATAATGTAATGAAGGAAGAACGATGCCATGATTATAAATGTGCATTGTTCGACTCTGTCAGGACGTTTGAAATAGTAGTAGAATGTCACCGTTGCGGTCATAGGATAATAGAGCCAATATCCCATATTGAATGCTTCGCGCCAGAAATCTCCACTAAGAATCTTCTCGAAAAGCAGGGCTGGCTGGCAACCGAAAATGTTGAACTCTGTTGCGGCAAACAGGTGGTCGAGATTTGTAAAAATACGATTGAATTCAAATGTGTCGGGATACCAGTAATTGAGCAGGAACATTTGTGTCACCATTCTGACAAGTACAAGAAACCTCGATGGGTATTTTGTGTAGATGTAGATAAGGGTGAATGTACCTACGAGTATGAAAAAACGTCCCATAAGCATACTCTGGGGGTCGTTCAATCTGTTGTAGAAAATAATGATCAGCAGTGTTGTGAATAGGTTGTAGAATAGGTTTATTTTCTCTACTGCAACGAATTTTGTTTCAACCTCTCTGCGCTTGAATAAATCTATAGACATCTCTCTTTTGTTATTTCATAGGTCTTTTTGTTGAGCAAATGACCACATAAAGTCCAGCTCTGACAAAGCGGATGCAAAGATAGTCAAAAAAACGTCTTGCGGCAATATTGCTTATTGTTACGTTGTTTAAAATAGTTTAAAGAGAGATACTTTTGATGTTATATAATTGCAGTGTGCGGTTTTATTGTTAATTTAGCAACAGTAAAATGTTTTTATTATGTCAAAGAAAGGTTCAAAAGGAAAAGGACGTCTGAATAAGGGTGTAATCATTGATATGATGGTTGACTTTTTCAATCGTAACGACAGTCGCATAGTCAGTCCCAAAGAGATATTCAAGGAACTTAGTCTTACATCAACATCGGCGCGTACACTATGTGTGAATATCCTCGATGATATGGTTTTTGACGGTTACCTCATTGAGCCTGAATTCAGAAAATACCGTTTGGCCGATAATTCATCCATTCTTGTAGGTACATTCTCGCGTAGCAAGGATGGTTACAATGAATTCTATCCCGAAGATGGTGGTGAGCCGGTGCTCATCAGTGAACGCAATTCGGCACACGCTCTCACCGACGACATTGTGCGTGTTGCACTCTTTGCAAGGCGCAGAGGTCGTGGCCGTGAGGGTGAGGTGGTTGAGATAATCAAGCGCACCCACGACACTTTTGTGGGTGAATTGAGCGTAGAAAAACATTATGCTTTTCTTATCACCGAGAATCGTCTTATGCCTAACGATATCTTCATCCCTAAGGATTTGCTGAAAGGCGGCAAGAATGGTGAGAAGGCTGTTGTCAAGTTGCTTGAGTGGCCGCTTGACAGCAAGAACCCGGTGGGTAAGGTCGTTGACATACTTGGAAAAAGCGGTGATAATGATACCGAAATGAACGCAATCCTTGCTGAGTATGGTCTACCATATACATACCCGGTGGCCGTAGAACAGGCTGCCGAACAGTTGTCGTCCGATATATCTGAAGAGGAGATTGCTTTGCGCAAGGATTTTCGTGGCGTGACAACGATGACTATCGACCCCGACGACGCAAAGGATTTTGACGATGCGCTATCCATCCGCAGTGCCGGCGAGGGATTGTGGGAGATTGGTGTACACATTGCCGATGTGTCGCACTATGTTACCGAGGGTAGTGTAATCGATAAAGAAGCGTTCAAGCGTGCAACGTCAATATACCTTGTCGACCGCACCATACCGATGCTGCCCGAGCGTTTGTGTAACAACCTCTGTTCATTGCGCCCGAATGAGGATAAGCTTGCTTATTCTGTCATCTTCATAATGAATGAAAAAGCCGAGGTAAAGAAATTTGAAATTGTACGCACTGTGATAAACAGCAACCATCGTTTCTGTTACGACGAAGTGCAGGAAATTATAGAAAAAGGCGAAGGATTGTATTACGACGAGATAAAAACACTCAATATGCTCGCTCAAAAGATGCGCGAGAAGCGTTTCCAGTCGGGAGCGATAGATTTCCAGCAGGCGCAAGTACATTTCCGCCTCGACGAGAGCGGCAAGCCTTTGTCGGTCTATTTCAGCGAAAGCAATGAGTCGCATCAGCTCATAGAGGAGTTTATGCTGCTCGCCAATCGCACTGTAGCCGAGAAGATTGGCCGTAAGCCACACGATGCTCCGTTAAAGACATTTGTCTATCGTATACACGACCAGCCGAACCCCGAGAAAATTTCAATGCTCTCGAAATTCGTGAGCAAATTGGGTTATAAGATGAAGAGTGCAAGCGGACGTACAACGTCTGCATCGGCACTCAACAGCCTTTTAAAGGAGGTTCACGGCAGCAAGGAGCAGAACGTTATTGAGCAGATTTCGCTGCGTACAATGCAAAAGGCAAGGTATTCAACAGAAAACATCGGACACTATGGCCTTGCGTTCCGCTATTATACACACTTTACATCGCCTATACGCCGTTACCCCGACCTGCTTGTGCATCGTCTGCTACATCGTTATCTCACGCTTGAAGCACGCACGGTCAGCAAGCCAAAATATGAGGATTTATGCGAACACTGTTCGGCACAGGAGCAGGTTGCGGCAAATGCCGAGCGCACAAGCATCAAATATAAACAGGTGGAGTTTATGAGCGAGCACATTGGCGAGGAATTTGATGCTGTTATAAGTGGCGTGACGGAGTGGGGCTTCTATGCAGAAATCAACGAGAACAAGTGCGAGGGAATGGTGCCTATGCGCACTTTGCAGGACGATTATTATGAGTTCGACGAAGCGAACTACTGTATAATAGGTCGTCGCCGTCATCGCAAATTTACTATCGGCGACCCGGTGCGCATACGTATTATGCGTGCAAATCTTGACAGGAAACAGCTCGATTTTGAATTGATTGACGAGTGATTTCAATTCCATTTCAAAAACTGTTGCAATATTTGTAAAAAAGACCAAGGAATATGAAACTGCTCATAATAGAGGACGACAAATCGTTGCGCGAAATAATGCACCGTGCTCTCACCGGTGAAGGCTATGTTGTAGAGGTTGCTCCCACATACTTTGAGGCTTGTGATAAGATTGCAGGCTACAGCTACGACTGTATTCTGCTCGATATAATGTTGCCCGACGGCAATGGGCTTAAGTTACTTGAGCAGATAAAGGCACTTGACAAAGACGATAGGGTGATTATAATTTCGGCGCGCGATTCCCTTGATGACAAAATTGCAGGGCTTGACTTGGGTGCCGATGACTACTTGCCAAAGCCTTTTTATATGGCCGAGCTCTCGGCACGCATAAAGAGTGTTATGCGTCGTGGCGCAGGTTCTGTTAATAAAACAATGAGTGCCGGAAATATAACGCTCGACCTGCAGAGCCGTCTTGTGACTGTTGATGGCAATGCTGTTCCCTTGCTCAAGAAAGAGTTCGATATATTGCTCTATTTTATGCAGCGTCCCAATCACATCATTGACAAGGCGGTGCTAGCCGAATCGGTGTGGGGCGACCACATTGATATGGTCGACAATTTTCAGTTCGTATATGCGCAGATAAAAAACTTGCGTAAAAGACTCGCCGACGCCGGTGCTTCACAAAATATAAAGGCTGTTTATGGCTTTGGATATAAATTCACAGACACAGACTTATGAAACTCATACACAAGGTAACTCTCCGTCTGGCATTGGTTGTTTTGCCAATATTGCTTCTATGGGCAACTGTTTTTTATTTTGCTATGGTAAACGAGGTGAACGACGAAACCGACGACAGCCTCGACGATTATGCCGAAATGATAGCACGTCGTGTCGTTACCGGTGAGGAATTGCCGACGCCTGGTGACGGCAGTAATAATACATACTCCATAGAACTTTTGCCACCAACAGCGCAATATGACGATTCAAAGGTCTATGAGGACCGTGATGTCTACCTTTATTGGAAAAAAGAGACTGAGCCTGCCCGTGTGTTGACAAAGATTTTCCACGATGACGATGGTACTGCATACCGGCTCATCGTTTCGACACCGACATTCGAGCGCGACGATATAATAAGGGCAATACTCATTTATATAGCTATTATCTACACGGTTCTGCTGTGTACCATTCTCGCTGTCACGGTAGTTGTCTTCAAGTATAGTATGAAACCGTTGTACTCCCTTTTGAGGTGGCTCGACGGCTATCGTCCGGGCAATGGAACGGAGGGTTTCCCCAACGAGGAAACTGTTTTTGAATTCAAGAAACTGACAAAGGCTGCCCGTGAAACCATTGAACGTGCCGAAAACCACCTTGAGCGTCAAAAGCAATTTATAGGCAATGCGTCGCACGAATTGCAGACTCCACTGGCCGTGCTTGGCAACCGCATTGAGTGGATGATGGACAACACCTCGCTCACCGAGGAACAGTTTACCGAACTGTCAAAAATGCGCCAATCAATTAATCGCCTTGTGCGTCTTAATCGCACTCTGCTATTGTTGTCAAAGATTGACAACGGTCATTTCCTTGACAGGAGCAATGTCGACATTGTATCTGTAATAGAAAACGAGCTCGAGGTCTATAAGGAAATCTTTGCCGAAAAGGAGCTTGTCTGCAAAGTGAATGTACCACAAAACTTTGTTGTGCAGATGGATGAGATGCTTGCAACCACAATGGTGAGCAATCTCATCAAGAACGCGTTTGTACATTCGCCAGTGGGTGATACAATTGAAATCGCTATTTTGCAAGGTAGATTGTCTGTTTCAAACAGTGGTGATGAGGCTCTGGATGGAGCAAGGCTTTTTGACCGCTTCTACACAAGCGGTAAGACAGGCTCGACAGGTCTTGGCTTGGCACTTGTGAAATCCATTTCCGGGTATTATGATTTTGGTCTTGAATATATTTATAGAAACGGCAAGCATAACTTCTATATAAAGTTTTGATGATAGACGTATTGTGGCGAGCAAATGCTCGCCACAATACGTCTAAATATCCATCACCACCGTTTCGCCTTTTTCAAGTGATGCCTGCACATCGATAATCCTTTGGTTGCTGCTGCCACGGAAACGCAGCTCTTCGTCTTTTAGAGCCTCTATAAAGCGGCCGTCGACAAGCACATCTATCTGTTCAAGCAGAGCCTTTTGTGCCGGATTCTGCAATAGAATCTCAAAGAGAAAGCCTGTGTAGCACCAGATGTTTTTGTTGCTCTGTTGTTTGATGGCCTTGGCAAGGGTTGTAAAGCCTTCGGGCTGAAACATCGGGTCGCCACCCGAGAAGGTCACGTCGGCAAATGGGTCGGCCAGTATGACTTTCAAAATCTCCTCAATCTCAACGGCGTGGCCATTCTCAATGTCCCACGATTGCGGATTGTGGCAGCCAGGGCAATGATGGGGGCATCCCGAAGAATAGACCGAGGTGCGAAACCCCGGTCCATCTACTGTTGTATCTTCCACTATCTCAAGAATGGAGATTGTTGTCATATCTGTTTGTTTTTATTATTCGTGTATTACGCGGTCGTTAAGTTCAGAGAGCTTAGCCTTGTTCCAACGGTCGGTTGTTCCAACAAGGTAACCTGTGATACGCTGTAGCTTGTCAAGGTTCTTGCTGCCGCATTTTGGACACTCCTCGAGGTTCTTTGTCGAGTTCTCGAATCCACAGTCGAGGCAACGGTTGCGGTTGTGGTTTACAGAGCCGTAACCTATGTTATACTGATCCATCATATCAACAACCTTCATGATAGCCTCCGGGTTGTGTGTGGCATCGCCGTCTATCTCAACATAGAAGATGTGGCCACCACCTGTGAGTGCGTGATATGGTGCTTCAACTTCGGCCTTGTGGCGTGCGCTGCACTTGTAGTATACTGGAACGTGGTTACTGTTGGTGTAGTAGTCGCGGTCAGTAATGCCGGCGAGTACTCCGTAACGTTTGCGGTCGCCACGTGTGAAACGTCCCGAAAGTCCTTCGGCTGGTGTTGCCAGAATACTGTAGTTGTGCTGGTACTGCTCCGAGAAGCCGTTGGCACGGTCGCGCATATAGGTGATGATGCGCAAACCAAGCTCCTGTGCCTCCTCGCTTTCGCCGTGGTGCTTTCCAATCAAAGCAACAAGACATTCTGCAAGGCCGATGAAGCCGATACCAAGTGTTCCCTGGTTGATTACAGGTGCTATTGTTTCGTTTGGCTTTAGGTTTTCGCAACCAACCCAAAGTGCCGACATCAGCAATGGGAACTGTTTTGCAAAAGCAGTCTTTTGGAACTCCATACGCTCGTGTAGCTGGCGTGCTGTGATGTCGAGCAGGCCGTCGAGCTTTGCAAAGAACAGCGAAATCCTGTCTTCCTTATTTGCGATGTCCATACATTCTATTGCAAGGCGCACGATGTTGATGGTTGAGAATGAGAGGTTACCGCGTCCTACCGATGTCTTGGGACCGAAACGATTCTCGAACACGCGTGTGCGGCAACCCATTGTTGCAACCTCGTGGATGTAGCGTTTTGGGTCTTCGGCCTTCCATTCCTCGCTTTGGTTGAATGTTGCGTCAAGATTCAAGAAGTTGGGGAAGAAACGACGTGCTGTAACCTTGCAGGCAAGCTGGTAAAGGTCGTAGTTGCGGTCATCGGGCAGATAGCTCACGCCGCGTTTCTTTTTCCAAATCTGAATTGGGAAGATTGCTGTTTCTCCGTTGCCCACGCCGCGGTATGTGCTGTTGAGCAACTCGCGGATGATACAACGTCCTTCGGCCGATGTATCTGTTCCGTAGTTGATGGAGCTGAACACAACCTGGTTACCACCGCGAGAGTGGATGGTGTTCATATTGTGTATGAATGCCTCCATTGCCTGGTGCACACGGGCAACGGTCTTGTTCATTGCATGCTGAAGGATGCGCTCGTCACCGCTCAAGAAATCAAGTGGCTGTGAGATATAGTCATCAACCTCCTTGTTGTATAGGTGAGAGTAGTTTGCTCCTGTGAGCTCCTCAATGGCTTTCAGCTCCTCAATGAAACTTGTACGTACGTATGGTGCAAGGTAAAAATCGAATGCCGGGATTGCCTGGCCACCGTGCATTTCGTTCTGTGCTGTTTCCATTGAGATGCAGGCTATGATACTTGCTGTTTCAATGCGCTTTGCCGGACGAGATTCTCCGTGACCGGCGTTGAAACCGTTCAACAGGATGTTGTCGAGCGGGTGCTGACAACAGGTAAGGCTCTTTGTAGGGTAGTAGTCCTTGTCGTGGATGTGCAAGTAGTTGTTGTGCACAGCGTCAACAACAGCCTCGCTTAACAAGAAGTCGTCGACGAATGGCTTTGTCGTTTCGCTGGCGAACTTCATCATCATTCCGGCCGGAGTATCGGCGTTCATGTTGGCGTTCTCGCGAGTGACATCGTTCGACTGGATGTTGATGATTTCCTGGAAAATATCCCTTGTCTTCGCCTTGCGTGCAATGCGGCGTTGGTTACGGTATGCAATGTACTTTTGAGCAACATCCTTGCGGCTACTCTTCATCAGTTCCAATTCTACCATATCCTGTATGTCCTCCACTGTCATCTGCGCATCGCCTTTAAAGGAGATGTGGTCAGTAATCTGGCGGATAAGCGACATATCCTCACCCTTGTCGGTGTGCAACATAGCCTTACGTATGGCTGTGATAATTTTCTCTTCATTAAAGCCGACGATGCGTCCGTCGCGCTTGACAACAGTTTGAATCATATATGTTAAAGGATTTTTGTTTTCAAATAGAATTGTGCAAATATAATTATTTCACGCAAATAACAATGTTAAAATGAAATAGAATTTATCAACAGAATACTTTTTTTATCCTGTTTGAAAAAGTGCTTCTCGGCGTTTGGTTCCGGGCTGTTTTTGTTAAAAAAAACGGCTATTTTTTGAGTTTATAAAACTTTTTGCTACATTGCAGAAAATATCCCCCGATTGTTAACCTTAAAGCCTTTGAGTATGACTGTATGGATTGTAATGATTGGAGTTCTTGTCTTGACATTCTTTGCCAAGGCCGGTGTGAAACTTTACCGTAGAAAACGCAATGTCGGGTATCATCCCGATATCTCTACAAGGAAACGCTTGAAAAGGTTTGTCAACCGCTTCCGTCACCTCGAGGGTATCGGTGATTGAGATTTCTGCGCTTTGTACGTAGTGGAATGTATCATATTTCTCCGTTGTGTTTAATTTATCCACACTCTGTTAAACTATGTTAACCGGGTGTCGGGGGTGAGGTAAATGATATACATTTGTAGCCCGTAAAACAAGGAATGTTATTATGATCAAGAGTAGAATATGTGAAATGTTGGGTATTGAATATCCGATTTTTCAGGGTGGAATGGCTTGGGTAGCCGACGCGTCGCTTGCGGCTTCTGTTTCAAATGCCGGTGGTTTGGGACTTATTACCTCCATAAATGCAGGAACAGAGGCTGTGAGGAACGAAATCCGTAAATGCAAAGCATTGACCGACAAACCTTTTGGAGTAAATATAATGCTTCAGGCTCCTAATGCCGACGAGATTGCGCAGATGGTGGTTGATGAGGGTGTGAAGATATTGACAACTGGTGCAGGCTCTCCGGCGAAGTATATGCCGCTGTGGAAAGCGAACGGTATAAAAGTTATTCCTGTTGTGGCGTCGGTTGCTCTTGCAATCAAGATGCAGGCCGCAGGTGCCGATGCGCTTGTTGCCGAGGGAGCCGAGTCGGGCGGACACGTTGGCGAACTGCATACAATGCCGCTTATCCCCCAAATAGTGGATGCTGTTACCGTTCCTGTCATTGCGGCCGGTGGTATATGTGATGGTCGCGGTGCAGCTGCAGCATTTATGCTTGGTGCCGATGCTGTACAGGTGGGAACACGTTTCATCTCGGCAGTGGAGTGTACGGCGCATCCTGTATATAAGGAAAAACTGATTAAAGCAACAGATATATCAACAATTGTAACCGGTAAGTCTTTAGGTCATCCGGTGCGTTCATTGAAAACACCTTTCTCGAGAAATTTTGCAAAGATGGAGAATAACCCCGATGTAACTCCCGAGGAGATACTTGCATTTGGTGGCGGTGCGCTCCGCAAAGCGGTACAGGATGGTGATATCAATGGTAGTTATATGGCCGGAGAGTGTGCCGGTATGGTCAAGAACATTGAGCCGGCTGCGGCAATTGTCGAGGATATAATCCTTGGTGCCGAGAAGGTTATGAAGGAGGTTGTCGGCCGGGTTGGTTGATTGTCCTGATATTACAAAAACAAAGGCCTGTAACCGGTCACCGGTTACAGGCCTTTGTTGTATCATTTGTTGTGTTCGGCTTCAATCTCCTCGGGCGACATTGGCTTGTACTTACCCAAGCGACGTGCGCCGTCACCAAGTATGAGCCAATCCTCTTCGCCACGCATACCGCCGAAACTCTTCCAAGCGTCGAGCTTGTCGTAGCAGATGAAGTCGGTGAACTGCTTCTCGGCACGCCATTTGTCAATGAGGTCGGGGATAAAGTAGATTCCCGGTTCAACGGTGAACACAAAGCCCGGTTCAAGAGCCTTTGCAAGGCGCAATGATTTCCAGCCAAAGAGTGAGCTTTTTGTGCGACCTTCTTCGTAACCAACGTTAACTTCGCCGAAGTTCTCCATGTCGTGAACGTCAAGTCCCATCATATGACCAAGACCGTGAGGCATGAACATACAGGTAGCACCTGCGATGGATGCTTCTAACGGGTCGCCTTTCATAAGCCCAAGGTCAATCATTCCTTTGGCGATTTCAGTAAGGACCAACTTGTGTACTTCGCGGTACTCAATGCCGGGGCGAAGGTTTTCTGTTGCTGTGAGGTGTGCACGGCGCAGGATGTTGCATACTGTGCGCTGCTGCTCGGTAAAATGTGTACCGACAGGCATCGTGGTGGTGAGGTCACCGGCATAGTGCATTGCATTCTCGCAACCGCTGTCAAGCAATAGCATTTGACCGTCTTTCAACGGTGTTGTGCCGTATGCGTGGTTGTGCAGCGTCTGGCCGTTGATGGTCGCGATAATGGGGAACGATAACCCGAAATTGTGCTTCTGGGCTTCGGCCTGAACAACGGCTACAATCTCGGCCTCGGTTGTTCCGGGGCGTACGGCACGCATAGCCGCACAGTGCATATCGACAGAAACATTTACAGCCTCTTCTATTTGTGCAATCTCCTCCTCGCTCTTGTAGTTACGCTGCGAAATGATTGCTTTAACAAATTTCATTGATGCCTTGGCTGCCTGTTCGGCAGGGTTAATGCCCAGCAACTCCTGTAACCAAACCTGATGTTCGCCACGGTAGGGTGGCAAAAAGTGTATTTCCTGTCCTTTGGACTGTGCATCCTTCAGGTATGTGGCAAGGTCGGCCATTGGGCGTGTGATTGTAATGCCCACGCGCTCGCATTTCTCTTTGATGGTTGGTTGTACGCCTGTCCATACGATAGCATCTATGGTCAATTCGTCACCGAAAATTATTTCCTTGTCGTTGTCGACATCGATGATTGCTGCTAGGCCTTCATAGTCCGATGCAAAATAGTACAGGAAGGTGGAGTCCTGGCGGAAATGGTATGAGTTGTCGGCATAGTTCATTCCTGTGAAGTTGTTACCCAGGAACAGCATCAATCCGCTGCCCATCTTCTCTTTCAACGCCTGTCGGCGTGCAATATAAGTCTCTTTGGAAAACATAGTTATAAGTTTTTGTTGTTATTTCATCTCTTTATCACTGCACGGATTATGAACCACAGATGGCGGCCAATTGTGGGCAACAGGCCATAGTGTTTGCTCATTATCCAAAAACGCTCCTTGAGTGATGCCCGGTGGTGTTGCAAAGATAATCCATTTTGCAAATAATTCACCACGGTGGCGTTTACATTAACAAGTTTTTTTGCCTGTTTCATAACTTTTATACACCAGTCGACATCGCCCGACAGACGATATTTCAGGTCGTACATCGGTGCTATTTCGCGTCTGGCATAGAAAGCTTGGTGGCACACCAACATTCCGCTTTTGAAACTGCGCCAAGTGAGCTTCGCGGGTGCCTGCAAACGACGCATCCTTACAAAATTGCGGGCCTCATCCACTTCGGCCGTTTCGCCGTAAAGGACATCGGGCAGCGTATCTTCTTTGGTCGCGGCATTTGCAATGGTCTGCAAGGTGTTGGGGGCATAAAAGGCATCGCCGGCATTTAGGAAGCATAGGTAATCGCCGGTGGCAAGTGCTATGCCTTTGTTCATTGCATCATATAGCCCGTTGTCGGGTTCGCTCACTATATGTGCGAACTCTATGCCGCTTGCCTTTGCCTTTGCGACCGTGTCGTCCTTTGACCCACCGTCAATGAGCAGATATTCATAGTTCTTGTATGTCTGCAACAGCACGCTCTGCAACGTAGGCTCAATTACTGATGCCGCGTTGAATGTTATTGTTATGATTGAGAATTTTGGTTGTCGGCTCATTGTTCACTTTTTTACTTTGCGATAAATACCTAGACTGATAAGTCCAATGATTACAAGTCCTACAAGAATAGACATATAGGTCGACCATTTGTGGCTCTCTATCATAAGTTCATCCACGCACTTGAACTCAATTGTGTGTTCGCCGGCAGGGATGGGCAGTGCGCGCAGAATATAGTTCGCGCGTATTGGGGTAACTTCTTCACCATCAATATAAGCCTTCCACGTTTTGTAATATACCTCGGAGAACACGGCCATTTTAGGAGCATTGCTGTTGCTCTTGTATATGATATTTCCCGGGTTGCGGTACTCTGTCATTGTGATTATGCCCGGTGCATCATTCTTGTATTGCTCTGGGTTCTCCACATCCTTCTGCCACATATTATCAATATAGGCAGTTCCCTTGTCAATGTTTTCTATGGCAGCTATCTCCTCTTGGGCACTGTTTACCCATTCGACGTTGTTGACAAGCCAGCAGTTACCGAATGCGTCATAATTCTCCTGTACTCCTTCAGGGGTGATGAAGAAACGTGTGTTGAGCATTGAGATGACATTCATGTTCAATTTGCTCAGGTATCTTTCGATAATATCCTGGTAACGCGCCAGTTTTGCCGGGCTGTAACCGCCAATTGATTTGTGTTTGTATGACGTGAACGCCTCGTTGAATGGACCATTGGGGTCGGTGAGGTTGAATACGCGATAGTTGGTGTCTTTGCCGGCCAACATCTTGACCTCTTTGTCTGCCGCAGTTTCCCTTATTATTGTTGTCTCCTTTTTGGGCATAAACTTGTCATTGTTTACAAAACGTTTGCACACGGGCCACATATCCACAAGGAAAAGCAGGCCAATGGCTGCAATGAGAAGTTGTTGCTTGAATTTGTATCTTGTGTATGCCCACATCAAGGCTGCTGTTGCAAGAATGAAGGCCAATGAACGCCACGCATCGCTGACAAGCATACTTTTACGCTGAAGTATCAACGCGTCGTGAAGTTCCGGAATCTGGGCAAATCGGATATCGTTCGTCGATGTGAAATCGAAGAAGGCTTCGGGCGTTACTGCAAAGAGCAGTGATATACCGCCGGCTATTCCTAATGCAATGTATAGTGCTTTTGATATCTTTACATCCTTTTTTGCACACTCTATAAAACGTTTAATGGCAAGAATGGCGAGTGTTGACATTGCAAGTGTTGTTACCACCAATGCCATTGACGGTGCGCGGAACTTGTTGTAGAGTGGCAAATATTCGAACAGGAAGTTATTGATTGTTGAAAGGTTGCTGCCCCAGGCAAGAATGAGTGAGAAAACTGTAGCTGCAAGTAACCACCATTTCTCCGGTCCGCGTACGATAATCAGTCCGAGTACAAAAAGGAAACAGATGATTGCTCCGGCATATACAGGGCCCGATGTTCCGGGTTGTTCGCCCCAATATGTAGGCGCATAGCGGATGAAATTCGTAGCTTCTGCTTCTATCTCCTTCATTATTTCGCGGTTTTTCTTTATGTAGCGTTCTGCGTCCCGTCTGCTTGCTGTCGGATTCTGTTCAAGGAGCATATTTGTATAATTGTCAACCATAATGTTGCAATATGCATTGTATAGTCCGCTCTTTTTGCCGACGTTGCTGTTCGATGCCGAGCCGTAAAGATTGGGGACAAGCAGGGTAAAGCTTTCGGCCTTGCCATAGCTCCAGGCGAAGGCATATTCTGTGTCAAGTCCCGATGATTTTTCTCCATTCTTTATATCCAGTTCCGAACCTCCTCGCATTGATGATTTTGCATAGTCGTTTGTCGGCAACAGAATACCGACTGCCGGTGCTGCGGCCAGGATGGCAACAACGGCAAGTACTGCTGTGGCTTTGAAATAGTATTTGAGCCACTTCTCGCGGCAAGCGTAAACAAAATATACAATGGCAATGATAAACGCTGTCAGCAATAGGTAGTAGCTTACTTGTTGGTGGCTCCAATAGATGTTGAGTCCGGCAAAAATCAATGTAACCAGTGCGCCTGTCAGCAGTTTTCGTCTGTAACAGAGTATGATGCCGCCAATTAGCGGTGCCATAGTTGCAATGACAAGGCTCTTGTTCATATGTCCGGCATCAATTATGATGAAATTGTATGAGCCTAAGGTGTAGGCAATCGAGCCGGCAATGCTGAGCCACGACTTGCATCCCAGTGCAAGTAACATAATATAACAGCCAATAAAAGTAAGGAATATACAGCCTATATGTCTGTACGATGCTCCGAAAATATTGAGCGTCATCACCTCACCAATGGGTTTGAATGCATTGTCGGGCTGTGGCGAGAATGTGTAGTTGCAGGGCATTCCCGAGAACATGGCGTTTGACCAGTAACTGTACTCACCGCTCTCTTTGTGATAGTCGTATGCGTCCTTTCCCCAACCCATTGAACCAATGGCGTCGTCCTGTTTTATGTCTTTGCCTTCGAGTACAGGACTGAAATAGACAAGTGTAAGCACAAGGAAAACAAGTACGGCAATTATATGCGGTACTATACTTTTCCAATTAAAATTTTTACAATTGCAAGAAGTCTTATTGTTCATCATATCATTTTTTTTCGATTATATCCTTTATGTGCTTGTACATTGACTCTCGGTAGTTCTCGAGTGTGTACTTCTCTTTTACCAGACGGTGTGCCTCCCACGCTTTTTGTTCTATGATTTCTGTCGGGAGTCCGGCAACGGCAAGTAGAGCATTCTTGAAGTTTGCGTATGTAACCTCACTCACCTCCACTCCTACATTGGCAATGTCTAGTCCTGTACCCTTGCTGTATACTGGCAACAAGGCTCCATTGCCCAAGACGTTCAGTACCGACACGGCACCGCTCTCCGACAACGACGGGTTCAGCAGTATTCCGCAATTTGCAAGTGTATCGGCGAACTCTTTCGACTCAATATCTACAAATCCGTGCATAACAATGTTTTCTGCGGCTTTTATCTTGGGCATATATAATTCCCAGAACTCACTCTCCTGTCTGCTGCCGCCACATATATGCAGCGTGAATTGTGGATGCTCCAGAGCAAAATCTATAGCTATGTCGAGTCCCTTGTGCATCATTCCCGAACTGCCGAACCATAGGATGCTGTTGCGGCATTTGGTGAAGTCTTTTTTTTCATCGGGTTCACACACCTTGAAGTAAAACGCTTTCAAGGCTTTGACCTTGCCTGTCGGTTCACCCTCGTCTGAAGCCTGCTGCAACAGGAAACTATCGCCAAGCGATATGACAGCATCGCTTAATTGTGACATATAGTAGTTCATGCCGTTGCCTGGAACATAGTGGTATGATGGGAGCAGCCAGCAGTTGTGTCTCTCGAAGAACTCTTTATTGCGTTCGGCTGTTGCACGGAAATTATAGAATGTGTGTGCGCCGACAGAATAGAATATACGTAGAGGGCTTGTCTTTTTGTTCGATGTGAATGACGCTGCGAACGACGGACAATTGATGCCGAGCACGACATCGTAACGGCTATAATCTATCCCGGTCTTGTTCCGTGATGCGCAGTCAACGCTGTAGCCTAGCTTGTCAAGAGCCTCGGCGGCCGTGTGGCACTCAGTGAAATTGGAGTGGTATTTGGGAAGAGTGTTCCCTTTGAATGCTTCGGGTAGATAGCAAAGCAGGGCCTTGCGCTCGCGTTTGGTGCCAAAGACATCCTTTACCAACTTGTCGCTATTGAATATCTTCTGCACATAGCGGATGAGCCTTTCGCCAAAGCGTCGCTTGGCAATAGGTAACAGACGTGTAAATTCCGAGAGAGATATTTTCATAGGGCCTAAATTATAGTTTGCGGTAAACGTCGCAGGTCTGTTCCACCATACGTTCAAGTGAGTAGTCCTTACTGCGTAGAGCTCCCTTTTGACGCAACTCATCGCGTAGCGTTGATGTTGAAAGCAGTTCTTTCAAGGTGTCTTGCATTGATTGTGCATCGTTAGGGTTGAAGTATATGGCTGCATCGCCTGCCACTTCGGGGAAGCAGCTGGCATTGCTTAGGCACACAGGACAGTTGTTGTGGAATGCCTCAAGAATGGGTATTCCGAAGCCTTCATAGTGCGACGGGAATACAAAGCATTGTGCGTGGCGGTAGAGTGATGCCATCTGTGCATCGTTGGCCGAGATATGAATCAAACGGTCACTGATGTTCCATCTTGCAAAAAGCTTCTCTTCGGCTGCGGTGAACGGCGAACCGGTGCATACAATCTTGAGATTGGGGTCCAGGTTGAAGATTGGACGTATGGCCGAGAGCCACGGAAGGAAATTCTTGTATCCTTTACGTTCTCCAACATAAAGCACATATCGGTCAAATAGCTGTGGCGAAGCTGTGGCTATTGGCTTGTAGCCGTGGTGTACAACGCTGATTTTTGCAGGGTCTGTACCTAAAATCTCTACAATATCGCGTTTTGTGTTTTCGCTGACAGCTATAATGTGGTCGGCCTCGGCTATGAGGCGTTTCTTGTGCGGAATAGTCCGGTCGTATATGAGCACGTCCTGTGGGTAACGCTCAAATGTCATATCGTGTATTGTCAGGACAAATGGCTTTTGACGCTTTTTTACGGCTTTAAGAAAGTAGGGATTGAAGTATGTCGGGTGGAAAATGTCGTAGTCGCTATATTTTACGGCAAATCTTGATATATTCCTATTGACACAGGAGTATATTTGGCGACGTAGACGATAGTTGTTCGGAAATGTTATTTTATCATACTTGTATCCGTATGTTTCTGTGACATAATGGTTTTCGCAATATCTCATAGGGATATCGGCTACAAACTCATTTGTCGGCAGATTATACATCAGGTCGGCAAAGTATCTTGTCACGCCTCCAAAGCGTTGGAATGTGAACATCTGGTTGTCATACAAAATCTTCTTCATATCACAGGTCTACTTTTCTTTTGAAGAGAAAATTCGTTATTTCAAAAAGTTCTTTGCTGCGTGCTATCCACGCTATCCCTATGTATAGGAGTGCTGCGATGAGAATTCTTGCAACAAGCAGAACGAATATGTTCTCGATGATGAGAGTGACATGGTATGTCGCAATCATTACAATCGCTGCCATAAACAGGTATGGAATGGTGTCAATCAAGAACATTTGCAGTTTAATCTCAATCTCTTTTTTTGCAAAAAAGTGCCATACAAAAAGCCACAGGCCATTGAAAATGCAGTATGCGATAATCATATTCCTTATGCCGAACGGGTGCAGTGCAAGCAAGAGTGCCAAAGTGAGCAGGCCCTGAACAATGGTACACCACATAAAAACGGCGGCCTTGCCACGGCTTACAAGTAGGTTGGTGAACATTGATTGTAAAGGCATAAAGGCTCCCCATATAGCTAGCACCTGCAACATATATGCGCTCTCAATCCACTTGTCGGTCAACACGACGACTATCAACTCTTTCGACACCAACGAGAGGCCCAGCATAAGCGGAAAGGCTACGAACGCTGTAAAACGCAACATCTTGCGAAAGACGCGTAACTGACGTTCGTTATCATCAACAACCTTTGCAAGAACCGGTTGTGCAACAGCGTTGACCATTCCATTTACCACTTCGCCACCCATATTGAACCATTCGGCCGATTTGACATAGTTGCCCACATCGCGTGGGTAGAATTTGCCAAGGATAAATGAAAAAATGTTCCAGTTGAAACGTTGGAAAATGTTTGTTATCAGCAGTCTGTAACTGAAAGCAAACAGATATTTCAATGGGTAGAACCTTACCTTGAAGGTTGGTCGCCAAGGGGTGAAATACCAACATACCAATGTGCGCACCAAGACATACATGATGCTTTGGGTTGCGATGCCCCAGTATGAATATCCGTTCAACGCAAGAGCAATGCCTGTTGCTCCCGATATGGTTATGGAGAGTATCAGGGCTATTGACTTCTGCTTTACTTTGAGTTCGCGGAACAGATAGGCCGATGGAGCAATGCCGAAACCGGCAACTACAAAGCCCAAGAAGTTGTATCGTGATAAATCGACTAAAATGGGCTGGTTGAAGAAGTCTGCAATGAGCGGTGCACAAAAATAGAGCACCGCATACATAAGCAGGGATATGAGGATGTTGAACCAAAACACTGCATTGTAATCGTCGTGTCCAACCTTCTTGCGATTGGCTATGGCTGCAACAAAGCCACTGTCTTGCAGTGAGCCGGCAATGGCCGAGAATATGGCGAGCATTCCAATGGGACAATAGTCGTCCGGAGTTAGAATACGCGCCAGATATATGCCAAAGAAGAGGCTGAGCAACTGACACACGGTGTTGCTCACACCGCCCCACAACATTCCCTTTGCGACAGTGTGTTTCAAATTATGTGCAGTTGCTTTCTCTTTCTTTATTGCTCGACTCATAAGGCTCACAACATTTCCTTTGCGACCGGTTGTTTTACTTTATCTCGCTGCCGGGTTTTGCGTTGGGGGCAACTGTGAGCAAAGAGAGTTTGCCTTCGTTGTCCTCGGCACTCAAAATCATTCCTTCGCTGACAATGCCGCGCATTGTGCGAGGTGGCAGGTTGGCGATGAAACATACCTGCTTGCCGACAAGTTCCTCAGGGTTGAAGTGCTTGGCTACGCCTGACAGGATTGTGCGGGTTGCAAGGCCATCGTCAATCTTGAACTGCAACAGTTTGTCGGCCTTTGGCACCTTTGTGCACTCGAGAACTGTACCTACACGCATATCGAGCTTCATAAAGTCGTCGAAAGTACATTCGGGGCGGATTGGGTTTGCTTTGTAGTTCGCAGCCTCGTTCTCTTTCTTTATTCGCTCCAAACGGTCAAGCTGTGCCTGAATGGCATCGTCCTCTATTTTTTCAAAAAGCAGGCCGACCTCGCCAAGTTCGTGGCCTTCGCAGAGCAGTGTGGTGCTTCCGAGGCTTGTCCACTCGAAGTTTTCGATATTGAGCATTTCACGCAACTTCTTGCTGCTGAATGGCAGGAATGGCTCGAATACGATTGAGAGGTTGGCTACAAGCTGCAATGAGAGGTTGAGGATTGTTGCCACACGGTTCATATCTGTTTTTGCCAGTTTCCAAGGCTCTGTTTCTGCGAGGTAACGGTTACCTATGCGTGCAAGTTCCATTGCCTCTTTTTGTGCTTCGCGGAATTTGTACTGGTCGAGCAGGTTTTCCACTCGCTCCTTGACATTTACAAATTCATCGATGATTGCTTTGTCGTAATCGGTCAGTTCGCCGCAGGCAGGCACCTTGCCGTCGAAATATTTCTTTGTGAGCACCAGTGCGCGGTTGACAAAATTACCATATACGGCTACAAGCTCGTTGTTATTGCGTGCCTGGAAATCCTTCCAAGTGAAATTATTGTCCTTTGTTTCCGGTGCGTTGGCTGTGAGTACATAGCGCAACACATCCTGTTTGCCGGGGAAGTCGACAAGATACTCGTTCAACCACACGGCCCAGTTGCGTGATGTTGAAATCTTGTCGTCCTCAAGGTTGAGGAATTCGTTGCTTGGCACGTTGTCGGGCAATACATAATCGCCGTGTGCCTTCAGCATGGATGGGAATACAATGCAGTGGAATACGATGTTGTCCTTGCCGATGAAGTGCACGAGGCGTGTATCCTCGCTCTTCCACCACTGCTCCCAAGTGTCAGGCAGCAATTCCTTGGTGTTGCTGATGTAGCCGATTGGCGCGTCGAACCATACATAAAGCACTTTGCCCTCTGCGCCTTCAACAGGAACAGGGATACCCCAGTTGAGGTCGCGGGTTACTGCGCGTGGTTTCAGGCCTGTGTCGAGCCAGCTTTTGCATTGGCCATACACGTTGCTGCGCCACTCCTTGTGGTCGTTCAGAATCCACTGCTCAAGCCAAGGCTGGTAGGCGTCGAGTGGTAAATACCAGTGGCTTGTTTTGCGCTTTACGAGTTTGTTGCCCGAGTCGGCGTTGTATGGGTTTATGAGCTCGTCGGGTGAGAGTGTCGCACCACACTTTTCACACTGGTCACCGTATGCGTCGGCGGCGTGGCAACGTGGACACTCGCCGCGGATGTTGCGGTCGGTGAGGAATTGCTGCTCGCCCTCGTCGTAATACTGCTCGCTCTCCATTTCAACGAACTTGCCATCGTCATATAGCTTACGGAAGAATTCCGATGCCAGTTCGCGGTGTGTTTGTGATGTTGTGCGTGAATATACATCGAATGAAATGCCGAAGCCTTCGAATGACTCCTTGATGATGTTGTGATAGCGGTCTACCACGTCTTGTGGTGTGATGCCTTCTTTCTTTGCGCGGATGGTAACGGGCACGCCGTGCTCATCGCTACCGCCGATGAAGAGTACGTCTTCGCCTTTGAGGCGCAGATAGCGGACATAGATGTCGGCAGGAACATAAACTCCTGCAAGGTGTCCAATGTGAACAGGACCATTGGCATATGGAAGAGCCGATGTCACAAGTGTTCTTTTGAATTTCTTTTCCATTTCTGTAGTATTTTGATTTTTGTTGTTGCTATGATTTTGACCGAAGTCTGTTACAAATGGCAAAAGTAACTATTTTATTTTAAATAGCGGGCATACGCGCGAGAAAGAAATGACCAAAAATGCGATAGCCGAGTATCTGTCCTTTGCCATTAATGATAAAAATATTACATTTGTCCGTTACTCAAAAAGTTGTTATAGGGCTTTTTGATGTTGTTTGGTCTTGAACACAATAAAACTATACTATGCAAAAAACATCAATTTCATCGGTGAATTTTACTGACACCAAACCTCATTATGAACTGCTTGACGGTCTGCGCGGAGTGGCTGCCATTCTGGTGCTTTTTTATCATGTTTTCGAGGGGCTTGCCTTTGCTGAAGCAACAAACGGGGCGGGGAGCGGCTTGATAACAACACTCAATCACGGACATATTGCAGTGGATTTCTTCTTTATCCTGTCTGGTTTTGTGATAAGTTATGCCTATGACGACCGTTGGGGGAAAATGAGCACTTGGCAATTTTTCAAACGTCGCTTAATCCGTCTGCATCCAATGCTTGTGATGGGCGCGTTTATAGGTCTGATTGCTTTTGCTGTTGTTGGATTCGAGAAGTGGGATGGCACATCGGCATCTGTAAGTTGGGTTATGGTTGCCGTGTTGTTGAGTATGTTCATGATACCCGCAGTTCCAGGTGTTCCATACGAAGTCCGTGGCAATGGCGAGATGTTCCCGCTGAATGGTCCCGGATGGTCGCTCTTTTTTGAGTATATCGGTAATATTCTTTATGCGCTTGTAATTCGTCGTTTATCTGTAAAAATCCTTACAATTCTGGTGGTTGTGCTGGGGTGTCTGCATATATGGTTTTTTGTAGGGAATGTATCGGGGTATGATATGGTAGGCGTTGGCTGGACTGTTGACGAGGTGAACTTCTGGGGTGGTTTGGTGCGTATGCTCTTCCCCTTTACTATGGGTATGCTGCTTGCGCGTATATTCAAGCCCAGTAAGGTTAAGGGGGCTTTTTGGATATGCAGCATTGTTCTTGTTATGCTGTTTGCTGTGCCATATATCAAACCTGATTATAGCATAAGTCTTAATAGTCTTTATGAGGTCGTTTGTATTGCCTTTTTATTCCCGTTGCTTGTGTGGTTGGGCGCGTGTGGGCGCGTGAGCGGTCGCGTCGGAAAGCTCAACCGTATGCTTGGCGATTTGTCCTATCCGCTGTATATCGTTCACTACCCGATAATGTACATCTTCTATGCTTGGCTAATTGAGAAAAAAGTTTACACGCTGAATGAATGCTTGGGGGTGGCTTTGATTGTTGTTGTTTCAAGTATTGTGCTTGCACTTATTTGTCTTAAACTGTATGATGAACCTGTAAGAAGGTGGCTTGCGCGAAAAATGCAAAAAAAGTAATACGGGAAAGAGTGGTTTAAGGGCTGCTCTTTTTTGTTATTTATAATTAAATTAACTTTTTTAAGTAAAAAATTAGTTATCTTCGCGGAAATAAAAATGAGAAGTATGAAAATAGCTCTTATAGGATATGGAAAAATGGGCAAAACCATTGAGAGGATTGCCCTTGAGAGAGGACACGAGATTGTGTCTATAATAGATGTTCACAATCACGATGACATTAAAAGTGAGGCTTTTGCAAGTGCCGATGTTGCCATTGAATTTACTGCTCCGCACGTTGCTTATGGCAATTGCGTTGAAGCTATGAACGCCGGTGTAAAGGTGGTGAGTGGCAGTACGGGTTGGTTTCAGCAGAATGAGGCCGATATGCGCGAAAAATGCGAAAAAGAGGGAAAGACACTCTTCTGGTCGAGCAATTTCAGCCTCGGCGTGGCAATCTTCTCGGCGGTAAACCGCTATCTTGCCCGTATAATGAGCAATTTCGACAACTACAGGGTCAAGATTGAAGAGACCCATCACATTCACAAGCTCGATGCCCCTAGTGGAACTGCGATAACCCTTGCCGAGGGTATTTTAGAGAATATCGACCACAAGTTCAACTGGGTGATGGGTGATCTCACTAATCCCGACGGTACTGTGACTAAGGGTGCAATCCCTGGGCCCACCGATATTAAGATTGATGCAATACGCCGTGACGAGGTCCCCGGAATTCATACAATTACCTATGGCTCGGACGAAGATACCATAACCATTACTCACGATGCTCACAACCGAAACGGCTTTGCGTTGGGTGCTGTGATTGCTGCTGAGTATACAGCCGGCCATAGCGGCTTGCTTGGTATGAAGGATTTGTTGGATTTCTAAAGATTGTTGCCTATGGATTTGGAATTTCGTTTTTTAGGCAGGAGAGTGAAGACTACCCGCAATGCGCTTGTTAAGATGTGTGTGTATCTTGCGCTTTATATTGCTTTTCTTGTATGGGTGAGAAGTTGGATGGGTGTGCTTGTAATACCATTCATAATTGATGTTTACACTACACGCTTCATCCCTTGGAAATGGTGGAAAAAGTGGGAGAATAAGACTGCACGCAATATCATGAGCTGGGTCGATTCGATAGTCTTTGCTCTGGTAGCGGTCTATTTTGTCCATATCTATTTTTTCCAGAACTATGTCATCCCTACATCTTCGCTCGAAAAGACTTTGCTTGTCGGTGATTACCTTTTTGTGAGCAAATTCAATTATGGTCCCCGTAAGCCTCAGACCCCGTTGAGCATGCCTCTTACACAACACACAATGCCAGTTGTTGGTGGAAAGAGCTATATTGATGCGCTTCAATGGGATTATGAACGTGTGCCGGGAATTGAAGGTATTGAACGTGGCGATATTGTCGTTTTCAATTATCCTGCCGGCGATGTCGCAACAACCAATCCTGCGCTTATAGATTTTCACGGAACGTGTTACAGTGAAGGTTTTAAAGTGTTGAGCCGCTCTTTGGGAGAGAGTGTCTTCAATGTCTTTGATATGCCGGCAAAAGAGGCACGTCCATTGTACGAGAAGATTTACAAAGCCGGATACGATTATATAGAATCAAATCCTCAAATTTATGGTGAAATCGTTCACCGTCCGGTTGACCGTCGCGAGAATTATGTGAAGCGTTGTGTCGGTTTGCCGGGCGAACAGCTCGAGATAAAGAACAAATCGGTATTTATCAATGGCGAGGAGATTTCACAGCAGAATAATGTGCAGTACAAATACAACGTAGTGCTGACACGTATGCTTACCGAGGAACAACGTCGCAAGTGGAATATCAGCAAGGAGGATTTGATGGCCTTGGCAAATGTCTATCCACAGTCATTGACGGATAATGTATGTTCGGAATATGGCTTGTCTGTCGGTTTGCTTGATACTTTACGTAGTGCGAACAGAGCACTCTGGATTGGAGAAATTCCTTTGACTGTTGAGGCTTATAATGGAATCAAGGCCGATAAACGTTTGTGTAAAAGTATAAAGATTTCGGAACAGAATTCAACATTCGGTATCTATCCGCTCAACGGAAACCAAGGATGGAGCGTCGATAATTATGGACCGGTGTGGATACCGAAACGTGGCGAGAGTGTGAAGTTGACTCTTGACAACATCTCCATATACGAGCGTCCTATAGTGGCGTACGAGGGAAATACTCTTGAGGTGAAGGATGGAAAGATTTTTATCAATGGCGTAGAGAGTGACAGTTATACCTTTGGAATGGATTACTATTGGATGATGGGTGACAATCGTCATAACAGTGCCGATTCGCGCTGTTGGGGTTTTGTACCCGAGGATCATATTGTTGGAAAGGCTCTTTTTGTGTGGCTGTCGCTTGACAAGGATTGCGGTTGGTTTGATGGCAAAATCCGTTGGAACCGTATGTTCCGCAGTGTAAGTTCCTTCGATTGATTTTTGTAATGGAAATTCTGACTCACGCCCTTTACCTTGCCCCCGTGCCTCTCTATGCGCGGTTATATGCTGCCAGTGCACTTGTTGTGGATGATGTTTCGCCTTTCGTGAAGCAGACATACCGTAACCGTGCCGTAATAGCAACCGAGAATGGTACTTTGCCGTTGACAATTCCGGTTGTGCACGATGGGGGGAAGATGGCAATGCGTGATGTGCGCATCAGCGAACACGGAAATTGGCGTCATCAGCACTGGAATGCAATTGTGAGTGCTTATCGCAAGAGTCCGTTCTTTGAATATTATGCCGATGATTTTGCCCATTTCTATGAGGAGCGCGATGGTTTCCTTATGGATTTCAACCTTCGTTTGCATAGTGTCGTGAGTGAACTTTTAGGGCTCCAAAGAGAGGTGAGGTTTCTTTCTGAAAATCGTGCTGATGCCGCTGGTGTTGTCGATTTGCGTCGCATTGCCGAGCCAAAAGCTTTGGAAACAATCGACGATGTGGCATTGCAGCCCTACTATCAGGTTTTTGCAGGTCGCAATGGGTTTATCCCCTCCTTGAGTGTTGTCGACCTGCTGTTCAATACAGGCCCGGAGGGGTTGTTGGTGTTGCGTGATAGCGCACGTTGAGCTTTTGGGCGGATATTGTGCGCTGTATAAAGGGAAAAGGCGTGTTAAAAAAACATTCAACTTATTTTGAACTCCACACGCCTTGAATTATCTTTGTGTTTTTGATAATATGCCTTGTCAAAGGCTTTTATAAGTGAAAAGTATGCGAGTAATCGATTATATAAATTCGTCTTCAGATACTGCCTTCTCGTTTGAGGTGCTTCCGCCATTGAAAGGTGTCGGCACCGGAAAACTTTTTGGGAATATTGACCGCTTGATGGAATTCAATCCTGGTTACATCAATATAACCACCCATCATAGCGAGCCTGTGTATCAGAGTCTTGGAGATGGTACATACAGGCTTGGCTCAATACGCCGTCGTCCGGGAACAGTTGCTGTTGCTGCGGCAATTCATCATCGTTATGGCGTTCCTGTTGTTCCTCATATCCTATGCAACGGTTATACGCTTGAGGATACTGAATATGCGCTTATTGACCTGCAATTATCCGGTATTACAGATATTCTGGTGCTGCAGGGCGACAAGTGTAAGGGCGATGCAAATACACTCCCGGCAAAGCGTGGCAATAAATATGCCATAGACCTGTTGCGTCAGGTAAATCGTTTCAACGAGGGCTTTTTCGTTGACGGGACACCTATAAAAGAGCCTGGAATTCCATTCTCGTATGGTGTTGCCTGTTATCCTGAGAAGCACGAAGAGGCTCCAAATATGGATAGTGACCTTGCTGTTCTTAAACAAAAAGCCGATGAGGGTGCAGCGTATGCTGTGACTCAGATGTTTTTTGACAACAACAAGTATTTCACTTTTGTAGAACGCGCAAGACAAATAGGCATAAATATCCCTATAATCCCTGGAATAAAACCAATACATCGCCTTTCGCAACTGAATGTGTTGCCAAAGACATTCCGTGTTGATTTGCCTGCGGAACTGGTTGCGGAACTTGTGAAATGTAAGGATGATGCCGCAGTTGCCCAGGTTGGTTGCGAATGGGGTATACAACAGTGCAAAGAATTGAAGGAGCATGGAGTGCCAAGTCTGCACTTCTATACGCTCAATGCGTTTGACAGTGTTTATAATATAGCAAAAGCAGTGTACTGATGGGCGTTTTCTTTAAAGATATAATAGGACAAGGGGCTATCGTTGACAGGCTGCGTCGCAGCGTCAACGAGAACAAGCTCGCGCACGCTCTGCTCATCAGTGGCCCTCAAGGTGACGGAAAATTGCCAATCGCCATTGCGCTTGCAAATTATATCCTGTGTGGAAACGGTGGCGGCAATGATGCATGTGGAGGTTGTCCGGCTTGTGTAAAGCTGGGAAAATATATTCATAGTGACCTTCATTTTGTTTTTCCTGTCAAGAAGAAAAAGGGCTCGGATAGTGCGCCGGTGAGTGATGATTATATTGCCGAGTGGCGCGAACTGCTTTTGAAGAATCCATATTTCAGCTATGACGATTGGTTGGCGAAACTTGATGTCGAGAATCAGCAGCCAATGATATATGAGCGCGAGAGTAGCGAGATACTGCACAAGTTGTCAATGCAGTCGCGCGAGGGCGGATGGAAGGTCGTCATCATTTGGCTGCCCGAAAAGATGAAGGAGGCCTGTTCAAACAAACTGTTAAAGATTATAGAGGAGCCACCGCACAAGACCCTATTCCTGCTTGTTTCGGAAGAACCGGACAAGATAATTGCTACAATATTGAGCCGTACACAACGTATTGATGTTCCGCGTATTGCCAAAACAGATATTGAGAATGCGCTAGTGGCGCGTTATGGATTGGCTTTTGATGATGCAAAGGTTGTTGCACAGCAAAGTGCGGGTAACTGGGAAAAGGCCGAGGAGATGCTGTCTGTTAGCGAAGAAAAGGCTTTGTATCTCGACCTCTTTATGCAGTTGATGCGTGTGGCATACGCTCGCAATATACGCGAGATGAAGGCTTGGAGTGAACAGGTTGCCGCAATGGGACGTGAAAGACAGAAACGCTTGCTCGACTACTGTCAGCGTATGATACGAGAGAATTTCATTATGAACTTCAAGGAAGAGGAGATGCTTTATATGTCACAGGCCGAGCGTAATTTCTCAATAAGGTTCTCTCCTTTTGTGAACGAACGCAATATATTCGGTATAATGGAAGAACTCTCCGAAACCCAAAGACACATAGAACAGAATGTTAATGCAAAAATGGTCTTCTTCGATATGTCGTTGAGGATGATTGTTTGGATAAAAAATAGATAATGGAAAAAAGATATAAAGAGAACAATGGCTGTGCCGGCATTTGTTGCAAAGGCTGTGGCAGAATGGATGCTCCATTGAATACCTTTGACTGGCTTGCCGCCGTGCCTGGCAACGAGGAGTATACCGATATTGTAGAAGTACAGTTCAAGAATACCCGTAAGGGGTATTATCGGAACAGTAACAATATCCCTTTGCAAAAAGGTGATGTTGTGGCTGTTGAGGCTAGTCCCGGCCACGATATCGGCAAAGTGACTATGACCGGTCGTCTTGTGCTGTTGCAATTGAAGAAGACGCGCCTCACTCCCGAGAGCGAATTCAAACGCATATACCGCAAGGCTCGTCCCGTGGATATGGAAAAGTTCGAGGAGGCCAAGGCGCGTGAACACGATACAATGATACGTTCGCGTCAGATAGCGAAGGAACTTAATCTTGATATGAAAATTGGCGATGTCGAGTATCAGGGCGATGGCTTAAAGGCTATTTTCTATTATATTGCCGATAACCGTGTCGATTTCCGTCAGTTGATTAAGGTTCTTGCCGATGTTTTCAAGGTGAAAATTGAAATGAAACAGATTGGTGCCCGTCAGGAGGCCGGCCGCATCGGTGGCATAGGCCCTTGTGGCAGAGAACTTTGTTGTGCGACATTCACCACCAATTTCGTGTCGGTGTCAACGTCTGCGGCGCGTTTTCAGGATGTGTCACTCAATCCTCAAAAACTTGCAGGACAGTGTGCAAAGCTTAAATGTTGTCTTAACTATGAGGTCGATGCCTATGTTGAGGCTTCAAAGAGATTGCCACAACGCGACGTGGAGCTTGAAACAAAGGATGGTACATACTACTTCTTCAAGTGTGACATCATGCGTGGCGAGGTGACCTACTCTACCGACAAGCATATTCCGGCAAATCTTGTGACAATAACCGGCCGCAGGGCATTTGCCGTCATTGAGATGAACAAGCGCGGAGAGCGCCCCGACAGTTTGAACAATGAAAATTCTCAAGAGCCCAAGCGTCCTGTTGACTTGCTTGAACAGGAGAATATCAACCGTTTCGATTCCGTTCAGCGAAGCAACAAGAAACGTCGTAAGGGTGGTGGACATCGTAACGAGCAGAAAAGAGGAAATGCTAAAAAAGATAAGAAGGGTGGGGCTGCTGAGGCTTAAAGCTCTGTTGTTGTCTGTTGTGTTGCTTGCGTCGTGCGACGGAACAGTTTTCCATCGTTTTGAACAGGTGGATAGCGTGGGATGGGCATCTGACGACACCCTGTCGTTTGTTTATGATGGCTCTTCTATACTCTCCTACGGCTCGGAAATGGAATATGTGCTCCAAGTGAGATATGGTGCCGGTTACAGGTATAAGAATCTGCTTATGCGCGTTGAATCGTGGAAGGATACGGTGTTGATTTCTGTTGATACTCTCTGTTGTAAAATCTATGATGATGATGGTCGCAGACTGGGCAGTACAGCCGGGACTATATATCAGAATGAGAGCGATGCGTCGTCAATCATTGCTTCTTACACCGACACATTGACGTTTAAGGTTTCACACATTATGCACGATAATGTGTTGCCTGATATTTTTGATGTTGGTGTCAAGATGGCGGCTACAAAAAGGTAGAGTACCGTTTATTTGTCCCTGTCGGCATCTATTCGCAAGAAGATGAATAGCAGAATGGTGAATCCAAGAAAGGATGAACCTCCATAGCTGAAGAATGGCAATGGAATTCCTATCACAGGAACAAGCCCTAGCACCATTCCTATGTTTATAGTAAAATGCAGGAAAAATATTGATGCAATGGCATAGCCGTATGCCCGTCCGAACCGGTCGTTCTGGCGCTCGGCAAGGTGTATTATTCTTAGTATGAACGTTATGAACATTGCCAGTACAAAAACCGACCCGGCAAATCCTTGTTCTTCGCCTATCGTACAGAAAATGAAATCGGTATCTTGCTCCGGGACATATTTCAATTTTGTCTGTGTACCGTTCAGGAATCCTTTACCGAAGACTCCACCCGAACCAATGGCTATTTTGGACTGGTGTACATTGTATCCGGCTCCGGTCAGTTCTTCCTTTAATCCCAACAATACCTCGACTCTGACCTTTTGGTGCGGTTGCAAAATGTTGTGCATGACATAGTTGCAGGAATAGTTGAAAGCTATTGCTCCAATTATGTACAGCGCAACCCATAGGTTCTTTTTCTCTTTGCGTAGCCTTGCCTGTATTGCCAGATATACCACATTGAAAGCCAAAAGCAGATATTGGGTAATCATTATGTTGAATTCAACAAGGTATATCGCAATCCAGAACGAACATAATGTGACAATGGCGTTTGTCGTAAGCAGTACTATGAACGTCCTGTTGTTCTTGCACCAGAACTTTACAACAGCAATGGATATTATCTGTATTATTACGGTGGGTGCGTATTGCCCGATGCTTATAGGCAATTTGGACATTATCTCATTGTCATATTTTACTCCCACAACAAAGTATATTATGGCGCTTACGGCTGTCAACAGGAATATTCCGGTCATTCCTTCGCGATATAATACAAGGAATAATGCCAAGTAGACCAAGGCACTGCCTGTTTCTTTTTGTGCCATAATTATAATCATTGGCAAGAGTATTATGCCAACTGCCTTGAAGAAGTCGTTGTTCTTGCTTATCTTGAACTCCCTGCGACCGATGAATGTGGCAAGCATCAGTGCTGTGGCGAATTTCATAAATTCGGCAGGCTGTATGCTGAATGGGCCGGCTGATATCCAGGAACGTGAGCCTTTGATGTCTGTTGCTATGAATATTGTCAGAATTCCAAGTAACATCGTGCCGGCATATAGGATGACGGATAAGTTGCGATATGTGTGCTTGGGAACACACAGCATGATGGAGCCACATAAAAGAGATATGCCCATCCACATTGCCTGTTTTCCGCTTCGTTCGTCCTGGTTGAAGAACTCCGCGAAACTTGTGTCGATATAGCTGTGTGTCGACCCACATATAGCAAGCCATCCCATTGTGGCAAGCAGTGCAAACAGTATCACTGTGCACCAGTCGAGTCGTTTGAAAATATTATCGCTCTTCCTTTCCATAGTAAATCCTCTTTTTACTGATGGTTTCAGCCTTTTGCTCACTCTCTTCGGTAAGGTTGCCGGTCAAGTACTTTTCTATCATTAGTGCACCTATTGGAACACCGTATTCTGCTCCGAATCCACCGTTTTCCACATATACCGAAACAGCAATCTTTGGTGAATTCATAGGAGCAAAGCCCAGGAACACCGAGTGGTCGTTACCCTTGTTCTCGGCCGTACCGGTCTTTCCGCACACGTCGAGTCCGGGGATGTTTGCTGCTCGGCAGGTACCGGCAACAACGGCGTGACGCATACCCTTTATTACCTCCTCGTATGAAGCTGCACTCACCATTGTGCTTTTTGGGGTAAAATACATGCTTGCTATGGTGTCGTTCTCTATCTCTTTTACCATGTGGGGGACAATGTATTCTCCCCTGTTTGCAATGATTGCTCCAAGGTTTGCAATTTGTAATGGAGTGAGTGTTACCTCGCCTTGTCCTATGGATATGCTTATGACTGTTACTGCACGCCAATAGTTCCCGTAGTGGCGTGTGTAATATTCTGCATTCGGAATCATACCACGCACCTCGCCCGGAAGGTCTACTCCAAGAGTGTATCCGAATCCCATAGATACCATATAGTCGCGCCATTTGTTCATAGCAGCTTTGGTACCTCCATATTTACTCATACCGAACATTCGGTGTAATCCCCAGCAGAAATAGGCGTTGCAGGATGTTGCAATCGCGTCTTTGAGTGCTGTCGGCGATGAGTGGGCGTGACATCCCAGTCTGAATTTATTGAAGACAAAGCCCATATTGCAGGGGAATGCTGTCTGTGGTGTCACGACTCCCTCTTCAAGGAACATCGCAGCCTGCGAGGTCTTGAATGTTGAACCGGGAGGGTATGTACCCATTATGGCGCGGTTCAGCAAAGGCTTGCTCTTGTCGCTTGTCAGCATCTTGTGGTTCTTGCCTCTGTTGCGTCCGGTCAGCAGTGACGGGTCGTATGAGGGGGATGATACCATGCAGAGTATCTCACCTGTTTTGGGTTCTATGGCTACGATACTTCCTATCTTGTTCTGCATAAGACGCTCTCCAAGCATCTGCAGCTCAATGTCAAGGCTTAGTGTAAGGTTTTTTCCTCTCACAGCCGGAGTGTCGAGCGCGCCATCGTTGTACTTGCCTTGTATTCGGCCGCGGGCATCGCGTAGCAAGACTTCTGTGCCTTTCTCTCCGCGTAAATGTTTTTCGTACGAAGCCTCAAGTCCTTGTGTTCCGATGTAATCACCCTGCTGGTAGTATGCGTCTTTTTTAATGTGCCTTTGTGATACTTCTCCAATATCTCCAAAGAGTACACCTGCAACATTGTGGCTGTACTGTCTTATGTATCGCTTGCGTATGTAGAAGCCTTTGAATAGAAAATTCTTCTCTTGAAAAACAGCAAATTCCTCCATTGGAATCTGTGTCATAAATACCTGTTCTGTGTATTGTGAATATCCTGGATTGAGCTTCTTGTCTTTAACGCGAAGCATTCGTTTGTCGAAGTCCTCAATGGTTATTCCCAACGTGTTGCACAGCTCCAATGTGTCAAGACCCTTTATTTCACGAGGAACGAATGTTATATCATAGGCAGGCTTGTTGTAAACCAGCAGTTCTCCGTTGCGGTCATACATCTGTCCTCTTGATGGATAGAGAGTCTTTTTGTAGAAAGCATTGCTGTCTGCCTTGCTTTTATAGTCCTCGTTGTCTATCTGTAGGGAGAATAGTTGTACTATGTATGTGATGAATATCAGCAGGACAACACCTGACAATATGTATCTCCGGCTTTCGTAGCTGTTGTCTTTCATATTGTCACTTGTTTGGCGAGAAGAATTCTGCTACAATAACGAACAGCATTGTGAGCGCGATGCTGCTGGAGGTGCTTATCAGCAGTGTCGTGAAGTGTCTTATCGCGAATAGTTCAAGAGGGAACAGCACTGCATAGAATATTGCAATGCAGATGATGGCATAAACGATGTAACCGCCCCATTTCAGGCTTTTCACTCCCGGAATAAAGTCGTCGGGGAGTCCTTTGTGTGTAAATGCTGCCAATATGTATTTACGCGAGAAAGCCATCGATGTTGCTGCTGCGGAATGAATACCCGGAGTGTTGCAGAATATATCGGTTATGATACCGAACAGGAAACCCCAGATGATTGTCTCATTCTGGGTGGTGTGGCGTGGCAATTTTAACAGGAATATGGTAAATATGCAAGCGGTGGCATAGCCAAACAGGTGTATTTGGCTGAATATAATCACTTGTGCCAGTGTCAGTAGCACAAAATTTCTTGTTCGTGTGATTGTCTTGCTTGTCATAATTGGCTCAATTGAAGATTTCTTCCAATTCTTCCTGTTCCTCTCTGTTGCTGTTGCCTACAACAAACACATTGTCTATGTCAGAGAAATCTACAAACAATTCCACTCTGGCACGGTACGACTGTCCGTCAGCAGAATCTTCAAGCCTGTCTATCCGTCCCAAAGGAATACCTGCCGGGAATATTGATGAGAAACCGCTTGTGACAACTGTATCTCCGTTTTCAAACAGTTCATACCTTGGCAGGTCTATGAGGTAGGAGTAGCGCGTTTCCATACCGTCCCATTTAAGTGTGCACAATCCCTTGTCTTTTACCTTGCAGCTGATTATGCTCTTGCTGTTAAGCAATGGCATCACAACCGTATAGTTGCTTGACGAGGTGTATGTGACTCCTATTACTCCTTGATCGTTGAACACTCCCATTTGGCTGTTTACGCCCTGTGATGTGCCTTTGTCAATGGTGATGTAGTTGTTCACCTTGTTTATGGAGTTGTTGACCACTTTTGCTGTGTTGTAGTAGAAGCCTTCGTTATGTTGCGAGGTGAATTGCATGTTTGCTATTGATGCGCTGTCCTCATATTCTCTTAAACGGGCTTTGAGAATTTCAATGTCGTTTATCAACTTCTTGTTGTGGTCAACGAGGATTTCATTTTCGCTTTTCAGTCCAAAATAACTGTCCACATTGGTTATTGCAGAGTAGATGTTTCCCGCAATGCTGTTAGCCGATGTGAATATTGTTGCTCTTTGGTAGTTGTTGAAAAAGACAACAAGCACAAAACTGATTCCCTCCAATAGCAGGAATAGGAACCAGTGATTGTGCTTGATTAGAATATCCAGTATTGACCGCACGGTATCTGCTTTATCTCATCAGGAATGGATATGTAAGGTCGTTGAGCGCGAGCGATGTTCCCTTGGCAACGCAGTAGAGTGGGTTCTCTGCGATGTGGAAAGGAATATTTATCTTGTTTGACAAGCGCTTGTCGAGACCTCGGAGCAACGCACCTCCACCTGCAAGGTAGATACCGTTGTGTACAATGTCGGCATACAATTCGGGTGGTGTCTGCTCAAGAGCACTGATAATGGCATTCTCAATCTTGATGATTGATTTGTCAATACAGTGTGCAATCTCCTGATAGCATACTGGAACCTCAATTGGCATCGCTGTAATGCGGTTCGGACCGTGTACAACATAGTCCTGTGGGGCCTCGTCACCAAGGTCTGTAAGGGCAGAACCTACGTGAATCTTGATACGCTCAGCCATACGCTCGCTGACGCGTACATTGTGCTGACGGCTCATGTAATCCTGAATGTCGGCTGTGAAATCGTCGCCGGCAGTGCGTAATGAGCCATTTGATACGATACCGCCAAGTGATATTACTGCGATTTCAGTTGAACCACCACCTATGTCAACCACCATGTTACCCTCGGGTGCTGTCACGTCAAGACCGATACCGAGAGCCGATGCCATTGGCTCGTAGATGAGATATACGTCGCGTGCGCCGGCGTGCTCTGCAGAGTCGCGTACGGCACGTAGCTCGACTTCAGTTGAACCATAAGGCACGCCAATGACCATTCGTAGCGAAGGTGTGAACAGCTTGCTACCCATGTTTACCTTCTCTATGAAGCCACGCATCATCATTTCGCAGGCATAGAAGTCTGCGATGACACCATCCCTCAATGGTCGTATGGTCTGTATATTGGGGTTGGTCTTCTCGTGCATCTGCTTTGCCTTCTTACCAACGGCAATCATCTTTTTTGTTCCGTCGATGGCTACAACAGATGGCTCGTCGACTACAATCTTGCCATCGTATGAAACGATGGTATTGGCTGTACCCAAGTCAATGGCAACATCTTTTGTAAATGAAAATAGACCCATTTTCTTGTTCTGTTTTTTAAAATTAATGTTTGAAGTGGCGGAAACCGGTGATTACCATAGCAACTCCGTTTGCATCGCAATAGTCAACCGACTCCTTGTCGCGGATTGAACCGCCTGGATGAACAACTGCTGTAACACCTGCTTCGTGTGCAATCTGTACGCAGTCGGGGAATGGGAAGAACGCATCGCTTGCCATTACACTGCCCTGGAGAGAGAAACCGAAATTGCCGGCCTTCTCTATGGCGTGACGGAGTGAGTCCACGCGCGATGTCTGTCCTACACCACTTGCGATGAGTTGCTTGTTCTTTGCCAGAACAATAGCGTTGCTCTTGCTGTGCTTTACAATCTTGTTGGCAAAAAGCATATCCTCAATCTCCTCGGCCTTTGGAGCAACCTTTGATACAGTCTGCAAGTCTGTGGCTGTTTCCACTTTTGCATCACGGTCCTGTACAAGAACACCGTTGAGCACGCTGCGGAATGTCTTTTCGGGCATTTCGGTAGACTTCTGGATAAGGATGATACGGTTCTTCTTCTGCTTGAGTACCTCAAGAGCATCAGCATCGTAGCTTGGAGCGATGATAACCTCGAAGAAAATCTCGTTCACCTTCTCAGCTGTTGCCTTGTCAACATTTGCGTTTGCAATGAGCACACCGCCGAATGCCGATACAGGGTCGCCTGCAAGTGCTGCATCCCAAGCCTCGGCCAATGTCGGGCGTGAAGCCAAACCGCAAGCATTGTTGTGCTTGAGGATGGCGAATGTTGTTTCGCCTGCGAAGTCATTGATGAGTTCTACGGCAGCGTTGATGTCGAGGAGGTTGTTGTATGAAATCTCCTTGCCGTGAATCTGCTCGAGCATATCGTTGAAGTTGCCATAGAAAGCTCCCTTCTGATGTGGGTTCTCGCCATAACGCAATGACATTGGTGTGTCGTTTGTCTGGCGGAATGCGCTGTTGCTCTCCTTGTCGAAGTAGTTGAAGATTGCAGAATCGTATGAAGATGATACTGCAAACGCCTCTTTTGCGAAGAAACGACGCTCTTCAAGGGTTGTCTGTGCACCGTTGTTCTTCAAAATCTCGTGGAGTGGAGCATACTGTGCCTTGCTTGCTACGATAACAACATCGTTGAAGTTCTTTGCAGCACCACGGATGAGTGATATGCCACCTATGTCAATCTTCTCGATTATATCTGCTTCAGGAGCACCCGACGCAACGGTCTGCTCGAATGGGTAGAGGTCAACAATTACAAGGTCAATCTCGGGAATTTCATATTCTGCCATCTGCTGCTGGTCTTTCTCAAGTTCTCTGCGGCCAAGGATGCCACCGAATACCTTTGGATGCAAGGTCTTTACGCGACCACCCAAAATAGATGGGTAACCTGTGAGGCTCTCCACTGCAGTGCAGGGGATGCCGAGTGACTCGATGAACTGCTGTGTGCCACCTGTTGAAATGAGTTGAACACCGTCTGCATGAAGCAGCTTGATAATCTCGTCCAGACCGTCTTTGTAGAAAACGGAAACCAATGCCGATTTAATTCTTTTTGTTGACATATTAGTGTGTTAAAAATTTGTTCTAAAAACTGAAAGCCAATACTTTGCGTTGCTTTGAACCGAAGTGTGGCTATTTCTTTACAAAGTTAGATTTTTTTGAGCGATTTTCCACTATAAATATAGTGCTAATTTTCAAAAAAATGTGAACAAAAGAAATGCCGGAGAAGAGATTTCTTTTCCGGCATTTCTTATCTGTTTTTTGTCCTTTTATTTATCGGTCTTGGGATAGTCTATATTATAGTGTAAGCCACGGCTCTCCTTGCGTTCCATTGCTTGACGCATAATCAAATAGCCGACATTGATTATATTACGCAGTTCGCATAATTCACGGCTCACAACGCTCTGTTTGAAAAGCTCCTCGGTCTCCTCATACAAGAGGTCAAGGCGGTTCCACGCACGTTTGAGGCGCAGATTGGTGCGTACTATGCCGACGTATGTGCTCATTATCTGTTGAACCTCTTTGGCATCCTGTGAGATGAGCACCATCTCCTCGTTCATTTTTGTACCCTCGTCGTTCCATTCCGGGATATCGTCCTTGTAGCTGTATTCTTTGAAATGAGCAAGTGAGTGTTTTGCTGCAGCGTCGGCATATACGACGGCCTCAATCAAAGAGTTGCTTGCCAGACGGTTTCCGCCGTGCAGGCCCGTGCAGGAACATTCGCCCACTGCATACAGACGGTGTATGCTTGATGCTGCGTTGAGGTCTACCTTGATGCCACCGCAAAGGTAATGCGCAGCCGGTGCAACGGGGATATACTCCTTTGTGATGTCAATGCCAAGCGAGAGGCACTTCTCGTATATGTTCGGGAAATGACGTTTTGTTTCTTCGGGGTTCTTGTGTGTGACATCGAGATAGACGTGGTCGTCACCTCTGTGTTTCATCTCGTTGTCAATGGCACGTGCCACAATGTCGCGCGGTGCAAGTGACAGGCGCGGGTCATATTTGTGCATGAACTCCTTGCCGTCCTTTGTGCGCAGTATGCCGCCATATCCGCGCATCGCCTCGGTTATCAAGAACGATGGTCTGTCACCCGGATTGTAGAGAGCTGTGGGGTGGAACTGTATAAATTCCATATCTTTCACTGTTCCTTTCGCACGGTAGACCATTGCTATTCCGTCACCGGTGGCAACAAGTGGGTTGGTGGTTGTTTTGTAGACTGCTCCACATCCACCGGTAGCCATCAGGGTTATTTTGCTCAGGAATGTGTGGACTTCATTGGTGGCAATGTCAAGAACGTATGCTCCGTAACACTCAATGTCCGGTGTCTGGCGTGTTACTTCAACTCCCAAATGGTGTTGTGTGAGAATTTCTATTGCGAAATGGTTGTCAAAGATTGTTATGTTCGGATGCTTGCGTACGGCCTTTATCAGTGACTCCTGAATCTCTGCACCGGTATTGTCGGCGTGGTGCAGTATGCGGAACTCGGAGTGGCCTCCTTCGCGGTGCAGGTCGAAGTTGCCATCTTCATCGCGGTCGAAGTCTACTCCCCAATCTATCAATGCTTTAATCTGTGACGGGGCTTCGCGTACCACTTTTTCCACAGCTGCACGGTCACTTATCCAGTCGCCGGCAATCATTGTATCTTCAATGTGTTTGTCGAAGTTGTCGACCAGTTCATTTGTAACCGATGCAATACCGCCTTGTGCGAAAAAGGTGTTGGCATCCTCCAATGTTGTCTTGCACACAAGTGCTACTTTGCCTTTGTTGGCAACCTTGAGAGCGTAACTCATTCCGGCGATACCGGAACCGATAACTAAAAAATCAAATTTCTTGACCATATTACCATTGTTTCTTTAGGGCGAAACGGGCTTCAGTCCTTTTTTCTCCTTTGGAGCGTAAAAATACAAAAAAAAGAGATAAAAAATGTTTCCCGGGAAATATTTCGTAAAGAAACGTTATTTTATCTCTTCTGTTATGCCTGTGAAGTCTTGTTGCCAGTCCTTTCCCTGTGCTTTTCTGAATAGTGCAATATTGCGCATAAGTTGCTCATATCCGCATCTCTCAACAGCACTTTCGGAAAATAGTACATTGTAATCCTCTTGGGTGAGATTGTACCAAATCTCTTTTGTCATCTGCAAGAGCGTGTCGTTAGGTTGCAACTCGCTATTGTTGTTGGGGGTTGAGAAACGGTTGTGCGGGCACACTGTTTGGCAACGGTCACATCCATAGAAACAGTTTTCCATCATTTCACCGATATTTTCAGGTAGTTCGCCACGGTGTTCTATGGTGAGGTATGAAAGGCATTTATTTGCGTCAAGTCCATTGTCGCTCAATGCTTTGCCCGGGCAGTTGTCAATGCATCTGTGGCAGTTTCCACAGAGGTTGCCAACCAATGGCGCGTCGTAGCACAATTCAATATCAACCAGCAACTCGCCCAAAAAGAAATTGCTTCCCTTGCCGGGTATTATCAGCTGTCGGTTGCGTCCAATATAACCGATGCCGGCTTTTGTTGCCCAGTAACGTTCGAGTATCGGGGCTGAATCGCAGAAGGCGCGCCCTTGAACGTTGCAGATTTTGTTTATGTATTGTAGCAGCAGATACAGACGGTCTTTTACAATTTTGTGGTAGTCCTTTCCTTGTGCATAGTTGGCTATGCCTTCGATAGTTTGTCGTGGTGCATAGTTTAAGGCTACGGTTATCACGCTCCTGCATCCTTTGACAAGCAGAGTGGGGTCTAGTCGTTTGTCGCAGTTGCGCTCAAGGTATTGCATAGTGGCACAACACCCTCTTTCTATCCAATTGTTGAACATTGTGGCCACCTCTTGTGCCACAGGCCCGGCCTTTACAATGCCACACACATCAAAGCCGAGGCGTAGAGCTTCGGCTTTGATGTGTGCAGTCAGTTCTTCTTTTGTCATTATTTGAAGACCTTAAATTCATACCCCTGTTCCAACAACCAGTCAATGGAACGCGGAAGAGCATATTTTAGATTGCTCTCGGAACGCATTGAGTCGTGGAACGTGATGATTGAGCCATTACGTACAAACTTCTTGACATTCGCAAGCACGTCCTCTCCATAAAGTCGAAAACTGTAATCTCGTGTTACAAGGTCCCACATAATGAATTGGTAGCGTTTGCTGAGTTCATTGTATTGGCTCCGGCGTAAAAGTCCGTGTGGAGGACGGAACAGGTTGCTGTGGATGAAGGCATCGGCCTGGTCCACATTCTCGATATATTCCTTTGTGCCTGTAAACAAGCCTTTCAGATGGTTGAATGTGTGGTTTCCTACTCTATGCCCGTTCTCTATGACTTGCATATATTCTTGTGGAAATTTATGCACATTGTCGCCCACCATAAAGAATGTTGCCTTTATGTTATAACGTCCGAGCAAGTCGACAACCCAAGGTGTGATGACGGGTATAGGCCCATCGTCAAATGTGAGGTAAACCGCCTTTTCATCGGGGTTCATCCTCCACAACGCCTTTGGAAAGAGGTTGCGTACAAAGCCGGGTACTTGCTCTATGAACATCTGTCTGCTTATTTACTCTGTTTCATAAGTTTTCTCAACGCTCTCTCAATTTTCACCATTTCGGTGCTTGATAAATTCATATCGTTGAGGGTCTGGTATATGCTTCCTATCACCATTCTCTTTATCTCGCCCTCTTGCTTGCTGCGGACTTTGTCAAGCGTGTTCACCTGTGTGTTGAAACTTGTACACAAAGCGTCTGTAATATCCTCTCTTGCAATATTGCTGTTCTTGCCTTTGTCAAGCAACTGCCAAGCATGGCCGACGAGTGATGTGCGGTGATATAGCATAATATCGTTTATTTCGTACGGTTTCAACGTATTATACCAGATTATGTGCTCAATCTCGTTTTTGAGTATGCTGTTTGCAATTTCATCCCTTCTTTGCTTTAGCATATCCAATGTGTCATTGCCAAGGAACAGCTCTTTGAGGACAGCCTGTCTGATAAAGTCCTCGCTTCCGGCTGTCTTCTCCAGTTCGTTCTTGTAGTCGAGCTGAACATTGTACAGAATGTTGTATACGTCTGCTATGGCAATAATGTTATCTCTCAGAGCGTCATAGGGCACAATATCACTTGGCAGTTCGTTGTAAACTTTTTCCAGCACTGATATTATCTTGGCATCTTCGACCTCGCTGTTAATCATTTCGGTAGCCAATTGTGCAACCAGATTGCGGTGAGTACATATCATCCTTCTGATGGTTTCATCGGCATAGTAGTCCTTGTTCTCTTTGACGCCACCCCACTTGAAACGGTTGATGACATTGTCGCAGAAGCGGTCAATGTCTACAGGGTGGTCGCCGTTTGCTGTGTCATATCCCAATTTGCTCCAATCGAATGGTGTAATACGGTATGCCAATCCCTCGTGTACGAAGAATTTTGTCAGCACGGACGGGTAGTTCTTCTCGCCGACAGTCATTGACATATACATTGGACGTTCCCAGTTCTCGGCGTTGGCAAGCATATCGAATAGAATCAGTTCGTGACGGTAGAGAACACTCTTGTCACTGATGTCGATGGTCATATACTCAGGCATGTCAAGCTCGTACTCCTGTGGAATTATCATTCCGGAACGCATTACCGCCGCAGAGTCTATTGGGATATAAAGTTTTTTGCAAGGAATGATGTTCCTTGGAATGTCAATATAATCCATTCTTGAACGTCCTTCATTGACTGCTGCTTCGTACAGGTCAATAATCTCATCGACAATCTTTCGTGCGTCAGATTTTTTTTGAGCATTGGCCTCTAGAATCCAGTGCTTGGTGATTTTGTTCATTTCGAATGGATTCTTTCCGAAGGCCTCCTCGAATTTCTTTGGGAAGGCTTTGCTGTACTGCATAATGAAATCCTCCATCGGGAACACATAGACATATATGTTTGTGTTTCCTGCGTAGTTGATTCTGTCCCAAGTGATTGGCAGGCTCTTTGAGTCGTATGCCGGACGTTTCATCTGGTCGGTGTACCAGTCGGTTTGCAAATATGACAGGTTGCATACGCGTGCATCTGTGCGGTCACCTTCTACCTCTTGGCTATACCATAGCGGGAACGTGTCGTTGTCGCCACAGGTGAAAATGATAGGACAACCTTCGTCGGGCAGTGTGTTCAGGTAGTTCTCTCCAAAATCGGGGCAGGCATAGCGGCCGCTGCGGTCGTGGTCGTCCCAGGTCTGTGAAACCATCTGCAATGGGACAAGCAGACAGATAAGGGCTACGATGCTGCTTACGAGAATACCGTTGCATTTTTTGTTGTATTTCTCAAGCAGTTTGTTGGCGTAATGTGTTATTCCTGCCACGCTCATTCCAATCCATATTGCAAATGCGTAGAATGAGCCTGCGTAAGCATAGTCGCGCTCGCGGGGTTGCATTGGCGTCTGGTTCAGGTAGAGTACAATTGCAAGGCCTGTCATGAAGAATAGCATAAATACCACCCAGAACTGCTGTTTCCCCTTTTTGCTGTTCGTCCACTGCCATACGATACCGATAATGCCCAGAATAAGCGGTAGGGCAAAGAACACATTTCGTCCCTTGTTCTCTTTTATGCTCTGTGGCAGCTTGTCCTGGTCGCCCAAGCGCATATTGTCGACAAAGGGTATTCCGCTTATCCAGTTGCCATACTCTTTCTCGCCGTAATTGTTCTGTATATCATTCTGGCGGCCGACGAAATTCCACAGGAAGTAGCGCCAGTACATGTGGTTAACCTGGTAGTTGAAGAAGAAGCTCAGGTTGTCTAATTGTGTTGGAACTTTTACCTCCAGTGGCTTATGCTGCTGCTTCCTTATCTCGGGGAATTTTGCTTTTCGGGTATTCTTGATGTTTTTCCCAATCCATCTTTCATATTCTCCGGCATGGTCGCTGCTGTACATACGTGGGAAAAGCATATTCTGTACAAACTGATACTCCTTGTTGTAATCGATAATCTCATACTCGTCGGGATCTGTGACGTTCTTCTTCTCGACACGCATATATATGGGACTTGTATTGACGGACAAGGCTTCTCCGTTCTTGTCCCTGTCAACTTCCGCATCAAAGCACTCGCCATAGAAGAGTGGTCGTGAGCCATACTGCTCGCGGTTGAGGTATGAACCCAGTGTGAAGATATCTTCGGGCGAGTTCTGGTCCATTGGTGTGTTTGCCGATGAACGTATCACAATCAGAGCGTATGACGAGTAACCAATCATAATGAGCAACAGACAAAGGAATGATGTGTTGAATAGTCTGTGGCTAATCAAGTATTTCTTTACTGTTTCAGCTCCTTTGTATGATATTCTGTTTCTTGTGCAGATGATGTATATTACAGCCAGCACTATCAGGCCGATAGTTATGCTTCCTGCGACACTGTTGCCATAGAATGGTATTCCCAACAGTGCAATGGCGAATGTGAAGATGCCGGCAATGACATTCTGGTTCTTACCCTTTTCGGTACAGTAGATACCTGCAACGAGAGTGATGAAGAGCAACAGGATGTAAAAGTATAGTCCGGTATTGAATGAGAGTCCTAAAACGTTGACGAACAGTAGTTCAAACCAGCCACCGACTTTTACTACACCGGGTACTATACCGTACAGCACGACCATGACTATGGCGGCAGATACAGCCAAAGCAAGCAACGAACCTTTGAAGTTTGCATTAGGGAATTTCTTGAAGTACACAACAAGGACTATTGCCGGCAAACACAAAAGGTTCAACAGGTGTACGCCAATGGAGAGGCCTACGAGATAGGCGATTAGTACAAGCCATCTGTCGCTGTGAGGCGAGTTTGCACTGTCTTCCCATTTCAGAATCATCCAGAACACAGCTGCGGTAAAGAGCGATGAATATCCGTAAACCTCACCCTCTACGGCACTGAACCAATATGTGTCGCTCCAGGTATATGCCAATGCACCCACAAGTCCCGAAGCCAATATTGTTATAATCTGGCTTTTGGAAATCTCCTTGCTGTTGCCTACAAGCAGTTTTCGTGTCAGGTGGGTTATGCTCCAAAAAAGGAACAGTATACCGGCCGCACTGAGCACAGCCGACATTATGTTGACCATATATGCAACCTTGTCGGGTGAGGCGAACATCGAGAAGAAATTTGCGGTAAGCATAAAGAATGGTGCACCTGGCGGGTGTCCTATCTCAAGTTTGTTGCCCGAAAGGATAAACTCGGGGCAATCCCAAAAACTTGCTGTTGGCTCAACTGTAAGGCAGTAGGTCAATGCTGCAACGAGGAATGTGAACCATCCCAAGGCGTTGTTCCAAATTTTGAACTGTTTCATTATTTTATTTGAATTTTTGTCTTGAAATTTTGCAAATTTACCTAATAAATAGCAGAGGTCAAAATATTAGCCGACAAATTGGGGCACCGTTAAGATTTATTTATAAAAAAGACCGCCGTAATTTTAATTACAGCGGGTCGATATCGTAATACATAACAACAGAGCGGTAGCGTGGCTGCTCGCAGTAGGCCTGCTGTATGCTTTTCAACACTTCGTTTACTTTGTATTGTGAAAGGGTGTTCTCTACCTTCAGTACAATTTTTCTGATGTACAGTTGTTTTACTTTTGCAACAGGCGGCAGGTCGGGGCCTAATATACGGTTGTCAAAAATCTCGCGCATCCGTCTGCCTATCAGCTCCGAAAATTCCTCAATCACGCGCACGTCACGGTGTTTCATATATATGTAAATGAGCCGATAAAAAGGAGGATAATGGAATAGCAGACGTTCTTGTAGCTGTTGGTCGTAGAAGGCTGTGTAGTTGTTTTCTACAATTTGTGGAATCACAGGAGCGTCGGTCATTTTTGTTTGCAGGAACACTTTGCCTTGCCCGTTCTTTCGTCCGGCACGTCCGGCAACCTGTGACATCAGTTGGAAAGCTCTTTCTGTTGCTCTAAAATCGGGGTAATTGAGCAATGTATCGGCATTGACAATGCCCACAACGTCTACATTGTCAAAGTCGAGTCCTTTAGAAACCATTTGTGTTCCTATTAGTATATCGGTTTTCCCATTTTGGAAATCGCTTATAATCTTTTCGTATGCAGTGCGTGTGCGTGTGGTGTCAAGGTCCATTCGTTTGATTATGGCTTCGGGAAAGAGGTTCTGCAAGTCGTCTTCAATTTTTTCGGTGCCATAACCCAGGGTCGCAAAATTACGTCCTTCGCAGTTGGGGCAGTGTACTGGTGCCGGTATGGTGTAGCCACAGTAGTGGCACACAAGCTTGTTCGAATTTTTGTGCAGGGCAAGGCTCACATCGCAATGCTTGCATCGCGGAACCCACCCACAGGTGCGACATTCTATCTGTGGAGAGTAGCCACGGCGGTTCTGGAACAGTATTATCTGTTTATTCTCTTTCAATGCCTTGCTCATTGCCTCTACCAATGGGTCTGAGAATGGGCCCACTGTCAGTTTCTTGCGGGTATATTCCTGCATATCTATGACCTCGATATGTGGCATCTGAACAGCGCGATGGCGTGTAGTCAGGTTGACGAGGGCATATTTACCTGTTGTGGCATTATAGTAGCTCTCTATGGATGGTGTAGCTGTTCCAAGCAGTGTCTTGGCTCCATATAACGATGCCAGGACAATAGCGGCATTGCGCGCATTGTAACGTGGTGCCGGTTCTTGCTGCTTGTAGCTGTTCTCGTGTTCCTCGTCAACGATGACCAATCCCAAATTCTTGAACGGTAGAAAAACAGATGAGCGGACACCAAGGATAATGTCGTATGGTGTGTCGCCAAGTTGTTTTTTCCAAATCTCCACTCTTTCGGCATCAGTGAATTTGGAGTGATAAAGCCCAATGCGGTCGCCGAAGACTCTCCGCAATCGTTCTACAATCTGTTTGGTTAGAGCAATCTCTGGCAGCATATAGAGCACCTGCTCTCCGCGCGCTATCGCCTCGGTAATCAGATGTATGTAGACCTCGGTCTTTCCGGCCGATGTCACACCGTGAAGCAGTGTCACGTTCTTGTGTGCAAAGGATTCCTTTATTTCGTTGAAAGCTTTCTGCTGTGCAGGGTTCAGAGTGTTCAATGGCTGGCAAGTTGTTTCGTTGCGTCCAAGTCGTCCAATCTCAACTTCGTAACTTTCAAAGACACCTTTGTCTTGTAGCTGTTTGTATATTGTTGGTTGCACCTGCGCAATTTCAATGAGGCGGTGCTTTGAAATCTCTTTTGGATTTTCGCTGAATGGTTCGGCCTGTTGCAGGAACGTCATGAGCAATCTCTTTTGACGTGGGGCTCTGCCAAGCGACTGCATAAGCAGGTTAATCCATTTTTCGCTGCAATACTCCGCTGTTAGGCGTACTCTCTGTTCGGTCTTTGGCTTGAATTCTCCCTTCAGACCTTGAGGTATTGCAGCCTTGTAGATGTCGCCCAATGAGCACAGGTAGTACTTTGAAATCCATTCCCACAGTTTAATCTGTCTGCCAAGGACTATGGGCATTTCATCGAGTATTTCTGTCAATGATTTAATGGCGTAACCCACGGGCTCATTCTCGTGTATATCTGCCACTAATGCCGTGTAGCTCTTTTTGTTGCCGAAAGGTACGGTCACACGGCATCCCGGGAATACCCTCCCTTTGAACCCGTCCGGAATACTATATGTGAATGTCCCGGGTAACGGCAATGGTAGTATGACATCTGCAAATTCGCTCATAGCAAGTGCGAAGGTATTAAAAAGCCGTCAAAAAGGCAAAAAAAATAGTTGACCTTGCTTATGTGTTACAAAAAATATATTTTTGCATATACCGGTTGTCGCGGACAATTGATGTTGTGTAGATAAAAACAGGAAAATAATGTATAATATAAGAACGATACTCTTTTTATTGGCTTTTTTATTGCTGATGTCTGCCTGTGAAGACGAGAATACAGGGGCACGCATAGCTGCGTATAATGCCGCAACCGCCGAGGTGTGTCAGGCAAAGGACTCCGAGGAGCTACTTGAAATCTCATATCGATTGCATCTTGAACTTGAAAAAGTGAAAATAGAAGATGAATCTACCACTCTTGCCAAGGCACGTCAGGAGTTTGAGGCGGCAGTAAAGTCCAAGAAAATTGAAATCTATTCATATACAAACAAGAAGAAATAAGTTACTCCTTCTTGTTTGTATTCATATAAAAAGCCGGCAGATTACTGCCGGCTTGTATTTTCTGTTTCAGAAGATGTATGCCAAGGAAATTTGCCATTTACTGGTCTTTAGTTCCATAACCTTTGAAAAGTCTAAATTTGAGACTTCGGCTGTTCTGCCCAAGGCAAGGTTATAGTTCCCGTGTATTTGTAGATGGTTGAACAGAATAAATCCAAGTCCAAGGTTCAGGCTTATATCACTCTCGCTCAGAGTATATTTGGAGTAATCCTCATTTTCTATGTTTTCGAGTGTAATCTCTTTGTCGCCGATATTCCATCCGAACTGTGGGCCTATTGCAATAAAAGGCGTTATCACCGGCAGTTTTATATCGAAACGCAGATATAGCGGAATGTCGACACTCTGATTTAAAATCTTCTGTCCTTCAAGCTCCACATTTGTCTGTGAATAAAGGACATCAGCCTCAACGCCCAAGCCAAGCAGTGGGAATGTATATTTGATGGAGGGACCAACAAACCATCCGGTACTGCCTTTAATGCTCTCTTTGAGTTCGTTGAAGTCTGTCGAAGGCTTTTGGGCAAGGTTCATTCCGGCCTTAAGTCCAAAATTCAATTGTGCAGCGGCAGGTGTTGCCGAAACAATGAGGAGTATTGCCGAAATCCAAAGAAGTTTTTTCATAATTGTCAGTTCGAATTACAATATATACAAACAATGTTTATTGTGTATTTGTTCAACGACGTTCACGTCGCACAGACACACGGCTTACATTGCTGCTCTTGCTCTCTTTCTTTTTCTTTACAGCGCTTCTCTTTTCAGAACTTTTTGTCTTACGGCTCTTTGCCTTCTCCTTTTTTGTCGCTTTATCGCTCTTGGCATTTATTGTATCGTTTGCCGCTGCAATGGCTGCATTGATGGAGTCTTGACGTATTTCGGCAACTGTCTTTGTGTTCCACAGGTTTGTGCGGAAGTCTTTCAACTGTTGTTCAATCTTGTCTTGCTCCTGCTTTACGGCTGTTGAATCCTCGCAGTATTGTACTATTGCAAGGTTGCGCATATTTACAGTCTTGTAGATTTCACCCTCGTAGTGTCCTTTTTTGAAAAAGTCATCAATGGTCATTGACATAACATTGTTAAGGCTGCTGGTCATTACGCTCTGCTGGGTCAGCAATGGCGATATATCATCATATTTTAGCCAGAACATAGGATATTTGGTGACAGCAGCTCCATTCTCTCCCTTGCTGTGTCGCACTGGGCAAATGGCTGTTACGCGCTTGCCGTATGTACCGGTGCGTTGGTCGTAGTAATGCATCTCCTTGATGTAGTAGCTCAACACCTCGGCACTTGGGCTGTCGCTCTTTCCAACAACAGGTTCGCCATTCTCATTCTCCTCGTAGTAGATATTGTAGTTCTCGAGTAGATTGATTGGGGTGATGATGTTCTCCTCGGTGAACTGCTCTACACCGTCGAGGTTGTACTTGTATGCGGTGATATTGCCTTTTAAAATATTGTTGAAAAGGAATGTGAACAGGTTACAGTTGTCGCCAATCTGTTCTACGGGATAGTAGAGCGATGCGTTCTTCTCATTCTCAAGGTCAAGCGAACGGTATATCTCACGTTTCCAGTCAACCTCTTGCGGTGTTTGTGAAACAGGGTACTGGCTCTTGGCTCTTTCGGTCAGTTCTACAACGGCTGTTGTTTCGGCCTTGTTGCTCTTCTTCTTGTCGCCTTTACGTGCTGGGGGTTGAGCGTCTGCTGTCTGTGCGACAAACGCAATCATTGCAATAACTAATATTCTGCTTATGTACTGCATATCGTTATATTGTTTATTTCTGTTTAGTCAATAATAACCTCAAGTGATGTGGGGAGCAGACGTTCTACATTGTCGGGGCCGACAGCCTTTACGTGTGATATGTAGAAGCGTTTTCCACGTCCAAGATTGCGGAACATCTCCTTCTGCTGTGCTGAGAATTGTGCGCCTTGTGATATTCGTGGAATGGCATTGCCCATATTGTCATAGAAAACGGTTTCAAAAGAGAGCACCTTGAACCCTATGTTCAACAGGCCGTCGTCAATGGCTGCAACAATTCCGTCTACGCTCATAAGCGCCTTTTTGCTGAGTTTTGTTCCGCCGCGATAGCGTTGTGTGTTGCCATCCTTGTCCTTGTACTCAATGAACGGTGTAGGGTCGGGCAACTGGCGCACACGGAAAGCATACTCGCCCATACTCTGGTCCCTGCCTTCATCGTTACGCGCTGTAACGCCAATAGTCAAATCCTCGCCTATTTTTGTGGGGACAACAATGTAGCCGTTCTTTCCGTCGCTCTTTATGCTGCCTTGTCCTTTTGTTATTCTTGCGCTAATCTTATTTGCTGGTACGCCGGGCACTGAGATACTCACCGGGTTCGAGAATCCGGCATAGAGCACATTCATCAGTGAGGCACTTACTGTTGCTGTGGGTTCTACTACGGTGTAGTTCTGTGTGAAGTCATATCGTGTCTGCACGCCTGCGCCGTCGTTGACAAGCATATATCCATTCAGGGCATAGTCGCCTGTGTTGTTGCATCGTACTGAATATTCGCCATTCTCGGTATCGAGCAATGTGTCGTCAACGTATATTTGCGGACGTTGTGTAGAGTCCACTGCAGCAAGAATAATCTGCGCGGTGAAATCCCCGCCACGGACAATGTTCTTTGAAGTGGGTATGACAAGTGCCTTAATCTGGTTCACACGAACGTCACCCATATCGACCTTCTTCGAAAGCATGTGTATAACCTCGCCCTCTACGTATCGCACATCGTTCTGTATCTTTGTGAGCAGTGTTATTGCAGCAATGGCCGGCATACTCTCAAAATGATATTCTTGCCAGTTCTTGTTGAGGACATTGTTGCCTTTTGGGATTTCTGTGCTAAGACAGTTGACAATCATATCTTTATGCATTTGGTCATCGACCAGTTCTACCATAAAGTCGCGATAATCATTGATTGCATTATATAGTTTTGCGCCCTCTTTGTCTTTGCCCGATAGCATTACGAATGTAGCCGCTTCAAGGTCTTCGCGGTTTACGAGATTGTTATGGTCTGCATTTTCACCGTCGGCTTCTTTGGCAATACGCTCCTTGAGCTTGTCGGCGAAGATGTATAGGCTGTCCGATTTTGCCTTGACACTATTGGCACGCTCGAACCATTCACGAACCTTTTCGGGGTTCTTTGCCATCATCTCACCAAGCGAATTGTAGAGTGTGGAATTTTGCACACCTGCATTTTCGGTACTTCGTGTAAGGCTCTCGTCAACCAAAGTAAAGCCGTTGAGAACGTCCGAAGATACATTCATTGCAAGCATCGCCATCAGAAGAACGTACATCAGGTTAATCATCTTCTGACGTGGTGAAACTTTCTGTTTTTTTACCTTCATTGTGTGGAATTTAAATTTGTGGACGGTCCATTTTTGATGTCATTGCCTCAATCATACGTGCGTACAGGTTGTTGAGCTCCTCAATCTGCTGTGCCATCTTCTTTGTCTGGTCGTTGACTTGGTCAATGGCATTCAGCTGTCCGCCTGCACTGCGCAGATGCACCTCGTAGAGAGCATTTACGCCTGTTAGGTTGCGGCTCAAAGTGTCCATCTCTTCCATATTGCGTCCCAAGGCCTCTGTCTGTTGTGATATGCGCTCAATAGCTTCGGTAAGGGTACGTATCTTCTCGACATACTCCTCGGTAGCCTTGTCCATCTCTCCGATGTTTGCAGGTGCTACCACAGGCATTGCACCTGCGTTGCCGTTTACAGGTACGTTTGTGCTTCCTGCTGCAACCGTAGCCGGAGCGCCTCCGCCAATGATTATCGGGCCGGATGCCGGTGCTGCTTCACTTGGCATTGTCGCGCCATTTGTCACCGGTGCTGCCGAAGCACTGTTGTCGGTCATATTTGCAGAACCACCGGCCATAATGGGGCCGTTGATGATTATAGGTTGTCCTGCCACTCCGTTTGTTGCACCAACAGTCTCCTCAGTCTCTTCTGCCACCTCGTATGGACGTTCGAAAGCCGAGAAGAGGAATACGATTACCTCGGTTCCCATACCCAGGAAAAGCATAAGGTTTGCTCCCGGTAGGTGTGTCAGTTTAAATAGAGTTCCAAGAATGACGATGGCTGCACCCCAGCTATAGAAGTAATTCATAACAGTTTTACCTCTTGCTGAATCCATAAATGCCTGTATGCGTCCTATGATGCCTTTTGACTTTTTCATATCCTGTATTTTTGATACGTTATTTCTGTTATCTTCTATTGTCGTTGCCTGCATAACTTCTCACGCAACGGAAACCTATGTATGAATGTGACTCGTTCTGATATTCGTAGGAACGTGTAGCACCTTGGATATATTTTACAGGGTCTTTCCACGAACCTCCACGAATGGTCTTTTTCTTCATATTGTATGGGTCTTCCTTCGCTGCGCGGTATTGCATGTCGGGGTTGATGTCGCTCATCTGTAGCACACCGGCGTCGGTGTATACTGTTGATGTCCATTCGGCAACGTTGCCGGCCATATCATACAGCCCGTTTGAATTGGCCGAGAATATTCCGCAGGCCGATGTTATGAGGCTACCGTCCTTTGTGTAGTTGCCTTCACCTGGTTTGTAGTTTGCATAATAGCAACCCTCGTCACTCTTTGTGTCGCTCTGCTCCCAAGGGAAACGGCTACCTTCCTTGCCTCGTGCGGCAAATTCCCATTCAGCTTCCGATGGCAGACGATAGCGCTGTATCCATTTTGCCTGTGCGCCCATTCCGCGTAACAGATATTCTGTACGCCAAGCACAGAAGGCGTTAGCCTGCTCCCAACTGACACCGACAACCGGATAGTTGTCGTATTTGGGGTGGTTGAAGTAGAGCTGAAGATAAGTCTCGTTATTTGCGTTGGGGAAGTCATTTACCCAGCAGGTTGTGTCGGGGTAGATGTTCACGATGTACGTGTTCAGGAAATCGTAGGCACTTGACAGTGGACGATTGATTGTTTCGCGTACAATCAAGCCTTCATCGTCAATATATGCTGTGTCCTTTGATATGGTGACAACAGCGTTGTAGTCGACAGGGATGTCTGTGTTGCGGTTGCGCTCTTCGGGGTTCAGGCGGTTTTTGCGTAGTGCAGCCTGTGTGTAGTCGTATATCTCATAGCGATAGTTCATCTGCGATGCATCGAGCATCTTCTCACCTGTTATAGGGTTGGTGATATACACGCTCTCAATGGCTCTCTGCTCATCCTCTGTTGGCTTTTTCCAAGGAATAGGCTTCTTCCAGTTGAGGTATGGAGTTATGGGCTCGCCATACTCATCCTCGGTAATCTTGAATGTTTCGTCGCCACCGTATGCCGGGTCGGCAAGACGTTCGCGGATAATGGAGTCACGGACCCAAAACACAAACTGGCGGTATTTTGCGTTTGAAACTTCGGCTTCATCCATCCAGAAAGCATCAACCGATATATCCTTTGATGGTGCTCCTGTCCCCCATAATGTATCGTTTGCCTCGTCACCAACTTTGATGGAACCTCTTTGTATGAGCACCATTCCAAAAGGTGCCGGCTCATTTACAGCCGAGCCGTGAACTCCGGTCACCTCTCCGCCTTGTGCTGTTCCAAAACCGACTTTGGAACCAAAGCAAGATATCAATGAAAGTGACAGAAATGCTGCTGTTGAAAGAAAAACAATTTTCTTCATCATTGTAGAATTCTTATGCTATTATGTTTGTTTTTACTCTTCTTAAAAATCTCAAGGTCTATCTTATAACCTAAAAATATATCGTGATTACCATTTTCAGCACCTATCCCCGATGTGAAAAGTTCATATCCGTAGCTTAATGTAATATTCATCATCTCAACGCCCAGTATGAAGGCAACCGATGTTGTCGGGCTATATGTAATTCCGCCAAAAAAGTCTTTGCCGTTATAGCTATATGTGCCAAGTGCGGTCAAATTTACTCGCCAACCGACAAAGTCAGTCATCACCTGCATAGAGGGCTGTATTGATACTAACGTATTTTTTATTGGAATATTGCCTCCTGCCATAAAATTAAAATATGGACTTACCTGTATTTCGTTTTTTTCTCCTATCAGCACGAGTGGAGCATTGAGGTGAAGTCCGGCTGCTCCGACATAAAAATACTTGTGTTGGTAAAAAATACCGGCACCAAAATCGATGTTGTTTCCATCGGCATTACCCGATGGGAATGCCGGGTCGTTACTGTTCTCTCCAAAAATAAGGTCCTTGTTCTCGAAACTGCAGTTTACAAGTCCAATCTGCAAACCCAATGCAAGGCGTCCTTTGAACAGTTTGAAGGCGTATGCATAATTCAGGTACAGATGTTGGTTCGAGAAGCGGCCTATTTCGTCGTTTACAATACCAAGGCCCAAGCTATGGTCGCTCTTTATGAAGGGAATGGGGGCGTCCACGTTTATGAGCATTGTTTTTGGGCTGTTCTCGAAACCTGTCATTTGGTTGCTGTATGCTGCGTATGCAGTGAGTTTTCTCTCTGCGCCGGCACCGGCCGGGTTGAAAAAGTTATGCATCTCCCAATAATGGGTAAAGTGTACGTCAAACTGCGCCTGCACCTTGTCGGCTATGCAGGCGGTCAACAGTATTACTAATATCCATTTTTTCATTTGCTCAATAAAACCGTATAAACTAACGTAAAAAAAGTTTATATATTATCTTTGAATATGGCCTTGAGCGATTCAAATACAAAATATTATACAAAAATGCACCAAAAAATGAAAAAAAACAATACCGATGGTCATCTTTGCAACCCGATATAATGAAAAAACGTGGCAAAACAATTGTTCTGCCACGTTTTTATGTGATTATTGGTTTAGCTCGCTAAAAAGCTCACCGATAGCAAAAAGTTACTTTACAAGTACCTTTTATATAAAAATGGGCAAGGAAGTCTCCCTGCCCATTTGTTTTTATGTGCCAGTTGGCTCGCTTTTTTGTCAGCGACCCGCGGGGCATGACCTTCGGCCGTGCAGCCCGCGACTATTCGCTAAAAAGCTCACCGATAGCAAAAAGTTACTTTACAAGTACCTTTTTGCCATTGACAATGTAGATGCCGGCTGTTGTGATAGCATCAACCTTGCGGCCTGTGAGGTCGTAGATTACCTTTGCACCGTTCTCAACAGTGATGTTCTCGATGCTTGTTACTGCCTCCTCTTCGCCGAATACCACGTTGATAATCTGTCCCATCATCTCAATGTCAATAACGCAGTAAAGTCTTTCAGCATCCATCTTTCCTGTCAGGCTTACAGGGATAGCACCAAGGAATGGACCCATCCAATCCTCTTCGTTGCCCTCGTTGCCAGCTGCGATGATGATGTCCTGACTTGTCTGGAAACTCTTGATTCCGTTCTCTTCTGTTGCTGTGATGCCGTCAAGAACGATGTTGCCGACCTGCATCATACCACCAAGTACAAAGTTGTTCAAAGCAAGCTTGTAAGTACCGTCAGTGTTCTGTTCAACAAAGATTGTTGTCTCCTGTGGGGCTGTACTCTCGCCATCGATGGTAACCACGAGGTTATCAGTGTATTCAACAACTGTGAGGCTTTTGCCGAATACAACATTGATAATCTGTCCCATCATCTCAATGTCAATAACGCAGTAAAGTCTTTCAGCATCCATCTCTCCTGTCAGGCTTACAGGGATAGCACCAAGGAATGGACCCATCCAATCCTCCTCATTTCCCTCACCTGCTGTGATGGAGATCTCCTGACTTGTCTGGAAGCTCTTAATACCGTTGCTCTCTGTTGTAGTAATGTTGTCAAGAACAATGTTACCAACCTGAATATCTCCGAGTACAAAATTGTTCAAAGCTAATTTGTATGTACCATCAGCGTTCTGCTCAACAAAGATTGTTGTCTCCTGTGGGTCTGCGCTCTCGCCGTCAATTGTGACAATCAGGTTGTCTGTGTAAGTTGTTGTCTGTGCCATTGCAACCACTGTTGCTACGGCAAATAAAAATGTGAGTAAAGTTTTCTTCATAGAATATTGTTATATTAGAAATTACAAGTGAGGCCAAGTGTGCCGTATATTGGGTACAATGCAAATGTTACACAATTGTAGTCACTTGGAAAAATTCCATTAAGTCCCCATTTGATGTCGGCGAAAATAGCCAAATGATTGCAAATCTGGTACTCTGCTCCAGCTTGCAGGCCCCAATTGAATTTGCGTAGGTCGTCACTGAAGTCGTATGCCGCCTTATCCAACTCAATCTTCTCGCCTGTTGGGTTGCCCTCGCGCAAATAGCCTTCATAAGCGTATCCTGTGAAATTGCCATTCAAAAGGAATGATGCGTATGCACCGGCCGATACGTTCCATCTGTCGTTGATTTGGTAAACAGCAAGCAGTGGAATTGTGAGGTAGATGTTTTTTACGGTTGTTTCAACCTTGCCTGTCCAGTTGCCGGCTACTATGCCATCGCCATTAACTACTTCCATATAGTAGTTCTTTGTCTGTGCGTTGGTTGTCATACCTTTTGTTTCAACTCTTGCACCAAAACGCAAACCCCAGTGACCTTTGCCGAACAAGAACTGTACGCTCTCTTCGAAAGAGAGGTTTAGTCCGGGATTGAAACCCTCAATGCTACGTATTTCAACGGGCATTGGCATTGGTGCTGTACCGCCGATGTTATAACCTACGCTCAAACGTACGCTCCAATTCTTTCCTTCCTTAACATTCTCGTTTCCTGCTGTTGCAGTGAAAGCTATGATACTTGCAAAAAGTGCTATAAATATCTTTTTCATAATATATTCTGTGTTTGTTGTTCAGTGCTTATTTGTTATCCCAATTGATTTTGAATTCGTCAATGTGCAGTGTGCTGCCTACTGCGCCTTCGAAAACGTCTCCACCCTTGCTTGAGGTTGCAACAACTGTTATTGCATATTCGCCGTTTGCAAGTTTCTCGCTGTCGAAGACTTTACCATTGACCTCCTTATAAGGAATTTCGAATGCTGTCCACTCGCTCTCCTCACCTGGGTTCTCTAACTGTGCAACAAGAACGATGCGGTCGCTTGAGAGTACATTGCTACCGTCAAGTGTCACAACGTTGTTGGGGTCAACCTCGTAAAGAACTGAATATATTGCACAAGTGTCACGACGGTCGGCAATCTCTTCCATTGCCTTGTTTGTGAACACTTCTCCGGCCTCGTATTTGTAGTATCCGGTTAATGATACAGGCTTGCTTGGCGCAATTGTGAGTCCGAAACGTGTTGCCTCAAGTGGCTTCTTTGTAGCATTTGCTGTAATGAATTCACCAATGAAGATGTTACCCGGCGCAATTGGCATCTTCATCATCTTGCCGAATGAACCTGTGCTGCGTGTTGTGAGCTTAACGCAGTTGCCCTTTACGCCATTTGTGTCAATTGATGTAGGGAAGTCCTCTGGAGTCTTGCCCAATCCCGACATATTAAAGCCTGCATTTGCAGTTGCCCACCAGTCGAGTCTTGTGCCGTTGGCGTCTTCTTCGTACCATACAGTGTATTTCTTGTCAGCAGCAAAGTGCTCGAAGCTGAATACAGCATCAGTGTCAATGACAGACTGTTTTGTAAATGAGATTGTATAAACCTTGCACCAATTACCATCCTCGGATGTTGTGTGATAGAGCATATAGATACCTCTTTCACCATTCTCATTTATGGTGCGGAGACTGCTGATTTGTGCACCCGGTGTCAATTCGAATTGAGGATCAAGTTCCTTTAAATCGCTGATACTTGTTTCTTCGTTAACGTAGAATCTTACCGCTGTGTTTGTTATTATGGGCTTACCCGATAAAATACCCTTGTTCTCTTCGAGCCAAGATGTTTTCACTGCGATAATGTCACATTCGGCATTTGGAGCCTCTTCTCTAATACAAGAAGTGAGGAGTGCCAATGTAATAAAAGATAAAAGTTTGAAAATGTTTTTCTTTGCCATAATAAATCAAAATAGTATTCAAGCCGCAAAGGTAACAAAAAAAGGTTTAATATTTGGTTTTTTATTCTCATTTTTTGCTTTTTTGCTTCATTTATGGCATAGTTTGTGGCTTTTTGGCTATTTGTTGATTTTATTTTCCAGCAAAAAGAATACAATTTGTCGTGAATGTTATTTTTGTAAAGGACAACATTTATGGATTATAGACGGATACCTGCCGAAAACTCCAGATATTCCGATTTTAGGCTGTGTGCTTTAACGGCAAAGCCAAGAAAAGTATTGCCGAATTTTGGGAAATAATACCTGAGTCCGGCCTTCTCGTAATGCCATCCGCGTTCACGGTCGCCCAACTTCTCGGCTTCTTCACCATTGACGCCTTTATGGCGGTAAGGGTATGCTCCAACAGAAACGTGGACAGCGAGATTATGCCAATAGACTTCATGGGTAAGTGCTATACCTATTGATATCGGTGAATAACCGGGGCAATTGTTCACGGCCTCCTCGCCATATACAATCAAATCGCTCTCTCTTAACTCCTCCATATTTGAGGAGTAGTACATCTCGAGGCTTATGCCACTGGCATACCTCATTGAATATCGGTAAAGAAAGTCGGCACTCAAAGATAATTTGGGGTGAGCCTTCAGTTTTATGCTTTTCTTCTTGACGGGGTCACTCTCTGTTTCTATTTTTGAATTCCATTCGGCCATACAGGTGTGTACGCCACCGCCCAATGCAATTATGTATTGCATTCCCTTTTTGTATTCGGCCTTCTTTTTGATGTTGTTGACATATTTGGTGTGGTCGTAGTCCGAGAGTCTGTAGCGGGCGAAGAATCCTACACCAATGGAGTTCAGTGCTTCATTGGGTAGTGCCAAGCGTCCGTTGGAGTAGTGGCGGAATCTTGTGTCAATACCAATTTCCCAACGTTTGCCTAGATGAACAGATGCAAAAGCTCCGGCTCCGACGTATGCCATTACTGGAGAACTGAGCCAGTTGTTTCCGGGGTTGTTCACTGGGTCATACTTGCCCGGATTGTAGGTGAAACCAAAATCGAGCAAATATCCAAGTGAGAACCATTTCCTGCGCAGCAACGTACGCTCAAATGAACCGAATATTGTATAGAGATCGTTGAATTTCGTTTGGTCATAGAAACGGAAATTCCCGGTTCTTGCCAACGAAAAACCAAAATTGAATATGGGATATCCATAAGCTTGTGAATAGCAAGAACCGTCTTCGGGGTTTGTCTGTAATCCTATACTGGCCTCGTATACCATATAGCCATACGACTTCATATTAGGCCTTCTTCCCTCAATGTCATAGTTTCCACCTCCGTATGCACTGACGACAATGTCCGAAGTCTTGAATTTTTGTGCTTGGCAAATGCTGATTGAAAATATAAAAAGAATAAAAACAAAGATGTTTTTTGCCGTTTTGTTCATTTGTGGTCAATTTTTCGGCAAAATTAACAATAAAAGTCAAAAATAAAAAAAGGCTTATTGTTGAGCCTTGTGTGGATTTTGTTTACATGACAATACAGATGTAATGAAACTGGTGGCAATAGTTAAATACTCAAATGATAAAAGTTTCCACAGCAATTCTAACAAAAGTGTCGTCTGTTGTATAACAACATTTTTCTCTCAGTCTTTTTGTAAAGAGAACAACCCCTATCAGAATATGCTCTGGCAGGGGTTGCTTGTTCTAAAAGTGGGCTTTTGGGTCACTCTCATTTGCTGTTCATCATATTTTTGAAATCTTCCATAAAAAGTACTTTGTTATTAAAGTATTCAAATGCAATGGACATAGTTTTCATTAAACAGGGGTATTTCTCTTTATTGATGTTGTAAAGGGCCTCGAACTCTTTTTCTTGACTTTGCCCATCTACGATATTCGACCAATAGAATTGCCAAAATTGCATCTGATGCCCTTTTTCTATTTTTGACAGACAGTATAAGAATACATCATTTCTTTGTTGCATTGTGTAATGTAGCAATCCTTGCAGATGGTTTGGTGCATCGACGTCGAGCGAGGCTCCAACTGATAATGCTATTAACTTATTGCAGTATAGAGTGTCGTTTATTGCATAACATTCCGCGAGAGCCTTTATGTGCTGATATGCTTGACTATACAATGACAAGTCGTATCCAACCTTGTCACTGTATCTGTATGTTGAGTTAAAATCGTCCCAATTATCAGGAAATGCCTTGAAAAAATCTAGTTGCAACTCCCTTGATTGTGGATTTTTCAATAATTTTCTGTATGTTTTATTCAGTAGTGCAGTGTCAATAGGGAAATATTGTGCTGTAGCTGTTGAAAGTAGCGTCGCAAATAATAATAGCGTAAGAAAAATACGTTTCATAAGATTAATTGTTTCTAAAAACAAGTTTATTTTGTGTTAAAATACGGCAAAATACTATTCCTCATATATATGAACATATCTGTCTTTATCTAAAATGAATTTCTGTTTGAATGGAAATATATATCGATTTTCTGGTATTTCTGGTGGTGTAATTCTTATTTTATCTACTTCTACGATGGAGTATGCTTTTACTCTATTATTACTTATAAAAAGTATTGTAGATAATGAATCGAACATCGTTTTTTTGTCGCATTTCCTTCTTAACCTATCCGACATTTTCAAATTGACAAAATCTTCTCTTTCTGTATTGAAATATGGATAGACCAAAAAAATGGTGTCGTATTCTTCTTTGCAATAGTCTGCAAAAGAAAATGGTTCTCCAATTGCTTGCTTTTCAAGTTGTAGTTCAAGTTCCACTTCTCTTGGATGACAACCTATAAATAAAAACATACTAACGGTAAATACTGTAATCTTATTTAAGAATTTTAAGCCTTCCATTGTTCGCTGCATTTATTACTTGATTTAAAAGTTCTTCTTCACTCCAATTGTTGATAATCGCTTGGTTGCCTAAATGGTATCCAATAGAGTTGTTGTACAAGTCCATTTGTTTCTCATTTATGTCGTTTTTAGGTTTGCTTTCGTGTGCATCACCGAATTCCTTTGCAATCGGGGATTTGTAACCCGCAGATACTTGGTTCAAAGCACACCAATAACAATGTCTGACTGCATCGCCGTAGCCATTAGCAGTACCACCTAATTCTCTTCCAATCTTTTTTGCTTTTTCTGCATTTGCATTGAACATATCTGCAATCAATGGATGTCTGATTACAAAACTCTTTTCATCTTTTGAAAGTGTGTTATAAGTGTCATAGGGCCCATTATTCTTTTGTTTTATTTCTCCTTCCTGTCCATCTTCAAATGCTGTTGCAATTTCAAAAATGCTTGGTCTGTTCAAATAGTTAGCCATACAAATAAAATTTTAGTTAATAATACCGCAAAATTACTGCATAGCTTCTCCGACAAGGTTGCTGATTTGTTTCTTATTATTACCCCAAATATACAACCTCATAAATCGGTTGTCAATATTTTATCGGCTAAAAAATGTTCAATTTTGTTTACTTTAACAAGTAGATGTTTTTTTGCAAAAGTGGCTTGGGTAGTTTTTGGGCAGTATTTGGGCAAAAAATGACCGACTGGGCTACCCAATCGGTCATTGTAAATCGTTGATATTTAGGTGTTAAACCTTTTTCAACCCATTAATACTCCTCTTCGTCAAAGAATTATATTTGTCTTTTAACGTCTTGGTAATCAATATTGTTGTTTCGCTATATTGTAATTGAGAGATACAAATTTGACTTTAAAAGGCGATGAAAGACTATTCGTTGTAAATATGTATTTTTCTCTCATTGTCCATTATAAACTTTTGGTCAATTGGGAAAATATAATGTTTCTCTACTTCCCTTGAGTCAAAATCAGCATCAACGCATTGTATTTCGCTGTAAGCCTCTACTTTACCGTTTTTTATAAAGAGTAAAGTGGAAAATGAATCAAACATCGTATTATTGTCACACTTTCTTCTTAATATATTTGACATTTTCAGGTTTAGAAAATCTTCTCTTTCTGTGTTGAAATAAGAATATACTATGAATATGCTATCGTAGTCTTCTTTGCAGTAGCCCGAAAATGAAAATGGCTCTTCAATATTTTGATTATCAAATGATAAACTAATTCTTGGCTCACGCGGGTTTAATAATCCTGCCATATCTAAAGCAAAGTAAAAATTGCTTTTCGCATTCTCGCTACAACTTGTAAACAAGATGGTGATAATAAGTGTGAAGACAAATGTTTTAAAGCCCAATTTGTAGTTTTCCATTATTTGCAGCATTTATTACTTGATTTAAAAGTTCTTCTTCACTCCAACCATTGATTATCGCTAGGTTGCCTAAATGGTATCCAACGGAATTGTTGTGCAAATCCATTGTCTTGGCTTCGTTATTCGGAATATTCTCGTGAGCATCTCCAAATTCTTTTGCACGGGATGAATTTAATCCTGCATCCTTTTGGTTTAGTGCACACCAATAACAATGCCTTACGGCATCGCCATATCCGTTTTTCGTTCCTTCTAATTCTCTTCCAATTCTTTTTGCTTTTTTTGCATTTTTGTTGAACTTATATGCAAGAGTTGGGTGTTTGAATACAAAACTCTTTTCATCATTGGAGAAGGTGTTGTATGTGTTTTCATAGCCATCTTCTTGCGGTTGAAAGTTGCCTTCATTCCAATTATCACACGCTCTTGCTCTCTCAAAAATATTTGGCATTCTCTGGCCGTTGTTAAAAAAGTTACTCATAATTATTGCATTAAAAATTATAATGCAAAATTACCGTATGCCTTTTTTACAAGGTGCTGATTTGCCACTTTGAGTCCACTTTCAAAAGCAAATATACAAAACGTGCATGCCGTTGTCAATAGTTATTGGTGGAAATCTCTTTTTGTTTCACTTGATTTAACAAAAATGAGGGGACTAAAGAAGGTAAGTAAATAGACAAGTTTATTCTCGGAACACAACAGATAAAC
>JAGCMB010000058.1 GCA_017646665.1 Bacteroidaceae bacterium
CAGTCGCTCCAAGGTAAATAGGTCAGTTCACCGCGCTTCTCACACATGTCGTTAAGATTGAGTGCGCTGAGTGCTTTGAACATGATTGTTCTTCTCTCATCAGCTGTTGCAGTTGATGGAATTTCGGGGATTTGAATTTTACACATAATTCTTAAGTTTTAATTGGTTAATGATTGTCGTTAAATGAAAAAAGAGAGAACCACCGTTTTGTATTGGGTAGTTCTCTCTTCGAGTTGGCTACAGGTATTTTACCTTGTTATTCTATAAACCAGTTCCAGGTGTCATCCTGTCTGTTGATGGCAGATGCCAATCCTTTGGCTACATCATAGGCGTTTACACACCTTTCCATTGTAATGTCAATGTAGTTGTTCTTGTAGTTGGTCAATAGCTGGTAAAAATTCCATGCAGTGAGTTGCTTGCCGTAGCCGCTGAAGTTCTCATCTGAGAAATAATCTCTTGCAGCCTGATTAATTTGGGCTTCGGGAAGGATTAGTTCCGGCAGCCCGAGTTCGTTCTTGATATGTGTTGGGAGTGCCTGGTATAAGCGGGCTTTTCCCAAGAACTGTGCAAAGGTACTTACGTCAATGATTGTATTACCTAAGCGTTTCATATCTTCAATGTGCTGACGGTAGTTGTAACTTGCAAAAAGCTCGATACAATATCTATACAGGTCAGCAGGGTTGGTGACTTTGATATCGAATTTCACTCCGTCGGTAGACAGGAGCATATTGGTACAGCATCGGTTAAGGAAGCCTATTCCAAGTCGGAAAAGTTGCTTCTGTGAGCTGTTCCCAAGTAAATTTGTCTCTGAATAGCTTCTCACTCCTACAATCTGAAGGTTCATAGCGTTACCGTTGATTGTGTAGGATATGTTGGGTAGCTCTATCATAAACATCATTCTCTGATAGTAGGAACCGCTGTCGTCTTTCTCAAGGTTCTCTACTAATTTTCCGTTGCCAGAGCGAGTTCTTACGATCATTTCGTGACTCACTCTGATTTGAGGTGGGGTAAATTGTTCTCCGTGAAAAAATGTCTGTGCTGCATCGGCCACTACATTAATGAAATCTGTGTGACTGATGGTTTCTACATTGTCTCGTGAGAATACAGGAACTAGGTAGTCTTCCTGTAATTGGGTCAATTCTATGGCTTTTGTATTGCCAAGAATGAAGGGTTTTCTTTCATCTTGTTCATTTGCTTCAAGCTGAAAGGTTGGTCTGTTTGTTTCCATTTGTTATTTGTTTAAAGGTTAATGATTACTTAAAAGAAAAGAAACCAAGAGTACGTTAATCACTGTTTAGTTCTTAAGGTTCTTAGTTTCTTGTACGCTTTGCTTAACGCTAGCGCAATCTCTAAAATGACTGTTATTGTCTCTAGTCGTTTCACATAGTTGATGTTTTTGGTTGTTCTGATCCTGCCGTGTCATCTGTTTGTTCATTGACCGGGGTTGCAGGGTCTGTAAATACTACTGGGGCTAGTGTTTTCTTTCTGCCCTTGAATTTCTCATACAAATCGACTGCGACGCCGATTGCAATAAGTAATGATGCCACTGTATTTGTGGCTCTCATAGCTTTTGAAAATTTGCTCATTTGATTGTTGGTTAATTACTTGTTATTGTCTCTATTTCTCTCTGTTTACTGTTGTTTGTTATTATATTGTTGATTATTACATATATAAGGCTTTGAAGCGATTATAGAAGGTGCAAAAAAAAAGACCTTGTTGCAACCTCTTCGATTACAACTTGGTCTCTTAATAGTACATATACTTTCACGCAAAGGGACTGGCCTCAATGATTACTAGTATAGCTCTATTCTTCCAATAAGACACGGACGCTCTTCGCACTTTCCGTATCTTACCAGGTAAATTATTGATTAATTTTAGTTGCTATGTCCCCTCTCTAAAAAAAGGTCGGACTATAGCTTTTCATATATAAGGGAATGAGCCTTTTATGGACGGTGGATTTTTTGTTCTGTTCTTGCTGTTAAAAAAATAGAAGGGACTTTACCATACACAAGGAAAAAAGAAGTATATTCGTGGCAGAGAAAGTTATGTTACATATTTCTTAGTTTAATCTTTTGTTTAAACTCGTAATTAAACCACAAGAAGAGAAACATCCATAAGTTGTTGATAATCATATTTCTCAGCCTTATATCTGGGGAGTCTGGGGGGCGTGTGGTCGCTGGTTCGAATCCAGTCATCCCGACAAGAAAATGCTTCTACAAACACTTGTAGAGGCATTTTTCTTTTTCTTCAACACCTTTTTCAACGCCTTTTGCGCAACATACGAACGTGCTGGCGAGCACTATCGGCCACAAGTGCAAGTTCAAGCAAGACTACAAAGTAACACGCTATAAAGCCCTGCAGGCGGCTTTATAGCGTGTTACACAATACAATATCTTATTTGTTTCTGTCGCTGTCAATGAGTTGCAACAGGCGTTCAATAGCCTCCTCCTCGGGGATATTCTTCTCTACACACTCCTTGCGACGATAGAGCGAAACCTTTCCACGCGCAGCACCGACATAGCCATAATCGGCATCGGCCATCTCGCCCGGGCCATTGACAATACAGCCCATCACGCCAATTTTTAAACCTTTGAGGTGTGCCGTAGCAGCCTTTATGCGTGCCAACGTACCCTGCAGGTCGTACATCGTGCGGCCACAACCCGGGCAAGCGATGTATTCGGTCTTGCTGATGCGGGCACGCGTTGCCTGTAATATTCCGAACATTATGGCGTTGAGTTCTTCGGCACTGCTTGATGGATTCTCGAGCCACAAGCCGTCTACAAGCCCGTCAATGAGCAGAACACCCAAATCGGCAGCCGCCTTTATGCGAAGCGTTTCAACCGATGGTTCATCGTATGCACGGCGAATGATTACAGGAGCATCAATGCCCTCAACCATCAACTTGTGCACCAACGCACGCAGTTCGCCAACCGGGTTCGTGTGGGTTGTTGATGCTACAATAGCTATATTCTCGAGCGACCTGAGTTTTGCGATGTTGTCGGGTGTAAGGTCTTTATACTCCACGGCAACAAATCGGGTATCCTTGACATTCTCCAAAGCAACGACAGGCACAAGGCCGGCAACAATATCGGGAGCAATGTCCTTGTCCTCGACCTCGCCTCCAACAACTACGGGAAGATTGTTTCCACCTATTATGCCGAACTCACGTGTCTTGCGACGCACAGGCTCTTCGTAGTTGAATGAGGGGGCAACAACGGCCTCGATGGGAGCGTGTTCCACACGGCAGGCAACATAATCGGCAAGTTCCTTTGCTACGGGGATTTCATTCTCGGGCGCTTCGGCAAGCGATACACGCAGGGTGTCACCAATACCGTCGGCCAACAATGCACCAATGCCAACAGCACTTTTTATGCGACCATCCTCGGCATCACCGGCCTCGGTAACACCAAGATGTAAGGGGTAAGATATACCCTCCTCGGCCATCACTCGGACAAGACGGCGCACGGTGGTCACCATCATCGCCGTGTTGCTGGTCTTTATGGAAACAACGACATTATTGAAATTCTCGTCGCGGCAGATGCGCAGGAATTCCATACATGACTCAACCACTCCCGACGGGGTATCGCCATATCGGCTCATGATACGGTCACTGAGAGAGCCGTGATTAACGCCCACACGGACAGCCTTTCCCTCGGCCTTGCATATATCCAAAAATGCGACAAAGCGTTCACGCAAGCGTTTCAGTTCGTCGGCATACTCGGCATCTGTGTAGTCGATATGCTTGAAAGTACGTGCCGTGTCGACATAGTTGCCGGGGTTTACACGCACCTTATCGGCATAACGCGCCGCTGTGTCGGCCACTGAGGCATTGAAATGTACATCGGCTACAAGCGGCACTCTACAACCGCGTGCAATCAGCTGTTCCTTTATGTTACCCAAATTCACAGCCTCTCGGTTGCCCTGTGTCGTAAGGCGCACAAGTTCGCCGCCACGCTCAACTATACGCAAAGTCTGCTCCACACTACCATCGGTATCCATTGTACTTGTGTTAGTCATTGACTGCACGCGCACAGGATTACCATTGCCGATACTTACGTCGCCGACAGTAACCTCAACCGTTTCACGACGATGGTAGTTGAAAATATTTATATCAGTTTGTCTTGTATTCATATTTGAGTTCCTTGAGCTCTTCATTCGCTTTCTCAATCTTCTTACAAAGACCGCTCTTGTAGTCGGCAAGACGACCTGCAAGTTCCACATCGGCGAGGGCAAGCATTTCAACGGCAAGAATAGCTGCGTTGAGCGATGCATTTACACCCACAGTTGCTACAGGAATACCCGGAGGCATCTGTACAATTGCAAGCAAAGCATCCATACCGTCCAATGTGCTATTGATGGGCACACCGATAACCGGCAAGGTTGTGCTGGCTGCAATGACACCCGGCAAGTGGGCTGCCATACCGGCCGCTGCAATGATTATCTTGACTCCACGCTCCTTTGCACCCTTTGAGAAAGCCTCTACAGCTTCGGGGGTACGGTGAGCCGAAAGAGCGTTGACCTCAAAAGGAACTTTCATTTCATTGAGAAAATCGGTAGCTTTCTTCATTACGGGCAAATCGGATGTGCTGCCCATTATCACACTTACAATTGCTTTCATATTTTCTTGTTTTATATTATTTGTCCATTATTACCTTTGACGACACTTGCTTTTGGTAACCCACGCGGCACGACCTTCGCCTGTGCTTCGCGTGACCTATTGCTGCCGGTATTGTCGAACCCTCGGCTTTCCGCTTTAACCTTTAACTTTTGACCTTTTATTGCGGACGCTCCTTTATCACGCCCTTGCGGTAGGCATAGAGCAGGCGTTCAAGGTCGGCAATCTTAACCATAATGCCACGGCCTATATCGGTATCGCGCACCTTTTCGCGCTCACCCACCATCTCAACAAGATTTATTGTACCGGCAATGTCGGTTCCGTTGAGGATAGCCTCTTCGGTCGATGTAAACGGCGTTAGCTGCACCAGTTCAAAGCCACGGCTGTGGTAAACGAGCGTATATCCTGCAATACCTGTACGGTTGTGGTAAATCTTGGAGAAGCCACCATCAATGACCATCAAACGGCCATCGGCCTTAACCGGTGTTTCACCCTTGAACACACGCACCGGTACGTGACCGTTGATGATGTGACGATGATTGCCTTGCACGCCGAACTCATCGAGTATATAATCGCACACCTCGGCATTGTCGCGCAGGATGTAGTACCAGCCCTTGGGTTCCTTCTGCACTTCCTTGTCATCGAGCAGATAGCGCTCAAATGTCGCCATCTTTGCCTTGCCGAAAAGAGGCGACTCGGGACCGCACCACAGATACCAGAAGAAGTCGGCATACTTCTCGCGAGTAGCCTCATCGACATCGCTGTCGAATGCAGTACGCGCCATGCGCTCTACCTTCTTCATCAAATCCTTACCCTTTACAGGCACGCCATCAAAGACAACCTCGCGCATTGTACCGTCCTCGTTGATGGGCACAGCAGCGTGGAACATGAGGTTTGAATTGTATATCACAAACATACCGCCACGCATAAGCAGACAGTTGACGTGCGCCTGCAGACGCTCGCTGCGCATAAACGAATGGCGCAAACGGTCGACAACATCCTGCTCCTCGGGAGTGAGGGCATACGGATTTGCAGGGTCGAGTGTAGGCCATAACTTGTCGCCAAGTTCATACTCTTTTCCGTCAATGGTTATAATGCCGCGTTCCTTGTCAATAAACTCCATAAGACAACGGTCCATCATATTCCACTCGGGGTGCTTCATGGCAATCTGTCCCGAGAGTTTGAACTCAATTACAGAGATAGCCTTGTGCATCTGTGCTATAAGACGCACATCCTTCTCGTTGAAGTTCGTGCGTTCCTCATCCACGCGAGGCTGGTATATCGTACAAGGGTCATCGGCATACTGTTCCATTGCGAAGGTGGCAAGCGGAACCATATTTATGGCATAACCCTCCTCAAGGGTTGTTGTGTTGGCATCGCGCAAAGAAAGACGCAACACACTTGCAATACAACAAGTATTACCTGCCGCAGCACCCATCCACAGCACATCGTGGTTACCCCAAGTGATGTCCAGGTGGTGATAATCGCACAATGCATCCATGATGTGATGCGCACCCGGACCACGGTCAAATATATCGCCAAGGATATGCAGGCGGTCAACAATCAATCTTTGTATAAGATAGCAGAGAGCTGTAATGAAATGCCCTGCACGGCCAGTACCTATTATGGTGTCAATAATCACTTTTAGATAGGCCTGTTTGTTCTGGTAATCGTCGCTCTCGTGCAGAAGCTCCTCAATGATATATACATACTCCTCGGGGAGGCTTTTGCGCACCTTTGAACGAGTGTATTTCGATGACACATTGCGGCACACCACAATCAAGCGGTTTAATGAACGCTCATAGTACTCGTCAAGGTCAATATCCGACTGCTTTACGAGTTTCAGTTTCTCCTCGGGATAATAAATCAGTGTACACAGATCCTTCTTCTCCTCGGCTGTAATAGTATCACCGAAAAGATCATTCACCTTGCGTTTGATGTTACCCGACGCATTGCGAAGGATATGCTGAAACGCCTCGTGCTCGCCATGTACATCGGCAAGGAAATGCTCTGTCGGCTTGGGCAAATGAAGTATCGCCTCAAGATTGATAATTTCAGTTGTCACGCTCGACACTGTCGGGAAATCACGTGCCAGCAGACGCAGATAGCGAAGATCCTCCTTTACCTCTTCAATTGTTATGTGCTGTTTTGCCATAATATATCATTGATTTATCACACGGCTGATTGGAGCAAACCGCCCCACCACCCGCGCATTACTGCAAATGTACATATATTTTTATAAAAAGACACAAGGAACGGATTTTTTTAGAAAAAGAACCACAAAACCAATGGTGTCCGCAAACAACCGGCAAAAGAGCCACATCACTCCTTGCGCAATCTTGCCACCGGGATATTCAACTGTTCACGATATTTCGCCACTGTGCGACGGGCAATATTATAGCCCTGTTTTTCAAGCTGTTCCTGCAGCATCTGGTCGGTGAGCGGGTTGGATTTGTCCTCGTTGTCAACAAGTTCCTGTATTACACGAAACAATTCATACACCGACTGTGTTGTACCGTCGGCCAAAGTCACCCCGTCGCTAAAATAGTATTTCAACGGCGTTATGCTCCATGGAGTCTGGACATACTTGCTATTGCAGACGCGTGAGATTGTGGAGATATCATAACCCGTAATATTGGCTATGTCTTCCAAAATCATTGGTTTGAGGAAAGCCTCATCGCCGCCATTGATAAAATACTCTTTTTGCAGCGAAGCTATCGCACGCATAGTGGAGAGCATAGTCATCTCACGCTGCTGCACTGCCGTAATAAAACCTTTAGCCGACTCAATCTTCTGTTTCAGGAAAAGGGCTGCGGCACGTTGTTCGGCATTGTCGCCCACAAGCTGCACATCGAGCATCTGCATAAAATCATCGTTGACGCGCAACGAGGGGATATGGGAATTATTGAGCGTAACGTACACCTTGTCATCGGAAATTTCAAGCAAAAAATCGGGCATCACCTGTTGACGGCTGAAGCCAAGCCCCTCGGTGAGCGAAGCTCCGGGACGCGGATTGAGCCTGATGATGTCGGCAATGGCTTCGCGGCACTCTTCGGCAGGAACATCAAGTTTTTCGGGTATCACCCCCCAACGTTTGCCGGCAAAATCGTCGTAGCATTCATTGAGAATTCTTTTATGTACAGCATAGTCCTTACCAACCACACTGCGCTCCAATTGCAGCAGCAGGCACTCCTTGAGGTCGCGGGCTGCAATTCCTGCCGGCTCAAAAGTCTGTATTGCTTTGAGCACCTTGAGCAGTTGCACCTCACCGGTTGCGATATTGTTGTATATCAACAGTTCGTCCTCTATTTCCGACAATGATTTGCGTAACAGGCCATCCTCGTCGAGTGTTCCAATAAGATACTCGCCTATAGCCATCTCGTCGGGCGAGAGCGACAACGCTCCCAACTGCTCCATCAATGTATCACCGAATGAAACGACATCGCCATACGATGACTCAATAGAAGGCACGTAAGCAGCAGTCGCGACAGGTATCTCATCATCGCCACTATAATCATCGTCGACATCGGCCGAATAGGCTTCGACAGTTTTTTCGTCCTCGCCGGATTGCATTTCATCGGGTTCAACAGCTTCGAGAGCGGGGTTATCCATAACCTCGCCACGCACCCTCTCCTCTATCTCCACAGTAGTCAGTTCAAGCAGTTGCACGGCAAGCAACTGTTGCGGTGAGAGTGATTGCGTTAAAGCCTGTTGCTGTTGTTGTATTTGTGTATAGGAGCTGTCGGACATATCTTACTCAATATTTAAAGCTGCTTCCTCCAAGGAATTCACGTGCCAAGGATGTTGGTGGCAGCTCTTTGTCCTGCAAAGGTACAATATAATCCAAGAAACGCAAAAGCCTTTGCGCCTCGGAATACTCGGAACAATTCTCGGGCACGGCACGCAGCATAGGTTCGGCCTGCGACTTGAACACAGCCAACTCATAGAATAACGATGAGTTGAACATCACATCGGCATTCTCTTGATATGGGAATATCCACTTCTCCTCGCCACGTCTGACATCGGGCCAGCGCATTATGGTTTCTTGCGCCGAGTAGCCACGGTACTTTGCATCGCGTATCATGCGGCGCAACAGGCGGTTGTCCGAGGTGGATATATAGTTATGGTAATCGAGCTTTATCGATGTGAGGGCAGATACATAGATGCGGAATTTGTCACTGTCGGACACCTGCGATGTAAGCATTGGGTTGAGCGCGTGCGTTCCCTCTATCACAAGCACCATCTGCGGCGTGAGTTTCAGACGTTTTCCGTTGAATTCACGTTCGCCTGTCTTGAAGTTATATGTCGGTATATCAATCTCTTCGCCGGCGAGCATACGGCTCAACGACTCATTGAAATAGGGCAAATCAATAGAATGGATTGACTCAAAATCGTAGTCGCCATCGGGTTTACGCGGTGTCAGCGTGCGGTTGACGAAGTAGTCGTCGAGCGATATTGCGTATGGTTTGAGGCCACAGGCGAGCAGCTGTATACTCAGGCGTTTGCTGAATGTTGTCTTGCCCGACGACGATGGCCCGGCAATAAGCACAACCTTTGCTTTGCGCTGTGATATTTCATCGGCAATTCTTGACAGACGGCGCTCCTGCAACACCTCGGACACGTTTACCAAATCGATGCCATAGCCGGCACGCACGGCCTTGTTGAAGTCGCCAATTGTTTCTACGCCCATTTTCTGGTGCCATTGCAGACGCTCTTCAAAGAGCTCGTGCAGTTTTTCTTGTGGCACTTTATCCTCGAGTTCTGTCGGGCACTCCTTGTTGGGCACACGAAGCAAAACTCCGTCGTCATACTTTTCAATCTCGAAAAGCGTGATATATCCGGTACTTGGCACCAAGCCGTTGTAGTAGCTGTCCACATATCCGTCCAGTTCGTAATAGCTTGTATACAGGTGGTCGTATGTTTCAAGCAGACGCACCTTGTCTATGCGTCCTATGCGCTCGAAAATATCAATGGCCTCGGACGTGTGACACTCTACCCTTTTGAATGGGATGTCGCTGTTTACAATAAGACGCATCTTCTCGCGCACCATCCCAACCTGTTCATCGCTCATAGGAGTATCCATTCTGCAATAATAACCTTTTGAAATGGCATTTTCAAACCGCACCGTGGCACCTGGGAAAAGTTCGTTCATCGCCTTCATAAAAATAAATGTGAGCGAACGGACATACATTCGCATGCCATCATCGGTGCGTATGTCTATAAATTCCACATCCTTGTGGCGGTTGAGCCTCAACGCCAGCCCCTCGGTAACATTGTTCACACGGGCTGCTATTACGCCATAAGGCATATTGAGCTCCAATGCATCATACACCTCGCGCAGCGACACTCCGCTGTGGAATTCCCTTGTAACACCGTTGTTCTTGCAGAAAATACGTATCATAGCCTTTGTACATTTGCTTATATCGCAAATATAACAACAAACTGCGCCAAACGAACAAACTGAATGACAATTTTTATAAATTTAAATATAATTCACTTTTTGCTATTTGATTTTAGACAAACATTGTATAAATTTGCTTGCATCACACACAACAACGCATTATGGAAAAGATGGCACAATACATAAAGAGCATTGAGATAGACTCATTGTGGAGCAACCGCAAGCATATCCTTTGGGAATTACGCCCCGATGTGAATATACTGAGTGGAAGCAACGGTGTTGGCAAGAGTACAATAATCAACCGTTCGGCACGTCATTTGAACATAATGCGTGAAGGCCGGCTGACAAGCACACCCCAGGATGGAGTAAAAGTAACATTCTACCCCGAGGATGCAACAAGTATAAATTTCGACATCATCAGCAGCATCGACCGCCCGATAATGAGCAGCGAGATGCTCGACAAGATTCCGGGTGCCGATATACGTACAGAGCTCGATTGGCAGCTATATAACTTGCAACGTCGCTATCTCAACTATCAAGTGAATATCGGCAACAGGATAATCTCATTGCTTACGTCGGGAAATCCCGATGACCAGCGTCTTGCCACTGAACTGACAAAGCCCAAGAAACAGTTCCAGGACCTTATCGATGAGCTGTTTGCCCCAACAGCAAAAACCATTGCACGCGACAGCAACGAGATTTTCTTCAACCAATATGGTGAAAGAATATCGCCATATATGCTTTCATCGGGCGAAAAGCAGATACTTGTAATTCTGCTCACCGCGCTGGTGCAGGAGAACCGTCCGGGAGTGATGCTGATGGATGAACCCGAAATATCGTTACACATTGAGTGGCAACAGCGTCTTATAAGCCTTGTGCGCACGCTGAACCCTAACACACAGATTATATTGTGTACCCATTCACCGGCAATAATTATGGACGGCTGGATGGATGCTGTAACAGAAATGGAAGATATAACAAAATAGGGGCAAAGGGTTAGTTCCTGAAAAGGCAAACAAATACTAATGAGATATGAAAAGACTCACTGAATATCTCAATTCCAACTTCATTGAGGCTGCAAACTCCTTGCGTCCGAAGAGAGCAGCACAACGCATCATAGCATACGTGGAGAGCTATGACGATATATCCTTTTGGCGCTCGGTCTTCAATGAATATGAGAGCGACAAGGTGCATTTCGAGATAATGCTCCCGGCACGCACAAAGCTCACGAAGGGGAAGAAACAGGCTATGATGAATCTGCTCGGCAAGGCATACGGGCGCAATATGATAGCCTGCGTAGACAGCGATTACGATTATCTTCTGCAAGGCGCGACATCCACATCGCGACAGATGCTCGAGAACAAGTACATACTGCACACATACGCCTATTCAATAGAAAATTTCCGATGCTTTGCCGACAGTCTGAAACAGGTGTGCGTGCTATGTACCCAAAACGACAGCAACGTAATAGACTTCAAGGAGTTCTTCAAGCTCTATTCCCGTATATGTTACCCGCTATTTGTATGGAATATACTGCTCTACCGTCAGCGCGACACAAAGACAATGAGTATGTTGCATTTTTGTGAAATTGTACGTCTGTCATCATTTACCGTCAACAACCCGGTATATTCACTACAGCAGCTAAGCAACCGTGTAAAACACAACATCAAGATGCTTGAAAAGCAGTTCCCGACACTCATCGAGGAGCATAATAAACTGGAGCAGGAGTTTACGACACTTGGCATACACCCCGACGAAACATACTTCTACATACAGGGACATCACATAATGAACGGAGTGACGATGCGTATTCTGCAACCGGTATGCCGACACCTGCGAAACAAACGCGAAGAGGAGATTGAACGCTTTGCCTATCATAGGCAACAGTACAACAACGAACTGGCATCATACCGTCACAGCCAATGCGACGTGGCTACAATGCTAAGCAAGAACACCGACTACAAAGACGCGCCGCCATACAGGCGCTTGAAGGCGGATATTGAGAAGCTACTGAAGAATGTAGTATAACAGAAAAGGAGTGATTTTAAATCACTCCTTTTTGTTATATATATGTATTATCTTCTCTTCCAGAACACCGGCGTGAGCAACAACAGCACAGCGAAGAATTCAAGACGGCCGACGAGCATCTGGAATGCGCAGAACCACTTGACGACATCGGGCAGCATCGCGAATGAGGCCATAGGGCCATAGTTGCCCAACGCGGGGCCTACATTACCCACCGATGCCACAGAAAGACTGAAAGCATCGAGAAAATCGACACCAAAGGCCATATTTACGAACAATCCAGACACAAGCATAAAGATATATATTACCGTATAGGCAAGTATTGCCGACTGGACTGCCGACGGTATTATGCGGCCTGTCATTCGCACAGGAATTACGGCATTTGGATGAACGATGCGCTTGAACTCGTTCCACATCACCTTGAAAAGGATTGATATGCGGGCACACTTCATAGCACCCGACGTAGAACCCGAGCAGGCTCCGATAAACATCAACGCACACAATAACAGCCACAGCAACGGCATCCACACAGCATAATCCACAGTGGCAAAACCGGTAGTTGTCTGCAATGACACAACCTGAAACAGGGATGCACGTAATGATTCTTCAATACCCATATCAGATGTAATGAACAATCCGCCACCAATCACCAATGAGAATGCGACAACCACCATCAAATAGGTCTTGAACTCCGTATCGCGGAACAGGGTCATTGGACGCACCTTGAAGATTGCCAGATAGAGCAATGAGAGATTAACACCCGAAACGAACATAAAGAAGGTGAGTACATATTCTATTGCCGGCGAGTTGAACGCTGCAATGCTGGCCTGTTTGGTTGAGAAACCACCCGTAGCGATTGTTGACATCGAGTGACACACAGCATCGAACCATCCCATTCCGGCAAGACGCAACGAAACGGCGCAAACGATGGTGAGAGCAATATAAATGGTAAGAATCCAACGGGCTGTAACAGATATTCGCGGATGCAATTTGGAGCGTATAGGCCCAACAGACTCTGCCGAAAAGAGGTTTACATCGTTCAGGCCAAACATAGGGAACACCGCCACGGTGAAGAACACAATACCCAAGCCACCGACCCAATGAGTCATCATACGCCAGAAAAGTATTGATTTGGGCAACGATTCAATATTCTGCAATATTGTCGCACCTGTGGTTGTAAAGCCCGACATCGTTTCAAAGAAGGCATCGGTAAAGCCGGTGATGCTATCGGTGAGCATATACGGCAACGTACCGAAGAGCGAAAAGACCACCCAGCACATTGTCACCACCACATAACCATCCTTGCGCGATATATTCCTTTCGCCTCCTTTACAAAAGGAGACAAGCAAGAAACCCACAAGAGCGATGATGCCAAACGAGTATAAGAGCGGCTTGACGGTATCCTCGCCATAGAACAGGGAAACGCCAATGCTTCCCAAAAGGAATACAGCTTCAATGAAAAGCAGGATTCCGATAATGCGGAATATTACCTTAGGATGAAACATCTTTTACTTGAAATATTTTTCCAACTTTTTAAGTACACGCTCCAGACAGAAGAAGATGACGTGGTCGCCCGGCTCAATCATTGTATTACCTGTCACGTGCACACCGGCACCATTGCGTATAAGACCACCGATATTGGCACCATCGGGAAGTCCCAGACTCTTGACCGGCTTGCGTGTGATGAGCGCATTTTCGTGTACAGGGAATTCCACAACAACAGCCTGAATGAATGTCAGACACTTGACACTCGACACATCGGTCTTGAGCATCATCTGGAAGATTGTACTTGCGGCAAGTTTCTTTTTGTTGATAACCGAGCCAATATCCATCTTCTCGGCCATTGATATGTAGTCAATATTCTCTATCTCGGAAACAGCACGGCACACTCCGGCACGCTTTGCAGCAAGACAGGCAAGAATATTTGTTTCGGAGTTGTCACTCAGAGCAATAAAGACATCGGTATTTGCAATGCCTTCGCTACGCAGGAGTTCCGGGTCACGGGCATCGCCGTTTATAACCATCACCTCGTCGTCAACGAGTTCCAGAAGTTTGTGACAACGATTGATATCACTCTCTATTATCTTGACATCGATATCCCCTGCTATCAGTTTTGTCGTACGCACCGCAATGCGGCTACCGCCCATTATTATGATGCTCTTAACTTCAGAGAACTGGTCCTTACCACAAATCTGACGGATATAAGGGATGTTCTCGTGGGTGGTCATAAAACAGACGATGTCGTTTGGAATTATGCAGTCATTACCACGTGGGATAATTGTTTCGTCGCCACGTTGCATTGCCACAATGTGATAGGGAATATCGTGAGGCAGGTCCTTGAAAGGAGTGTTTATTATAGCTGCATTTTCCCTAACCTTGACACCGACCATCACAAGAGCACCGTTGCCGAATTCAAGAAGCTGGCGCATCCAACTATACTTGATACTGGTTGCTATCTCCTCGGCTGCGAGTTGCTCGGGGTAGATGAGTGAGTCAACGCCCAATGAGGCAAAATATTCCTTGTGCTTGGGAAGCAGATACTCATAATTATCAATTCGCGCAATGGTCTTTGCTGCGCCAAGATAATGCGCAAGGATACAAGAGGTTATGTTACGGCTCTCGTCGGGAGTAACAGCTACAAACAAATCGGCGTTACCAACACCCGCATCATTCAGGGATGATATTTTTGTTGGGTCACCGACAATAGTCTGAAGGTCGAACGATGTTTCCATCTTGCCCAACTTCTCCTCGCTTTCGTCGAGCAGCACCACATTCTCATTCTCGGAAGAAAGCATCTTGGCAAGGTGCGTTCCTACAGCACCGGCACCGGCAATGACAATTCTCATAAAATCAGTTTTATTTATAAACAGGCAGAACCTGTGTTTTTACGGACATTTACAGTTCCTTGAACTTCATAATGACATTCAAGACACTGTCGGCATCCATTCCACATATCTTGTATAGTTGCTCAGGGGTACCGTGTTCAATGAAAGAATCGGGTATTCCCATCACCTTAATTTGAGGTGTGTAGCCATTCTGTGCCATATATTCAGTAACGGCACTGCCCAAACCGCCCTTGACAGTTCCGTCTTCAAGCGTTACAATATACTTGAACTTCTCCCCTACCTCGCGCAGAATATTCTCGTCAATAGGTTTCAGGAAACGCATATCATAGTGTGCTACACTCACGCCTTTTTCGGCAGCAGCCTTTACAACCTGCTCCATCTGTTTTCCTATCGGGCCTATTGTAAGGAATGCGACATCGCTACCGTCGACAAGCTTGCGGCCGGTGCCCACTTTGACTGTTTCCAAAGGACAACGCCAATCGACAAGATTACCCTTTCCACGTGGATAGCGTATCACGAACGTTCCCATATCGGGCTGAACAGCTGTATACATAAGACGGCGCAACTCGCACTCGTCGTATGGCGATGATATTGTTATGTTAGGTACAGGACGCAGGTAAGCAAGGTCGAACGCTCCGTGATGTGTGGGGCCGTCTTCACCGACAATACCAGCTCTGTCAAGACAAACGACCATATTCAGGCGTTGCAAGGCTGCATCGTGGATGAGGTTGTCATAACCACGCTGCATAAAGGAGGAGTATATATTACAGAACGGGAGCATACCGCCCTTGGCCAAACCGGCCGAGAATGTCACGGCGTGTCCCTCGGCAATTCCGACATCAAAGAAACGGTCGGGGAACACATCCATAAGCTTGTTCATGGAACAGCCTGTTGGCATTGCAGGGGTTATTCCAACTATCTTTTCATTCTCTTGGGCCAGCTCCACAAGAGTTTCGCCGAAGACATCCTGGAAACGTGGAGAGCCGCCCTCGGTTACTATGCGCTCACCTGTTTCAACATCAAATATACCGGGCTGATGCCATACTGTCGCATTCTTCTCGGCAGGCTCCCAGCCTTTACCCTTGACAGTGTGGATGTGAAGCATTCGGGGGCCTTTCATATCCTTTATGCTTCTTAACATACGCACAAGTTCAAGTACATTGTGTCCATTTATAGGGCCAAAATAACGGGCACTCATTCCCTCGAAGAAATTGTTTTGCTTGAAAAGCATCGCCTTGAGTCCATTATTGAAGCGTATCAAGGCGTTGGCACGTCGTTCATTGAGAATACCGACTTTTTTCAAAGCCTTGGCAATGCTATAACGTATCTTGTTGTATGTTCTTGACGAGTGCATAGAAATAAGTACCTGGCTCATTCCGCCGACACTCTTGTCGATAGACATATTATTGTCGTTGAGGATTATCAACAGATTGCTCTTTGTGTTGGCAAGATTGTTCAAGCCTTCGTATGCCAGTCCGCCACTCATTGAGCCATCGCCAATTATCGCCACCACGTGTTCATTGCCGCCGTTCATTGTTGCAGAAACAGCAAGACCCAACGCTGCCGAAATGGAGTTCGACGCGTGGCCGGCAACAAAGGCATCGTACTCACTCTCTTCGGGTGAGGGGAAAGGCTTGATACCATTCAGTTTGCGGTTAGTGTGGAAACGGTCGCGACGGCCTGTAAGGATTTTATGTCCATAGGCCTGATGTCCGACATCCCACACGAGCTTGTCATCGGGTGTCGAGAATACATAATGCAAAGCAACCGTCAACTCCACCGAGCCAAGACTCGATGCAAAGTGACCCGGATTGTTTGCCAACGAATCTATTATGAAACCTCGCAACTCACTACAAACCTGCTCCAACTGTTTTTCGGGCAATTTGCGCAAATCGGCCGGAGTGTTAATGGTTTCAAGCAATGGATATTTTATCTTTTTTTCCATTTGAATATTCAAAATTCTGTTTGAACAGCACTGCTGTCAAAATAGCGATTGTACAATATATGCACATTTATGACCATAATTGGTTCTTCGCAAATATAGCAGTAAAAAACAAATTTGTCGCAAAGATACTATAAATCTTTAATGAAGTTGATTATTTTTGCATACAAATTACCCATACGATGTTTTTCACCACACCCGTTGAATTGCCTTGTGGCACATTGGAAATATCACACCGAAGCAGATTGATGCTCATCGGTTCCTGCTTTGCAGACAACATTGGAACGGCATTGCTCGAGAAAAAATTCAATGTTGATGTAAATCCGTTCGGTGTACAATACAACCCACTGTCAATAGCGACAGTCCTTTCAAGGATTGTTGACGGTGCGCCGTTCAGCGACAGTTCACCCGAATTGTTCGAGCATAACGGCAAGTGGCATAGTATTCTGCACCACAGCGATTTTTCGCGCAGCAGCAGGACGGAATTGATAGAAAGCATCAACAAAAGGCTTCTTAAGGCCCATAACGCCATTGGGGGTTGTGACACGATAATCATAACGTTGGGTACGGCATACGCATACACACGCAACAGCGACAATTCTGTAGTGGGCAACTGCCACAAGCTGCCAGGGAATTGCTTCACGCGTTCATTGCTTGGGATAGAGGATATTGTAGAGAATATATCTACAGTTATGCAACGTATTGCCGTTGTCAACCCAAAAGTGAAATTCATCTTCACCGTAAGCCCGATACGTCATCTGCGCGACGGGGCGAACGACAACCAAAAGAGCAAAGCTACGCTATTGCTTGCCATTGACAGGATAACACAGAGATTTCCCGAGAATACCGCCTACTTCCCATCGTACGAGATTATGATGGACGAGTTACGCGACTACAGATTTTATGCCGATGATATGCTACACCCATCAGCAAAAGCGATTGAATACATCTGGGAATGTTTTGACAAATGCTATTTCAATGCAGCAACAAGATTGCTGAATACAAAGACCGGAGAAATTTCCCGAGGACTGGCGCACCGCCCGTTCGACCCCGACTCCGACACATACAAGCAATTCATTTCACAGCTGCTGAACAAAATAGAGGCAATAGAGAAAGAACATCCATACATTGATTTCGAAAACGAGAGAACACAATGCAATACACTGTTGAACAGATAAAAAACATACTGAAAGCCGACGGAAGAGTGGCTACACCCAACAGCAGGGTTACACGCCTGTTGACCGACAGCCGTTCACTCTCATTCCCCGAAGAAACGATGTTCTTTGCCATAAAGACAAAGCACGGCGACGGACACAACTACATAAAGGGGTTATACAATAAAGGTGTCAGGAATTTTGTCGTGAACGACATCACGGCTTTCGGCGACATCACCGATGCCAACTTCATTGTGACAAATGACAGCCTTGCCGCGCTGCAGGCTATAGCAAAGCACCATCGTTCCCTGTTCGGTATCCCTGTCGTTGGCATTACCGGAAGCGACGGCAAAACCATTGTAAAGGAGTGGCTCTATCAGCTCACTGCCGGCAATTATAATGTCACACGCTCACCACGCAGCTACAACTCACAGGTAGGTGTTCCGCTTTCGGTGTGGATGCTTGGAGAAGAGAGCACGCTTGGCATATTCGAGGCCGGCATATCGCAGCACAATGAAATGAGCAGGTTGCGACAGATAATAAAACCCACAATAGGAATAATCACAAACATAAGCGGTGCACATCAGGAGAATTTCAAAACACTGCAAGAAAAATGCTCAGAAAAGCTACAATTGTTCTGCGATTGCGACACAATCATATACAACGCCGATGACAAGATATTGTCGGAGTGTATTGCACGACAGGCACTACCCGCACGTGAGATAGCGTGGTCTAGGGAGGATACAGAACGACCTCTTTACATCGAATCGGTAGTAACAGAGGAGGATGGCACAACCATAACATACCGCTACTTGACAATGGAAGGCAGCTATCAGATTCCATTTGTCGACAACGCATCGATAGAGGATTCAATCAATTGCCTTGCAGCCGCATTATGCCTTATGGTTCCACCTGCGGTAATTGCCGAACGTATGGCACAACTTGAACCTGTAGCGATGAGGCTCGAGGTGAAGGAGGGCAAACGTGGCTGTATGATAATAAACGACAGCTACAATTCGGACACTGCATCATTGGACATTGCCCTTGACTTTATGGAACGCCGTTGCAGAACAATGCCGAACCTTAAACGTACACTCATTCTTGCCGACATAAAACAGACCGGAGAGAAAGCCCAATCGCTATACAGCAATGTAATCGGATGTTTGAAGGAACATAAGATAGAGAAATTCATTGGCATTGGCAACGACATATTGTCACAAGCGCAGCTTTTTCACGCGACAGGGATGGAATGTCACTTTTTCACCAGTACAGAGGAACTGATAGCATCACCGGCCATAAAGAGTCTACAAAACGAGTGTATACTCATAAAAGGTTCACGCTCTTTCCATTTTGAAGATGTGACTGAAGTTCTTGAGAAGAAGGTACACCAGACAATATTAGAGGTTAATCTCAATGCTTTGCGCGACAACCTTAACTACTACCGTAACAGCCTGAGCACAGACACCAAAACCATCTGTATGGTCAAAGCCGGAGCCTACGGTGCCGGCGCATTGGAGGTAGGACGCACCCTGCAAGAGTGCAACGTCGACTATCTGGCCGTTGCCGTTGCCGACGAAGGAGCGGAACTTCGCAAGGAGGGCATAACAACCGGAATAATTGTCATGAACCCCGAATTAAGCTCTTTTGGAACGCTTTTCGACAACAAGCTTGAACCGGAGGTTTATAGCTTTGGCATGTTGAGAGCACTCATTGAGGCTGCACGTCGGGAGGGAATAACCGACTACCCGGTGCATATAAAGGTGGATACAGGAATGCATCGCCTTGGATTTCTTCCCGATGAAATTCCTGCGCTTGTGGAGATTTTGAAACAACAGGAAGCATTGACTCCACGCTCAATATTCTCGCACTTTGCAGGTAGCGATAGCCCACTGTTCGACGAATTCTCAAAACAGCAATATTCACTTTTCAACAAAGCCGCCAACACACTACAACAGGCATTCAACCACAAGATTCTAAGACACATCTGCAACAGTGCCGGAGCGGAGCGTTTCGCCGAAGCAAGGGAAGATATGGTGCGTTTGGGAATTGGCCTTTATGGAATATCACCCATTGAGAAGAACCCGAATCTGCGCCCAATCTCAACGCTTAAGACTATAATATTGCAGATGCGCGATGTCCCGGCAGAGGAAACTGTCGGTTACAGCCGAAAAGGTATATTGAACCGCGACTCACGCATTGCCGCGCTACCGATAGGATATGCCGACGGACTTAACCGCCATCTTGGAAACGGCAAGGGATACTGCATTGTAAATGGCAAGAAAGCACCATACGTTGGCAACATCTGTATGGATGTTTGTATGATTGACGTAACTGACATTGACTGCAAGGAGGGTGACACTGTTGAAATATTTGGTCACGACCTGCCTGTGACCACAATTGCCGAATGGCTGGATACGATTCCTTACGAAGTGCTTACCTCTGTTTCGGAAAGAATAAAAAGAGTATATTATAGCGATTAGGAACAACATAGACGGCCGCGTGTGCCGTCTATGTTGTTATAAAATACTTACGCGGAAAATCATCCCTTCAATTACAGAAAATTCTTTATAAATATATAGAATATCAATATCGGTGTAATAAATCGCAGCATAAACAGCAGCACGCCTACGACCCTGTTGTTGCTTTGACCGTAGTTGGTAATCTCCTCTCGCATAAAACCCTTTTTCATAAACCACATCACGAATATACAGGTAAACATAGCACCAAGCGGCATAAGCATATTGGCTGTAACATTATCGAACAGGTCAAAGAAATCTATTCCAAAGAGCCCGAAGAAAGTCACTGCGCTCAACGCTATTGAAATTACGGTTGTTGCAAGCGCACCGCTCTTGCGTGAAATCTTAAACTCCTCGGCTGCATAGGCGGTAAGCACTTCGTGGAACGAAATTGTGGATGTCAGTGACGCTAAAATCACAAGCATAAAGAATATTGCCGACCACAACGAAGGCAATGGCATTCCTTTAAAGATTTCGGGGAGAGTGATAAATACAAGCGAAGGTCCTTCGGATGGCTCAAGCCCTGGCACACTGAATACAGCCGGGAATATCACAAGCCCGGCAAGGACAGAAACGGCAAGGGTGAGCAGAGAAACATTCAATGAGGTAGATACAAGATTATTGTTCTTCTTGAAGTATGACGCATAGGTTACCATACATCCCATTCCAACAGACAACGAGAAGAAAGCCTGACCAATAGCCATCATAATGGTATCGACCTTGAAGGCTTCGGCAAAGTCGCACGAGAAGAAGAATTTATACCCCTCGGCTGCACCTGGCATAAATGCTACGCGCACGGCCATAACAATGAGAATTACAAAAAGTGCCGGCATCATAATTTTGGCAGCCTTTTCAATACCCTTCTCAACACCTCTTGCGACAATAAAATGGGTCATTAGAATAAAAACAACACCATATATCATAGGTCGCCAAGAACCTTGAAAAGAGTCGAACTGCTCCTTGAAAGGAATGTCGGAACTGAACATTCCACCGGTTAGGGAATTAACAAAATATTCAAGCGACCAGCCTGCAATCAGATAGTAATAGCCCGATATAAGCAATGCACCAAGCACTCCGCTGTACCCAAGCCAGCTCCAGCGCTTAGAGAGTGAGCGGAAAGCTCCCACCGCGTTCTTATTGGTGCGACGTCCGACTGCAAACTCCGCAAGCATTGCAGGTATACCAACGACAAGCACGCTCAATAAAAAAACAAGCAGAAAGGCCGCGCCGCCGTGCTTTCCGGCAATATATGGAAAACGCCACAATGCACCCAAGCCAATGGCACTGCCGGCAGCAACCAATATGACACTTAATTTACCTCCAAACGAGGCTCTAGGTTCTTCACTCATAGTAATAGTTTTTAATAGACCGCGAAAATAATAAAAAAGCAGAAACTTCACTGCCAATAAGCCGTAAAGTTTCTGCTTTTAACTATTTATCAGACAGGTTAAAACAGAGGATTGAACAAATGGATGCTGTCCAAGGTTTGCAAACCCACTGAAACCGCTGTTTACCTGAAGTATATGAGGTTCAGAATTATACCAGGTGTGCAATATGCTGCTCCCTATCGCCGTACAAAAGGTCGATAAGCGGAATCTCAATCATCGTGTAGCAACCGGGCTGTTGGCGCATTGCCGCACGTGCACAACAAACAAGTACTTGAGCTGTAAGTGCCGGGTTGTTTATTCTCATATTAAATTCGAACAACTGATTCTGGGTTGTACCAGAAACGCCCTTACGTGTGAGGTTCACGCCGTGACCCATATCAAGCAAATCATCAACACAAGGTACCTCTTTGACGTGTGTTTCGTCATTCACAAAGTAAGGATCGGCCTTAATTGCTGCAGCTACCTGATTAAAGTTATATCCCTCTTCTATCTCAACATACACCATACGGCGGTGTATACCTGTACCGACAGGGATTGTCATTGACAATGCAGCCTTCACGCCCTCTATCGCCTTTACGGCAACAGTGTGTCCCATACTCATTCCCGGGCCAAAATTGGTATATGTGATACCCTTTGGAGCAATCGCCTCGAGCAGTGTACGGACAACGGAGTCACTACCCGGGTCCCAACCAGCCGAGATAATCGATACGGCATTGCCAGCTTCGGCACTTTCGCCCAATGAACGACGCAGGTCGAGAATCTTTGAGTGGATATCAAAACTGTCAACAGTGTTTATACCCAATGCAAGAATATCCTTTGCATATCTTTCGACGCTGCGTGTGGGGGTTGACAGAATGGCAACGTCAACATCGCCAAGCTCGCGAATATCCTTTACAACTGTATAACCCTCGAGTTCTGCAGGAAGATTCTCAGCTCCCGAACGACGCACAATACCAGCAACCTCAAAATCGGGAGCCGCATTAAGCGCCTGCAATGTATATTTACCAATATTTCCATAGCCAACTATGGCTGCTCTTATCTTTTTCATAATTGTCTGTTTTTGTTTTACACTGCGAATATATACATTTTCTTAATTCTATACAGCGCAGGAAGTTGTTTTTTTAACAATATTAACCAAAGCGCAAAGCATAAGGCCACATAATGCTCCGAGAGATACCTTATATATAAAAAGAATAAGTTGCCTGCCGGCAACTTATTCTACTATAATAATCAATGGTGATTACTGCTTGTCGTTGTTTTGACGACGTGGCTCACGCTCGCGACGTGGACGACGCTCGCGCTCCTCATAACCTTCGGGTTTCTCAAGGAGAACCTTGCGTGAAAGTTTGAACTTGCCTGTCTTTGGATCAATCTCCAAAAGCTTAACCTGAAGTTTGTCGCCCTCATTGATACCGGTCTCTTCCATTGTCTCGAAGCGTTTCCAATCAATCTCAGAGATGTGCAACAAACCATCCTTGCCTGGCATAAACTCAACAAATGCACCATAAGGCATTACGCTACGTACTGTACCCTCGTAAACCTCACCGGCCTCAGGGATAGCAACGATTGCTCTAATCTTGGCAATTGCATCGTTGATTGACTTGCCATTGTTAGCTGCAATTTCAATAACGCCCTCGCCGTCAACCTCCTCGATAGAGATTGTAGCACCGGTCTCCTCCTGCATACCCTGGATAATCTTTCCACCAGGGCCGATAACAGCACCGATGAACTCCTTAGGAATACGCATAGTTTCAATGCGTGGAGCGTGTGGTTTGAGTTCCTCACGTGGCTCGGCAATACACTCGGTAATCTTGCCAAGGATGTGCATACGTCCCTCGCGTGCCTGGTTCAATGCCTTTTCAAGGATTTCGTATGAAAGACCGTCAACCTTGATATCCATCTGTGTTGCAGTGATACCGTCAACAGTACCTGTTACCTTGAAGTCCATATCGCCCAAGTGGTCCTCGTCGCCAAGAATATCGCTGAGGACTGCATATTTCTCCTCACCAGCGTTCTTGATAAGACCCATTGCGATACCTGATACCGGTTTCTTAATCTTCACACCGGCATCCATAAGAGCCAATGTACCGGCACATACTGTTGCCATTGAAGACGAACCGTTAGACTCAAGAATATCTGAAACTACGCGAACGCAGTATGGATAATCGGCTGGAATCATATTCTTCAATGCACGGCAAGCCAAGTTACCGTGACCAATCTCACGACGGCCTACACCACGCTGTGGACGAGCCTCGCCTGTTGAGAATGGAGGGAAGTTATAGTGAAGCAAGAAACGCTCTGTACCCTGATTCATTACATCGTCAACAATTTTCTCATCGCGCTTTGTACCGAGAGTAACTGTTGTGAGTGACTGTGTTTCACCGCGTGTGAAAACAGCAGAACCGTGAGGGCCCGGCAAGTAACCTGCCTCGCACCAGATGTGACGGATGTCGGTTGTCTTACGACCATCGAGGCGCTTGCCTTCGTCGAGAATACAACGGCGCATAGCCTCTTTCTCAACATCGTGGTAGTAGCGGTCGATGAGAGCACCCTTCTCCTCAAGTTCCTCCTCGGTGAACTGCGCCTTGAACTCTTCCTTGATTGCGTCGAATGCAGCTGCGCGACCGTGCTTGTCGTTGTTGCCACTTGCAGCAACCTCGTATGCCTTTGCATAGCAAGCATCGTGTACCATTGCGCGGAGCTCCTCGTCATTTACCTCGTGGCAGTACTCACGCTTAACGGTTGAGCCAACCTCTTCCATCAACTCCATCTGAGCCTTGCAGTGAACCTTGATAGCCTCGTGAGCAACCTTCATTGCCTCGAGCAGGTCGCTCTCTGAAACCTCTTTCATCTCACCCTCAACCATCATAATGTTGTCGTATGTAGCGGCAACCATAATATCCATATCAGCCTCCTCGAGCTGTGCGAATGTCGGGTTCACAACAAATTCGCCACCGATGCGTGCTACACGCACCTCAGAAATTGGACCACCGAATGGAATGTCTGACACGGCAAGAGCCGCAGAAGCAGCAAGACCAGCCAATGCATCGGGCATATCAACACCGTCGGCCGAGAACAACACAATGTTCACGTAAACCTCAGCATGATAGTTATCGGGGAAGAGAGGACGCAGAGCGCGGTCAACCAAACGGCAAGTAAGTATCTCATAATCAGAAGCCTTACCCTCACGCTTTGTAAAACCACCGGGGAAGCGGCCAAACGCAGCATATTTCTCTTTGTACTCTACCTGTAAAGGCATAAAATCGGTTCCTGGCACAGCATCCTTCGCTGCACACACTGTGGCCAACAACATCGTATTGCCCAAACGCAGCATAACTGCGCCATCAGCCTGCTTTGCAAGCTTACCTGTTTCAATGGTGATTACACGACCATCGGGCAAGGCCACATTTTTTGTAACAACATTCATATTTTCTATTTTTAAAACGAAATTTTATTTGTAATTCTCGCAAAGATATACAAATTTCCACATTTTAACCATATTTATATAGAAAAAAACAAAAAAAAGGCAACGTTCGCTGATTAACGTCAATTTTTCATTTGCGTTTCGCCCACTTACACTATCTTTGCAGCAAATTCATCAAAAACAGACAAACCCGACTATGAAAAATATAAAAAGAATTTTCTCATTTTTATCAATACTTATAGCTGCCACATTGTTTTTCGGTTCTTGCAACAGCCATACCGAGCCCACGACATTTACCGTCAAGGGTAACATAGCCAACGGAGCAAACAAAAACGTCGGCATCTACCACATTGCGACAGGCGGTGCAAAGGAGATTGAAAAGAAACAGCTCGACGAGAGTGGCAATTACGAATTCCAGATTCCACAGCCCAAGCATTTCGATTTCTACCTTTTGAACATTGAAGAGAGCGGTACAATAGTTTTTATAACCGACTCCACTGAAACAATAACAATCAATGGCAATTTCGAGGATTTGATTTCGAGCTACACCATTGACGGCGACGAGGAGAACCAGCGCATCAAGGAGATCAAAATGCTAAGGGACGCACTTGAGGAGCAGGTCAAGACAATGGCAAAGAACACATCGCCGGCAATTGTAAAGACCCAAAGAGAGATAAACGCGCTTGTCAACGAATTCAAGGAAAACATCATCAAGCAGTACATCATCCCTGCACCGGGAAGCGCAAGCGCATACTATGCACTCACCTTGACGCTTGCCGACACACCCATCTTCACCCCGTTGACAAACAAGAACGACTGCAGATGCTTCACAGCCGTTGCAACCAATTTCCAACGTCTGCACCCCGATACCAAGCACACAAAGCGCATCACAGAGATTGCAGAGCAAGGCTTGAAAGCCACACGCGAGCCACGTCAGGTGGAACTGGAGCTGGAAGAGCGAGAAGCGACCATTACAGACCTTTTTGACATCAGACTGCCACAAGCCAATGGCGACAGCATTGCTCTATCTTCATTGAAGGGCAAAGTCGTTCTGCTCGACTTTACAGCATACGAAAACACAGAAATGAGCAGCCGCAACATCACATTGCGCGAGCTCTACAACAAATACCATAGCAAGGGATTCGATATATACCAAATATCGTTCGACCGCCGCGAACATTTTTGGCAGCAATCGGCAGCCAACCTGCCTTGGACCTGCGTGCGCGACGCAAACGGCATGAGTTTAAGCCTATACAACGTACAGGTGCTGCCCACATTCTTCTTGATTAACAAAGAGGGCGAAATAGTCCTGCGCGATGCACAGATTGAAAACACCGAAAAGGAAATTGAAAAACTATTGAAAAATTAAAGGAACCGGACAAGTTACAGGCCAAAACGGGGTTACAAAATTTCACTGGTAAGATTTTTTAGTCATTTAAATTTGGTTTGTTCCTAAAAAGGGGTTACCTTTGCAAAAGAAATAAAGGGAAATGGGTTCCAGCACTCGTGTTGGAATCCTTTGTTTTACTGTTTTTTAAAAGGTAAAGAAATGAGTTATATGTCAGAAGAAGGCTACAAGAAATTGTTGGCCGATTTAAAGGAACTCGAGGCAAAACGCCCCGAGATAGTTCGTCAGATTGCCGAAGCACGCGACAAGGGTGACCTTTCGGAGAATGCCGAATACGATGCAGCAAAGGAGGCTCAGGGTTTGTTGGAAATGAGAATCAACGAGCTTAAGCTCGTTATTGCCGATGCAAAAATCATTGACACAACAAAGTTGAGCAGTGACACTGTACAGGTTTTGACAAAGGTGGGCTTAAAGAACACCAAAACAGGTGCAATCATGCAGTACACCATCGTTCCCGAGAGCGAGGCAAATTTGCGCGAGGCAAAAATTTCAATCAACACTCCAATTGCAAAGGGACTCCTTGGCAAGAAGGTTGGCGATCTCGCAGAGATTACTGTTCCACAGGGCAAGCTCTTCCTTGAAATCACAAGCATTTCATTCTAACAATCAAGGATTATGGCAACAATATTCTCAATGATTGTCGCAGGCGAGATTCCAAGCTACAAGGTAGCCGAGAATGAGCAGTTCTATGCGTTCCTCGACATCAACCCGCTTGCAAAAGGCCACACGCTTGTAATCCCCAAGCGCGAGGTCGACTACTTCTTTGACCTCACAGACGAGGAGATTGGCGCAATGCAGATTTTCGCCAAGAAGGTTGCCGAGGGCATCAAGCGCGCATTCCCCTGCATAAAGGTAGGACAGGCAGTACTGGGGCTCGAAGTTCCCCACGCACACATTCACCTAGTGCCGATGCAGAGTGAAAAAGATATGCTCTTTACAAATCCCAAGCTGAAACTCACCCCCGAGGAGTTCAAGGAGATTGCAGAGAAAATAACAAACGAGATTGCTTATGATCTGACCCCAAAAAGTTGGACGGATTAATAAAAGTATTATTGGTAAAGAGTTCGGTATTGCACCGGACTCTTTCCTTTTAGTCTCAGTTTTATTC
>JAGCMB010000059.1 GCA_017646665.1 Bacteroidaceae bacterium
GTAACGCAGAAGAAAATAACCGCCCGCAAGGGTAAGGGTGAGAAGGTGGGGTAAGAGCCCACCGGCCGTGCAGCGATGTACGGGCCGTGTGTCTTGGAGGCTGCAAGTTCATGTAAACCGGCGCTTGAGGGTTGCTCGCCCAAGCCGGAGGGTAGAACGCTTTAGCTATGTGGTGACACATAGTATAGATGAATGACAGACACCCCGCAAGGGGCACAGAACCCGGCTTATAGACCGACTGTCAAACAAGAGGGCGACCGCTAGCGGTCGCCCTCAATTATTTAAATCCCGAGAGGTAGATATTGAAAAATCAAAGCCTTTGGCTTGCATTACCCCTCAATCTCGGAGCTTGCAATCACCAACAGCACATCACCCGGCAACAATTCTACTGAGCCGTTCGGAACAATATACTTTCCGGCACGCTTTATAAATATCACAAGCATACCACGTGGCAAAGCCAACGCCTGTAAAGTATTTCCCTTTTCCGCAATCAAATCCTCGGTAATCAGTATCTCGCTCTGTTCACCAGCCTCCTCAGGCAACTCCACATCAAAATGCTTTTCCGAGCCAACAGGCAGCAACAGGTCGAGTTTCTTTGCAGCCGCAACAATTGTACCGCCCTGCAACACCAGCGACAACAGCGTGATAAAGAATACAATATTGAAGATTGCATCGCTGCCCGGCACATCCTCAACAACCGGATACATCGCAAATATTATGGGAACTGCTCCTCGAAGCCCCACCCACGATGCGAACAGCCTCGATGAGAAAGTAATGTTCTTGAACGGCAAAAGCGAGATAAAGACACTCAGCGGACGTGCCACAAACATCATAAACACGCCCACCAGCAATGCAACAAGAGCCGTCTTCCACATTTCACTAGGGTCTACAAGCAAACCAAGCAACAAGAACATACCAATCTGCATAATCCAGGTCATACCATCAAAGAATGCTACCACCTGCTTGCGGTTCTTTATTTTCTTGTTACCGACAATTATACCGGTAATATACACGGCAAGATATCCGTTTCCACCCAGCATATCTGCCACAGAGAATGTGAAGAACACCATACTCAGTAACATTATAGAATAAAGCGGAATGTTGCCGATGTTTATTCTGTTCATGAACCAAGACGCAGCAAAACCGGCACCGGCACCAATCATAGCACCCGACGCGAACTGCTGCACAAGCACCTTCAACGAATCAACGACCATCGCCGAAGTCTGCACCTGCGCCCCATCACCACAAAGAGTCAATGCCAACTGAATGAGCACAATCGTGAGAATATACGCCATAGGGTCGTTACTACCGCTCTCAAGTTCAAGCATCGGCTGCAGATTATTCTTCAGATTAATATTCTTGCCACGAAGAATATTGAACACCGAAGCCGAATCGGTAGACGACATTGTAGCCGCGAGCAAGAAACACACCACTATCGGCAATTCAAAGGAGAGTACGCCCCAAAAGGACATACCATAAATAAACAAACCAGTAAAGGCTGTAGTCAACAGCACGCCCACCGTCGACAAAGTCAATCCAGGGCCAAGAACCGGTTTAATCTCGTCAATCCTTGTTTCAACACCACCGGTGAATAGAATGACACAAAGTGCCACCATTCCCACGAACTGCGCCTGCTCAATGTCACTAAACTGTATACCAAGGCCATCACATCCAAAAAGCATACCAGCCAGCAGGAACAACAGCAATGTAGGCATACCGAAGCGTCCACCCGCCTTTGTAATGAGTATGCTGCAGAAAATCAATATAGAACCGACGAAAATAATATTCCCCGAAGTCAAAAAATCCATATTTTAAATCAAAAAATTAAAGTCCTAATACAGCTGTATCAGGAACAATCCCATAGCAATAGCAACAACCGTAGCCACCAAGCCAGGAAGCATAAAAGAGTGGTTAAGAACCCATCGTCCAATGCGCGTAGTACCTGTACTGTCAAAATTTATAGCAGCAACGAGTGTCGGATAATTTGGAATAAAGAAATAGCCGTTCACAGCCGGGAACAATGCGATGAGCATCATTGGAGATATTGCCAAAGCAACACCCAACGGAACAATAGCACGCACAGTCGCCGCCTGACTGTAAAGCAATATAGACATCACAAATAGCGCAAGGCCAAACAGCCAAGGCATCTCTGTAACAACCCCCTCAACAGCCCCCTTCAATTCAACAATATTACCATTTATAAAAGTATCACCCATCCAGGCAATACCAAAAATAGCCACAACAGCCTGCATACCGGCCGAAAAGACACTGCCCTGCGCCGCCTTTGCACCATTAGTTTTTGTAAGCAACAATATCAGTGCCGACGTTGCAAGCATCACCATCTCAATGATGACAGGCATACCGACAGTTGAGCCGTCAAATGCCGGACGCAACTGTTCAAACGAGCCAAACACAACAATGAGCAACGTTGCAGCCAAAAACAGAAACACCGAAGTTATAGCCTTCGTTTGCGAAGCCACGCCGGTGTTTTGGGCAGCCTCTTGAACAATCTCCCCAGACGCAAGACGACGCTTATATTCAGGGTCATCCACAAGTTCTTTACCCACTCTCATTGAAGCAAATGCACCAACAAGCACACCCACCAATGTAGCAGGGACACTAATCTTCAGAATATCAAAGAGAGTGATATCATATCCGGCCAACAGCCCCAGCAATGCCACAGTAGCGGCAGAGATAGGTGACGCAGTTATCGCCTGTTGCGATGCAATCACAGCAATGCCCAAAGGACGCTCCGGACGTATTTTCGTCTCCCTCGCCACCTCGGCAATCACAGGCAGCACCGAATAGGCAACGTGACCCGTTCCAGCAAGAAAAGTAAACGTATAGGTTACCAGCGGAGCAAGGATAGTTATATATTGGGGGTGCTTACGCAACAGACGTTCAGCCACCTTCACCATATAATCAAGTCCGCCGGCAGCCTGCATACTGGCCGCAGCCGAAATTACCGCGGCAATCATCAGCATAACATCCACAGGAGGTGATGTAGGCTGCAACCCGAACACAAACGTGAGCAGGGCCACACCAAATCCGCCCATCACACCAAGCCCAATGCCACCCAAACGGGCACCGACAATAATACAAAGCAGAACTACCAATAATTGCAACAGCATATCAACTACAATTTAGAATACCGGCAACTGATAAATGAAACCAAGCGACAGTCTTTGTATAGAGAAATCACTTGCACCCAACGCCTTTGCACGTTCAGTGAACAGATTGGTCTGTCCAACGAATGTAAGGAAAAGACGCAAATTGGACTTCATCGGGTAATATTCAATACCGGTGAGATAACCCACAGAGGTACGATAGTTGCCGTCGGCAATACCCTCTTCGCCACGGAAAATCGCAGCACTCTCGAGCATACCTTTCACAAAGAAATTCCATTTTGGCAAGAAACGATAGTTAACCTTAGCCACCAACGAATTGTACAGCGTGTTAGACATATTGTGACCATTAAAATTACCCTTACCACCAAAGATATTTGTCATAATACCCTTGCGGTCAAGCTCCTCATAAGAGCTCATAAGGTCGACATACATATTGCACTTGGGTGAAAAATTAAATTGGTTACCAAGCGCAACATAATACATATATTTGCCACGCACCTCATCCATTACTGAGGCCGACCACCTTGTCTGCCAAGTGCCACCGAACATATTCGCATTCCAGTTGAGCGTGTAGACAAGCGGCAATTTGTTAGCCTCGAGATTTGCACCGTAAGTATCCTCGATAGAGCCGTTGCGACTGTCAAGCATCTGGAATGCCAACTGCTGGTCGGGTGTAAAATCGTATGTAAACATCACACCGCTCATAAAGTTGCTCATATTATTGATTATCTCGCTGTAACGGTAAATCTCAATAGGATTCAAATCATACTCAAAACCACCGTATGCAGCACACTGTTTACCTGCGGTGATTGAGAAATGCTTGTTTACCGCAAATGTAAGGCAGGCAAAGTCAATTGAATTAGGCAAATTATCAATCATACCGCCACCATCATTGTTCCTGTTAAGACGCTGACGCCAACGGTACGAAAGCCAATCTGTCACCTTACCTTTAGCCTCAATTCTGAACTGATGCATATTGAACGCACCCTGATTAAAGCCTGCGGCACCGGGTCTTATGCCACTATTGTCCGGCTGATTAAAATCGGCATCAAAGGCATAATGCATATTGAAATACAAGTTAAACTTCTCGCTCTTCTTTTCAATCTTTGCAATACGTTCGAAAAGAGTCTTTTCTCTCTCCCCTACCGAAACGCTATCAACGGTTACCTGCGCCGATGCAACGCCTGCCACTAACGCAAGCAGAGCAAATGCAGTGTTTCTCATTTTCATAAATAGTTATTTTTATTATTGATTGATTTTACTAACAAAATTATCGTATTCGTCAACTTCCACTTCTTAGAAATGGTTGAAATACTCCTGAATCTCTTTCCAGTCGTGGGTCTTTGTGAGCGCAAGCATCAAAAGAATACGCGCCTTCTGTGGGTTCAGGCCCCACGATGCCACAAAGCCATACTTTGCATCGTCAACCTCGGCGTCGAGTGTCGTAGCACCGGTTGGCACACGTGATGAACGCACAACAATCACACCCTTATGGCGAGCCTCTTCAAGCGCAGGGAAAACATTCTTGTGGATATTGCCATTACCCACACCGGCATATACAATACCCTTGTAACCGTTGGCAACCATAGCATCAACCGCCTCACGACCGGCATCGGAATAACCATAGGCTATACCTACCTTAGGAAGCTCCTTCAAGCCACTGACATCAAAATGCAGTTCACGTGTATCACCGTAGACAGCACCCTTGTGCACATAGTGCAAGTTATTGTCACAACCTGTTGCAACAGCTCTATAATAGAACACCTCGCCGTTGTTCACATAACCCTCGGCACCTGCATTCGGAGCCTGGAAAGTCTCTACACTTGTGGTATTTGTCTTTGTGACATCAGCCGCACCATAGACCTTGCCGTTCATACATACAAGCACACCACGGTTCTTTGACGCTGCCGAAGCCGCTACAACCACCGCATTGTACAGGTTTGCCGGGCCATCAGCACTAATAGCTGTTGACGGGCGCATAGCACCTACCAACACAACAGGCTTGTCGCTCTTGACAACAAGACTCAGGAAGAAAGCCGTTTCCTCCATAGTGTCGGTTCCGTGAGTAATGACCACAGCATCGACATCGTTGCGGTGCAACAGTTCGTTCACTCTGTCGGCCAACTTAAGCCACACAGCATTACTCATATCCTGAGAACCAATGTTCACCACCTGCTCACCCTCAATATCTGCAACATCCTTCATTGCGGGAACAGCATCAATCAAAGTGCCAATAGCAACTTGTCCGGCTGTATAATTGGAATTTGTTGCCGAGCTTCCCGAACCGGCAATTGTGCCACCTGTTGCAAGAATATACACTTTTGGCAACTCCTTCGCCTGTGCAAAACTCACGGTCGCCACCATAAATATAGCGGCAACAACTGCTACAAAACGTCTAAACATAGTCATAAAATATAATTTAAAATGATAATTCATAAAATATAAACCACCTAAGACAAAAAAGGTTGAAACATTACGCGAAGATAGTTTAAAAATATGATTTTTAACAAAAATATTGAAGCATAAAATTTGTCTGCTTGTAACAGAGTGATAATTTTGCAGATAAAACAGAGAATATTATGCCCATAATAGAGATAAAATCCCTCAACCACCCGGGCTGCGAACTATTCGGCACACTCACCGAAGCGCAACTGCGCCGCGAATACGAACCGGGGAAAGGCATCTTCATTGCCGAGAGTCCCAAAGTAATAAACGTAGCCCTCAACAGCGGTTACAAGCCCATAGCATTACTTTGTGAAAAGAAGCATATAACCGGCGATGCTGCCAAAATAGTAGAACAATACCCCGACATTCCCGTCTACACCGGTGAGCGCGAATTACTTGCCCGACTCACCGGCTACACCCTCACACGTGGCGTACTATGTGCAATGCAGCGCCCGATAGAGCCATCCTTGGAAGATGTATGCCGGAACGCAAGCCGCATTGTTGTCATTGACGGTGTTGTAGACACCACCAACATCGGTGCAATATTCCGTTCTGCAGCGGCACTGGGCATTGACGCAGTGTTGCTCACCCGCAATTCGTGCGACCCGCTCAACCGCCGCGCCGTACGCGTGTCAATGGGCAGTGTCTTTCTTGTTCCTTGGTGCTGGCTCGACGGTGGCATTGAGCAACTGCATAAATTGGGCTTTTCCACAGCAGCCATGGCACTCACTGAAAAATCAATCCCCATTGACCACCCCCTGCTCACCGAACTCCGCAAATTGGCAATAATAATGGGCACGGAAGGTGATGGCCTGCCAGCGGAAACAATAGCCAAGGCCACACACGTGGTGCGCATACCAATGTCGCACAATGTCGATTCACTCAACGTTGCGGCAGCAGCCGCAGTTGCCTTTTGGGAACTGCGCGACCGCAACCGCTGACCCCTGAGCAATAAAAACGGCACTTTGAGATTTTAGAAAAACCTATTTTGTGATATATAAACAGTAAACTTATGAGAACAGCAATCTACGGCGCAGGTTCATTGGGTACAATCCTTGGCGCGTACATAGCAAAAAATGGCGGTAACATTGAACTCATCAACCGTAATAAAGTCCACATCGAAGCACTGCAAAAGAATGGAGCAAAAGTCACAGGAACAGTAAATTTCACCCAGAAGGTAACAGCATACACCCCCGATGCGATGAGCGGGAAATATGATATCATATTCCTGATGACCAAACAACAACAAAACAGGGAAGTTGTCACATACATCAAGGATTTCCTTGCCGACGACGGCGTAATAGTAACCCTGCAAAACGGAATTCCCGAGCTGCTCATCAGCGAGATTGTGGGCGAGCAACGCGTGTTGGGTTGCACCGTAGCTTGGGGCGCAACAATGCAAGAGCCCGGAGTATGCGAACTCACCAGTTCGCCCGACTCCCTCTCCTTCTCAATAGGTTCACTCTCGGCAAAGACCAACCACCATCTCGACAATGTAAAAGGCCTATTGCAAATGATGGGAACAGTTGAAATAGACAGTAATTTCATAGGTTCCCGTTGGAGCAAGCTACTTATAAACTCAGCCTTCTCGGGAATGAGTGCCGTACTTGGATGCACATTCGGCGAAGCGGCAAAAAACAGAGCGTCGCGTCGCATAGTACAGGCACTGATAAAGGAGTGTATCGATGTATGCGCTGCGGGAAATATCAAAATAGAGCCAGTACAAGGCAAGGACATTGTAAAACTCCTTGACTACAAGAACCGCATCAAGAAAGCAATCTCTCTCTTCATCATTCCCATCGCAATACGCAAGCACGCAAAATTGAAAGCAAGTATGTTGCAAGACCTTGAAAAGAACAAGAAGACCGAGGTCGATGCAATCAACGGCATAGCAAGTACATTCGGACGCAAGGTCGGTGTTCCCACCCCGATGAATGACAAGGTCGTAGAAGTCATACACCGCATTGAAGATGGAGCGCTAAAACCATCGTTCGAAAACTTAACTTTTTTCACTTAAAAGCACAACCATAAACACACATAATAAAACAGACTCTTTTGCAATCATACAGTTTTTTTATATCTTTGCGAGATACAATACTATTTATAACTAATAACTGATAAAATGAAAAATCGTTTTCTACTTATGCTCACCGCATTGATGCTTTGCTTCACACTGCAAATCAATGCACAGAACAAAAATCCAAAGCCTTTTGTCATCCCCGAACTGCGTGAATGGGTTGGTGCAACAGGCGAGTTCACAATCACCGAAGCGACAAAGATTGTTTATCCTAAATCACAGCCCGAGCTTGCCAGTGTTGCGCAGCTATTGGTATTCGATTATTTCAAGATTACCGGTATCCAGTTGGAAGTAACAGAAGGCAAAGCTGCCAAAGGCGACATATCCCTTTCACTCAAAAAGGACAAGAAACTTGGCAACGAAGGTTACAAGTTGACTATCGGCAACAATATAAAGATTGAGGCTACAACAATGCGCGGTGCCATCTGGGCAACACGTACGCTATTGCAGATTGCCGAACAGAACAACAATAAAACCCTCCCAAAAGGTAATATAGTGGACTACCCCGACTATGAGATGCGTAGCTTTATGCTCGACTGCGGACGCAAGTTCATCCCCATCAGTTTCCTGCACGAGTATGTCGATTTTATGGCATACTACAAGATGAACACATTCCACATTCACCTCAACGACAACGCCTTCAAGCAGTACTTTAACCACGATTGGGCAAAAACGCCATCGGGTTTCCGTCTGGAGAGCGATTTCTTCCCCGGTCTTGCATCACGCGACGGCTACTATACAAAGGAGGAGTTCATCGAGCTGCAGAAGCACGCCGAGCGCGTAGGTGTCGAAATCATCCCAGAGTTCGACGTTCCCGCACACTCATTGGCATTCGTACACTACCGCCCCGAGCTTGGCAGCAAGGAGTACGGTCTTGACCACCTCGACCTCTTCAACCCTGCAACTTACACTTTCGTCGATTCACTCTTTATGGAGTACCTTGGCGGCGAGGAGCCTGTTTTCCGTGGTCCACGTTTCCACGTAGGAACAGACGAGTACTCTAACCGCGACACAGCCGTTGTCGAGAAGTTCCGCTACTTCACCGACCACTGCATCCGCGAGGCCGAGAAGTATGGCAAGCAAGCTTGCGTCTGGGGCGCACTCACACACGCAAAGGGCAACACCCCTGTAAAGGTTGACAACGTATTGATGTACGAATGGTACAACGGCTATGCCGACCCTACAGAAATGATTAAACTCGGTTACGATGTCATCAGCATCCCCGACGGTTTCACATATATTGTTCCCGCTGCAGGTTACTACTATGACTACCTAAACTGCCAGTATCTCTATAACAGCTGGACACCGGCCATCATCGGAAACCAGACATTTGAAGAAAAGCATCCACAGATAAAGGGCGGTTCGTTTGCAGTATGGAACGACCACGCCGGCAACGGTATCAGCAGCAAGGACATCCACTATCGTGTATACCCGGCTATGCAGACAATGGCAGTTAAAATGTGGACAGGCGCAAAACCAACCGTTCCATTCGAGGAATTCAACCAGGCACGTCTTGCACTCAGCGATGCACCGGGCGTGAACATCGCAGGCCGTTTCAGCGGGGAGAAACGCACTATTTTTGAGGTTGCCAATGTGGCTGCAAATACCGACCTTGTTGCAAAAACCGGTATCAGAGAGATTGGCTTCGACTACAGCGTATCGTTCGACATCGAGTACAAAAACGAGAAGAACGGCACAGTGCTCTTTGAGTCACGCGATGCAGTCTTCTACCTTGCCGACCCAGCACAAGGCAAGCTCGGATTCTCACGCGACGGCTACCTCAACACCTTCAATTACCGTTTCTACCCGGGCGAGAAGGCACAGGTAACAATCTGTGGTAACGAGAGCGATACAAAATTGTTTGTAAACGGCAAGCTCGTTGAAACACTAGACAAGCAGACTCTATACCACAACGAAGGTGGCAAGGACAAGATGTACTACGTTCGCACACTTGTGTTCCCACTTGAAAAAGCCGGAGACTTCAGCAGCAAGGTTACCAACCTCAAGGTTACCAACAACAGCAAGTAATATCCAAACAATAAAACACTGTGTAATAATATGAAGTGCAGTCTGATTATAATGGTCTATAATGACATAAAGACGCTCACTCTAACATTTGAAGCCTTAAAGATACAGACAGAAAAAGACTTTGAAGTAATCATCGCCGATGATGGTTCTAAATCCGATTTTGTATCAAGACTACAGGAATTGATATCTGAGGCGAATTTCAAAGTCAAACATATTTGGCACGAGGACAATGGATGGCAAAAAGAGATTGTGATGAACAAGGCTATAGTCGCATCCGAGAGTGACTATATCATTTTCATCGATGGAGATTGTATCCCACACAAAAGATTTATCGAAGAACACCTGAAACTTGCCAAAGAAGGACAGGTTGTTGCCGGACGTAGAGTAATGCTCACAAAAGAGGTTACAGACTCATTGACACCCGAACTGATTGCTTCAGGGAAGATGCACAGCTACGTGTGGCCACGTATTATTTGGGCCGGATTGACAGGAAAGATAAATCAGGCTGAATCGGCAATCAGACTCCCTATCTTTTTACGCAGGATATTGATTCCTCAAAAGCGTGTAGGCCTATTGGGCTGCAACTTCTCATTATACAAAAAAGATATTTTGGCAGTAAACGGTTTTGACGAACGATTCCTATACCCTGCCGTTGGCGAAGATACCGATCTCGAATGTAGATTGAACAGGATAGGTATATATTGCACAATTGAAAGACATTTAGCGACAGTCTATCATATCTGGCACAAATTCGACCACAGCGGAGAAGAAAAGAACCTGCCACTGTTCGAGGAGAACAACTCAAACAATGTATCGTGGACTCCGTACGGAATCATCAAAGAAGATTCCAGAAAAGACGCCTAAGACATTGTACACATAAAAATAGGGCTCAGATTAAATCTGAGTCCTATTTTTATGTGTATTCGACAAATTTCTTCTATATGAATATATACTTCAATATGAACAAAGCAGCCAATATGTACATTGTAGGCGTAATCTTCCGTGACTTACCACAAAGCATATTAAGCAGCACATACGAAATCATACCAAGCATTATACCGTTAGATATTGAATATGTAAGAGGCATCATTACTATACAGATAAATGCAGGGATTGACTCACAGTAATCATTGAATGGTATTTTTCTCACCGACTCAAGCATAAGCATACCCACAATAACAAGTGCTGCAGTTGTTGCAGCCGAAGGGATTGAAAGAAACAACGGCGAAAAGAACAACGAAACAGCAAAGCACGCAGCAACCACGAATGCAGTAAGCCCCGAACGTCCACCCTCGGCAACACCGGCCGCACTCTCAACGTATGTAGTGGTGGTAGATGTTCCCAACATAGCACCAACAGTAGTTGCAATGGAATCGGCCATAAATGCCTGCTTCACCCTGTAGATGTTACCATTCTTGTCCACCATATTAGCCTTGCCACACACACCAATGAGAGTACCTACCGTATCAAATAGGTCAATAAACAGGAATGTAAACACCACGACAAGCATATCAAGCGAGAATACGTGGTCAAACTGGAACTGACAGAAGATAGGCTTTATCGACTCAGGATGCGAGAGAACACCCCTAAACTCTGTAATACCACCGGGAATACCTATCAGCATTGTAATGATGATACCGAGCAAGATTGCGGCTGGCACCCTCTTGGCATACAATATTCCGGTAATTACAATACCAATAAGAGCCAGCAGCGCATCTCCCGATGTAATGTCGGCAAGCGTTACCAGGGTTGCGGAGTCAGCCACAATAAGCCCACCGCTATGCAACCCGATGAAAGCGATAAAAAGTCCTATGCCGGCTCCAATGGCATTCCTCAAGTTCATAGGAATTGCATTTACAAAAGCCTCACGTACGTTTGTAATTGTAAGGATAATGAATATCACACCTTCAATGAGCACAGCTGTCAAAGCAAACTGCCACGAGTACCCCATACCAAGACACACCGAATAAACGAAGAAGGCATTAAGCCCCATACCCGGAGCCAGACCAAAAGGCAATTTACCAATGAATGCCATAGCAAGGCATCCAATGATGGCAGCCAACGCCGTTGCGGTAAATACCGCACCAGCAGACATCCCCTCCAATGCACTGAACATAGTTGGGTTCACCGCAAGAATATACGACATAGTAAGGAATGTGGTAACACCCGCAACAATCTCATTCTTAACAGTAGTCTGTTCAGGATTGAATCCAAATAATTTCTTTAACATTGTTTTATTATTTTATCTATAAAAACTGATTGATTGCTTATCTTTTTATTCAGAAAGTCCACTTTACCGCAACTGTAGGCATCACATCAAACCCTTTAGTAATAAAGTTATTCGACAGTTCCACCTCAGTACCAAGGCTCAGGTTCACATTTTCCCAACCCTTGATTCTGTTCATATTTACCCATAACTGCGGTTCAGCCATAAAAATGTACTCCGTTCCCTGCCAGGCCCTTATTTCTCGCCAGAAGTCAGCATAGCCATTGAATGACAGCCAATGATTAAGAAAATCAAGATTCCACACTGCAGTTACTTGAAAATTATGACACGCATTGTTTGAAGGTTCGCCAACATAACCCACCGCATCCGGAATCAATTTGTACATTACAGATAGTGACCAAGTCTTGCTCCAATCACTTGAGTGACCTGAGTATGTCGCACCCACCAGCCAAGCATTGTCAAACGACATTGTATTGCTCAGGCCACCGTTGTATTCAATGTGAGCCGACAGCCAATTGAGTTTACTATCCTTCCAAAAGCAAAGTTCACGCGAGATTTCACCATACGCACCAAAAGCTTTCGGAGCAAAGTCCATATCAATAAAGAAAAAAGTGCTACCATACTTGTCGGCACGAAACATCTCCACGGTCGATGTCGCACAATTGCGACGGATGTCGTAATGCAACTGAATATTCTGCGCCTCACCCTTTGATGCAAACGCAAAAAACAGTACAACAGCAACAAAAATTCTTGACTTTAAGAATCTTGTGTTTTCCATATTATAATTATTATAAGGTTTATACCACCCTATCTCTTGCCAAGATTTAAGGTAAAAACAGATATGCCTAAACTATCTACTGCAAAAATAAGTTAAATATACGAATAAAGTAACTTTTATTTATGTTTTAAGCACATTGGAACCATTGACCGACTCCCTGTTTTAACCATTCCCTTAGAATTACTAATAATAAAAGTTAAATATTATATCTTTCCGCTTTTTACATTTCTAAAACTTTAGATTTCTAAAACATTCGTTATACATTTGCACAAGAAAGAAAAAATAACAAGATGAAAAAATTCGATACACTTACAAAAGCCGAGATGCAGGTGATGAACGCGTTGTGGGATATGCCCGAAGGTGGGTGCATACACGACATAATTGAGAAGTACCCCGAGCCCAAACCAGCCTACACCACAATATCCACATTCCTGAAAATCCTCCTTAACAAAGGATTCGTGGATTACCGCAAACTCAGCGGCAAGACCCACACCTACTACCCACTCATCAGTCGCGAAGCTTACACCGGCCAGGTGATGAAGGATGTTAAAGACTCGTTCTTCGGTGGTTCAGGCTCATCAATGGTAAAATTCTTTGCACAGAACGAAAAACTGAGCGAGAACGACATCAAGGAGCTGCTGGAGATAATCAAATCAAGCGAAAACAAGTAATGAGAACAACGAATTACAAATTCACCACTATCTTCTTTCTATTTGTAGCATTGACAGCCAACGCACAAAAGACAATAGTTACAAACAGAGAAGGAACAATAGAAACCACTCTTGGTAACACAAAAGGAATATATTCCGACGGGCTCGACTTCAACGAGTTTTTCACCGGCGCCACAATCACAGCAAAAGTGAAGGCAAACAAAGAGGGAGAAGCCACAAGAATCAATATCACAAAGTGCAAAGTATCATCTGTTGGGAATAGCGACGAGAAATCCTTTAACAGCGCAAAAAGGCTACTGAAAGAGAACTGCAAGAACATCATCGCCGGTAAAAAATGGAACTACGGCAATAATAGTTGCCACATAATATACAAAGCCGGCAAAACGCAAAAGGCTGAAAAGCCGAATATAAGTGAAGAGATACAATCAATAATCAACGCGCACATTACAAAGGAGAAAAGAAGAGAAATTTATGGTATAAACGGCAGCGCGTTCATAAATGCGAAAATAGACCACGTAGGTAAAATATACGATACCGGATACATTGGCTGCATAATTTGGGACACAAGGTGGCAGACAGCACGTCGCAGCAACATAAACAGTTTGCACATTGCTGTAGGGTCAAGTTCCATTACAAGCATCAGACTGCGCCCCGACTATTCAAGCACTGAATACAAGAGTGTGGAGAATGCAAGAAAGTTCTTGAAGAACACAGCCAAAAACATTGGAAAGGAGTTGGAAGGTAAATATCTGCCCACAGCAACAAAGGAGAATATATGCATTGAGGTAAACATAAACGGATACGATGTTGACATTGAACAAAGCGAGCCGGAGTACCACGACGGTTATAAGGCTCTAAAGAACATATATGTCGAAGAGTTGAAGAATGACAAGACTATTTCACGAAACAACATAAAAGGACACATAGACATCTATCTAAAGATTAAAAAGAGCGGTAAAGCCATATTCTACTCTGCTAACCCAGAAATCTCAAGCAGTAACGGCAAAAACAGCGAAAGAAAAATTATAAAAGAGATTATAGACTGTTTGAAAAAGACAACAAAAAAGATGGCACGCTGGACACCGGCAACATTCGACGGCAAGGAGATTGAAAAAATTGCCCGCTTGCGCATTGAATTGGAATAAAATCAAATTATGACAGCCATACTAACCTACATACTGAAATGGTCACTTGGACTGGCGGTACTATACCTGCCGTTCGCACTGCTGTTGCGAAAGGAGACATTCGCCGCACTCAACCGCAGGCTGCTGCTATCTACAATCATTGTATCGGCACTGTTACCGGGCATAACAGTAAGTTACCCTGTTGAGATAGAACTGCCGGCAGAAACAGCCATAACTATTATTGCAGACACACAGACTGTACATCCTGCCGTCACCGAAACAAATATAAATGAGATTGTTACTCCACGCAACATATTCATAATTTACGTTGTTGGAGTCATTTTTAGCGCACTGCTTTTTGCAACAAGCATCATCAAGGCTCTACGCAACATAAAGCGCGGAACAATTTGGATTGACAAGCAAAAAAGAATGACCATATATTGCCACGCCAATGACACTGCGCCATTCAGTCTGTTCCGCAAAGTAGTAATCTCACAACAGGATTACGACGAATGCAGCAGGGAGATTCTGCTGCACGAGGAGGGGCACATCAGGCACGGCCATTCATACGATATGCTTCTCATCAGCATTGTCAAGGCACTGCAATGGTTTAATCCGTTCATATATCTTTTGGCAAATGACATCAAGGAAATTCACGAATACGAAGCCGACAAATACGTTCTACAACAGAACGGGAATACCCGAGCCTACCAATTGCTTATACTGAAGAAAGCAACCGGCAACAATCTGCTCCCATTAGCAAACAACTTCAGTCAAAGCCATATTCGCAACCGAATAAAGATGATGGCACGCAAGGAAAGCAACGGAAACAGGCGTTGCAAATGGCTATATCTGTTGCCGGTTTCTGTTGCATATATCGGTGCCTTTGCACAGCCTGAATACATCTACACCACAGAGCCAGAAGCCACAGAGCAGAAAGCAACCCTATCGCAACCGATAACAGAGAAGGAAGAAACTGCTGTGCAGCCGATAACTTGCCTGCCCGCTACCGGCAAAGCAAACATAGCTTATGAAAAGACACCATCCAAACGGTTGCCAAAGGAGATTGCAAGAATTGAGCCACCGGTGATTGAAGAAGAACAGCCGTTCAGCGACAGCTATTGCGAATACATTGATATTGAAAGCAGTACAGGTGAAGCACTAAAAACCAGCGGAATAAGAAAGTGCGACGTTAGGGTACTTTTCACAACCGGCAAAGACGGGAAGCCCGGCAACTTGAGCATAGCAAGCTGCAATGTCACAGCACCCGGCAACACAACCCCGGCCGACATTGAGCAGATAAAGGCAACAGCCACTGCCATAACAATAGAGCACATTGCCGGCAAGCAGTGGCACGCCGGGCAAAAGACACGATACGATGCACATATAATATACCACTACGGCCCATCAATGGAGATTGCAGGCAACAACAGCAGCCTACCGCTGATGGCAGGCGCAACAGCAATAAGATAACACCCCTATGTTGCTTTTTGAGTTCCTCCCCAGTCTTAGGGGGGATGCCAAAGGCTAAGGGGTTTAATACCAACAATATGAAACGAACAGCCATAATACTTTTACTGCTCACTGCACTGCTGCAAGGCACCCTTGCACAGACTGCCGGCAATGGCGAGGTGCCACGCAACAGCCTCGACAACATCATCATACGCAGTGCCATCAAACAAAGTCTCTTCCCCGAAGAGCGCGTCTATCTGCACTTCGACAATACCGCCTACTATCTTGGCGAGAGCATCTGGTTCAAGGCATACGTCACAAGTGGTGTCAACGACGAGCCAACAACAATGAGCCGTGTGTTATATGTAGAGCTTGTATCACCCGAGGGTTATGTTGTAAAGACCAACAAATACAGGATTGCGAATGACGGCAGCTGTCACGGCTCATTCGAGCTGACACCGCTATTGCTGTCGGGATATTACGAGGTGCGCGCATACACACGTTACATGCTCAACCGCGGCAAGGATGCCGTCTTCAGCCGTGTATTCCCAATCTTCGACAAAGTGAATGCCGACAATTGGGATTTCAAGAACATGCTCGACCGCCGCAGAGGATTCCTTGTTGACATTGAAGAGAACGACAGCCTAACCGGCCTCGACCGCAAAGTGGAATGGGTGAACAGCGAACTGCCACCGTGCGACCTGCACTTTTATCCCGAGAGCGGACACCTTGTCAACGGCATTGAAAGCACTGTTGCATACGAAGTATTCGGCAACGACGGCATAAACAGTGAACAGAGTATCACCATCACTGCCGACGGCAAGCCGTTGCTCACCGCCACCCCAGAGCACTTGGGGAAAGGAACATTCACCATCACCCCACACAAAGATATAAAGTACAGGGCTATACTCAAACAGGGCAAAAAGGAGAAGAAGTTCGACCTACCCGATGTCGAGGACAAGGGCGCTACAATCAATGTTATTGAGAACAATGGCACATACTACATAACCACCCGCAACAACCTTGACAGAGCAACGGAGATGGGTTGCGCTGTTATGCGCCGTGGCAAAGTATACTTCTACGAGCGTTTCCACTCGACCGACACCTGCATGCTCTTTGCAATAGACAGCAAAACACTTCGCGAGGGAGTAAACCGCGTGGTACTCTTTGTAAACGACAACATTCCGCTTGCCGAGCGCCAGTTCTTTGTCACACACACCGAGCCGCAGGAAAGCGACAATGCAACAGCCAGACTGCTTGTGACAAGCGACGGCGAGGAGATTGAGAATTTGAACATTGCACCGCACGGCAGGATAACACTCGACATTGAGCGTGAAGACGGCAAACCCATCATCAGCGGTACATTCTCGTTATCGGTAAGCGATGCCAACTACCGCCAAGAAACATCATACACCTACAACCTCTATACATATATGCTACTTGGCTCCGAGCTCAAAGGCTATATCCCCGACGCTGCACGTTACTTTGACACAGGGAACAAAAACCGCGCGCGCGAACTCGACCTTGTTATGCTCACCCATGGATGGACATCATACGACTGGAGCAAGCTCTGCTGCCGCGATGCCAAACTGGAGCAACCCATTGAGCGTGGTATTATAATAAAAGGACGCTTTGTAAAGAAACGCCCAGACAAGCGCTTTGGCAAGCTCGACAAGATTATTGTCACCAACAAGCCCGGAGCGAACATCAAATTCGACATAACATACAACGACAGTCTGCTCACGAAATACAACTTCAGCACCGATGCCAACGGAGAGTTCCGCATACAGACACGCGACTTTACAGGCAAGCGCGTGGCAAGGCTCATCGGCCCTCGCACCTCATACGACAGCCACGACAGCATCTTCGCTTTTGCACTCGACCGTTACTTCTCGCCCGCTATGCGCCTCTACCACTACTGGGAGCGCAACACCGGTATGCCAACCACTCAGGAGCACCTTACTGCCGAGAGGGACAGCATCATCAAGGTGCGCCCGTTCGAGTACCTCATCTCGCAGGTGGAGGTTGCGTCGAAGAAAAAACGCGAAGCCAACTACCGCCCGCCACGCAGCGAGATGCGCCTCGACTTCCTCGACGAGTGGGAGTATGCTCAGGATGTCACCTACCTTTGCAACGAGAAATCGGCCTACTATGGTGGCAATGAGTGGCAATATGATTTCACCGGCACCGGCGACTTCAACAACTATGCCCCCACAGCAACCATTGAAGGTGCCGAGACTCTTTCAACACTGGACCGTGCCGTCATGGCAGGCGGTGGAATATACAACAACTCATTCAACGGATTCAAGCGTGAAATGGGCAGCGGATTCCGCGCCGATAATGACGGCCGTTACAGCATAAACGACCCGGCGTTCCACAACACACTCACCGCAGCCGACATTCTGCGCAGTGCATTCTGGCGCCACAACCTCAACTGGTGCTACTGGATACAGTCCATGGTAGTTGACGGTAAATATAGCCCAATGAATACACCACTCCCCGACTATGAGTATATCAAAGGCATTGACAAACGCAAGATGATGAACTTCAAGGAGATTGTCATCCGCTCCGATGAGAACACCCGCAAGCAGTTCGGCGGCGGCAAGCGCATACTGCGGGCCCGTCACAAGAACAACGGCAACCTCGATTACACAGGCTATTACGAAGGATTCTTTGGACAGATGGGCATAAGCGCAAGGAACGGCAACATTGATGATGCCCCCGATGCTGCCATACTCCACGACCGCATAAAATCATTATCGCACGATGCCATCCCCAACTACGTAGCCTGCTTCATCCCGAATACTGAAGAGGATGAACAGAAAGGACTTATACCCGAATATACCCAACGCGGCACCACACGCTACACAATGGTATATGGATACACCGAAAGCAAGCAATTCTACTCGCCCGACTACAGCACCGTCAAACCCGACGCCACCACTGCCGACTACCGCCGCACACTGCTGTGGTCGCCAGATATCACAGCCAAAAACGGCAAACTACAGGTAGAACTATACAACAGCACTTCGGCAAAGAGGATTGCTGTTGACATCGAAGGTCGCTCAAACGGCACATTCTACAGCAATAGCAACATTGCCACACGCGGTAGCGATAGTAATCACACAGGTAACGACGCCTTGACCATACATAAGACACCTGTTGTAGGCATACACAACATCGACATCCTCGCCTTCTGTTTCAAGAAAACCGAGGAAGGCCGCAGTTTCTTCAAGCACCAAATGCACGATGAGGCATTCACCTGCTTCAACGAAGCGTCGGCACTCGGCTATCCCGATGCCATATACAACAGCGCAGTATGTTATATGAACGGATACGGCGTAGAACCCGACACCATCGAGGGCTTCAGGCGATTCCGCCGTGCCGCCAACACCGGGCACGACCGGGCACTCTACAACCTTGCCACCTGTTACCTCTTGGGCATTGGCACAGCACAGAACGACAGCCTTGCATTTGTGTGCTACAACAAAGCCGGCCAAGCAGGATACCCCAAGGCACTCACCACCCTTGCCGACTTTTACCTCATAGGCCGCGGTACTGCGCAGGACAGCACAATGGCCTACGAATACTACTGTCGTGCAGCAGCACAGAACGAACCACGCGCACTATATATAGTAGGTGAGCAGATGACAAAGACAGACTCACTCAAATTACTCAGCAAGCGACAACTGCGCAAGCAAAGTACCATCACCTACTACCAAAAAGCAGCCAAGCTTGGCAACACCGATGCACAGTACAGACTCGCGCAGTTCTATGAAGATGGCAACTATGTTAAGAAGAGCAAGAAGCAAGCCTTCAAATGGTACCTGCGCGCCGCCAACGGCGGCCACCCCGAGGCCGCAGAAAAGGTTGCCTATATGTACGAAAAAGGAAAAGGAACAAAACGGAACGACAAAAAAGCAGCAGCCTGGTACCGCGTAGCACTCGAACACGGCAGCCAAACAGCCAAAGAAAAGATTGATTGGTACAATATGTTCAGGTTCTTTAATGAATAGCAATATAAATTTCAAAAGATAATTACTTATGAGGAAAATAGTGTATCTTTAAAAATCACTAAAAAACATCACATTAACCAATTATGAATAAACTAAAATTTATTGCATTATTGACAATCTTCTCTATGTCGTGTCTGAATTCATCGGCCCAGTTTGACTCCAAGGTTTTCGATGAGCAGGTGAAGTTGACCGAAGTCCGCAATAGGCGTAAACCCCGAGGTGTAAGCAGAGGCTTCAAGAAGCTGTATAAAAAGGAATATGGCTTGAGTAAGGTGCAGTTACCTTTCAACTCCTTTACAAGCATTTATCCGGAGTTTTACGATAGCTATTTCGGTTACCCTATTTTACTGCACAGAAATGACAATATAGGAACTATGAGCAACCCTATTGCTATGCTCTCTTCGGACGGCGATTGTATCGTCTACATTCCGGTTATGAGCCAGTATGCAGATGCTGATGCTTGGAGGATGCCAAACCTTAGGAAAAGAGTTGCCGTGGATGTCATATGCAACAGGGATGATATCAACTATTGGCAAGTTCGTGTTACCGAGGACGAAATCAGCAGAATAATCAATGAGAATGTAACGGTGTACGACGGTGACTCATACACCGCACAATGTGGAGCCGATGCAATGTTGCTATGCAAATTCCCCTACAGAGAAAAAATCTGCACTTATGGTAAGGGGGGATATATCTCCATTCACGAGGAGTTCTCCCATTACTATACACTTGATATTTACAAGGAGGGCCACAAGCCCATTAAAATGCATCTGTTTGTTAACGACAAGGGCTCTGACAAAATAGACAGCTACCTGTCGGATATATGTGGCTCTTTGAAGTTTTAGAGCGGTGGACATATTATAACTGTTTTTAAAAAGGTTGTACGCGTACAACCTTTTTTTGTTGTTTATATTAAACAACAGTGATTCTTTATGTAACATTATTTTAACATTCCTGCAATGAACACTAAATTAAAATCCACGTTATTTGCAAATAGAATAACAAAAAGCAACGTATTTATGAAAGCAATCAGATTCATTGCAGCAGCACTGCTGTTTTTTTCAAGCATCGGAACTTATGCGCAGGAAGTAGAAAACAAGCCACAGGGCAAAGCCATAGTACAGATATTCACAAACTTCCACAGCGGGTTCGGCGTGGTGAATGACAACCGTGGCTTTGAGCTCGACCGCAGTTATCTTGGTTATGAATACTCATTCGGCAAAGGAGTGAGCATAAAAGGCGTTATGGATATTGGACAATCAAGCGATGTCGACGACTATCAGCACATTGCCTACATAAAGAACGCACTCATCAATTGGAATATCGGACGCTTCACACTTACAGGAGGTATGATTGTGACAACCCAGTTCAACTATCAAGAGAGATTCTGGGGTTACAGATACATATACAAATCATTCCAGGATGAATATAAGTTCGGAAGCAGCGCCGACCTGGGTATTTCAGCATCGTGCCGCATTACCAAATGGCTCGAAGCCGATGTTATCATAGCCAACGGCGAAGGATACAAGCTCATTCAGGTAGACAACGGCTTGCTCTATGGTGCCGGAGCCACCATCAAGCCATTCAAAGGAATGTCGATACGCCTATACGCTAGTTTCAACGAAGGTGTAGATGGAGCAAAGGACATTGTAAACTATGCAATGTTCGCAGGCTACAAGAACAGATATATCTCGGCTGGTATCGAGTACAATATCATGCGTAATAACCGCCGCATTGACGGCCACCACCTCTATGGATTTTCAATGTACGCATCGGGAACCGTAAACAGTTGGTTCGAATTGTATGCACGTGCCGATGGTCTTATGTCGAGCAACGACTGGAATAAGAACAACGACGAGGTGGTCATCCTCACAGGAGCTCAATTCAAACTGGGTAAATATGTGAAGATAGCGCCGAATGTCAGAATGAGTATCCCAAGCGACAAGGAGCAAAAGAACAAATACTATGCCTACATCAGTTGCTACTTCGGGCTGTAAAAATCCTTACAATACTACCGTTTCTTTGCCTGCAAATGCCACATATCGTGCCCGAGGAACGTTGTAGCATTCACACGCTCAAAGCCATGTGAATTATACAGAGCCTCGGCGCGAGGATTGGCAAAATCGACAATCAGCCCCACCCTTTCGTGTCCGGCAGCAAAAGCCCTGTCGCGTGCGGCCGAGAGCAACGCACTGCCCACACCGCGACCACGCCACTGCGGCATAACGGCAATCGAATCGACATAGAACTCACCGGCCGATGTTTCGTCCTCAACAGGTCGCACACAGCCGAACTTCGCAACCATAAGTTCATACAGCGGCTTACGCAGTTCATCGAGCCGTGCTCCATCGTAGCCGATTATGGCTCCTACAACAGAGCCTTCAACCTCGGCTACCAATGCATTACGGTAGCTATATTGCGACACCTCGCGCGCCGCAAGTTCGGCAAATATCGATGCCAATGGATGCGTTTCGTCATAATGCAGTGCCATAAGCACCACCCTGCCCACAAGCGGTGCATCAGCAGCCACCGCCTCACGAACCTTTATACCAGTTTGTTCCATAAAAATCTGATTGCTCAAACAACACTGTCCCTCACTCCAGCAAAGGCAGTATCTCTTTTTCAAAAATATCCTTTGCAATTATGCGATAATGCGGTGCGTAGTGTTCATTATAAAGCCGACTGTGGTGCACTGCGTAGTGCCCTGTTGCGAGCATCTCCTTTATCGCTGCGGCATCGGCATCGTAATTCGGCAATGGGAGTTCCATTGCAGCAATGATGCCTTCTATCTGTTCCCATTCTTTTGCCCATACTTCAACCTCGCTCGGTTGCACAACATGCACGCTACGCAAGAATGCCGAAAGGAGTGCGTCCAGTTGCACCCTGCCACTTGCAATGGCGGCAAGTGACACGCGGTAATAGTTGCCGTTGCAGCCTGTAGGTTCGTACATTGGCACGTCCAACCGCTCTACCCTCGCAAGCTCGCCATTCAACCACGCCGCAGCCTGCGCGCTGTCGGACACAGCGTGCCCCGGCCCGAAATTGTCCTGAAAAAAACTCTTGTATATATCCTGCAAGGTAGATTGGGGATAATCAGCAACCATCCGCTCAACAGCCACACGGACTTTGTCCGCATCAAAGCACTTTGTCTGCGCCTGAGCGTAGACAAAGGCTATAAGTAACAGAAATGTATATACTATGCGTTGCATCACTTGTCAATACTGCGCAGTTCATACTCCCTTGAGCCAAGGCCAATGGCAGCAGAGTGTTCAAGAATGTGGATGCCGTGACGTGAATTTATTCGCTCAATGAGAGCCGCAGCGTCATCGCCCTCGCTCGAAGGATAGTTGAACACAAGGTCGACACAAGCCTGGTCGAGAGCCACTGGGTCAAGCGACGCAAGAATACCTACATCCTTCATTTCGGGGTCGGCAGGATGAGCATTGCAATCGCAATCGACCGAGAGATTGTTCATCACGTTTATATATATCATACGTCCCTCGAAGTAGTCGTGCACCGACTGTGCAGCAGCAGCCATAGCCTCAATGAACTTGTCCTGCTCGGCAGTATGTTTCCATATCAGTTCCTTCTCGGCAATAGCACCGGCAGAATGGATATAAGCCTTGCCGTTTGCCGAAGCAATGCCTATTGACTGGTTCTTTAACACACCACCGAAACCGCCCATAGCGTGCCCCTTGAAGTGTGCAAGATTTACAACCCAATCATAGTTGAGCAGGTTGGCACCCACGATGTTGTACTTTATGTGGGTTGTATCCTTCACCGGGATAATTGTCTCGGCAGTGCCGTCAAGCAGGTCAATTGGAGCAATGGCTGTGAAACCGTGCTCCTCAAAGACCTTCAGGTGGCTCTCTGTTTCATAACGCGGACCGGTGTATGCGGTGTTACACTCCACAATGGTGCCGTTTACCTTGTTTACCAAATCCTTTATGAGCGAAGGCTGCAGAAAGTTGTTGCCACCCGGCTCACCTGTTGAAATTTTCACAGCCACCTTTCCGTTTGGGACAACACCAAGCGCATCGTACACCCTCACAAGCCCTTCGGGCGAGATATCCTTTGTCATATAAACGACAGGCTTTTCAGCCATAGCCTCAACAGATTGAGCTGTCACGTTTTTATTCTCTGCTTTATTGCCACACGCAGCAAACGATGTAGTCATCAGTAATGCCACAACATAAATCAAGTGTCTTTTCATAGTCATATTCTTTTGTCATTCAAACAATCGAGAAACATCATCCGCAGTGAAAATAGCGTTGCACGAGCTTGAGCATCTCGTCGCGGTTGTCACCAATGTCGGCTCTCAATGTGCGGTCATCGTATGAGCGCAGACGCTTTATTATACCGTCAATCATGGCAGGGCTAAACACGTTGTACTCCTCGAACACTGCGCGTTGACGCTCAAGACAATCGGCACTGGCAGCACAGCTGTCGGGTAGCTGTTCAAGCATAGCCAATTTTGACTCATTCTCCTTTTGGTGAATATTCACGTTCACATAGGTGCGTTCGGCAATCTCCAGTGCATTCTCAAGTTCAAAGCCATAACGACAAGCTACCGCCAGACCGGCAATGAGCTGATAGAGGTCGGCCGAGCCGTCGGGTGAACGCATCTCAACAGTCTGCTTCATCGATGTATCGTAATTGCTTGCACCCTCCAACGGATTGGCAATGCGGCACATATCGCTCTTGGCAGCCCATCCCAGCGGCACACGTACCAGCACCGAGCGGTTGCGGTCACCCCAACAGATATTTGTAGGAGCCTCCTGATGTGGTACAAGACGGAAATATGACGTTGGATTAGTGTTGCCGAAAGCCGTTATAGACGGAGCAAGCACCATCATTCCGGCAATGGCACGACGCGCATTCTGCGAGAGTTTTCCCTCACCGTCGAGCATAACATTTACACCATCGTTCATCAAGCGCATATGCACGTGCAATCCGGAACCGGCCTTTCCGGCAGTAATCTTGGGCGCGAATGTAACATCATAGCCATACTTGAAAGCGAGGTTGCGGATAATCCACTTTGCAATCATCAGCTGGTCGGCAGCCTCCTCGGCAGGGACAGGCAGAAACTCAATCTCGTTCTGTTCATACACCATATCATCAATGGTAAAGTTACCCACCTCGGAGTGACCATACTTTATCTGTCCACCGGCCTGGGCAATATAAGCCATACACTCGGTGCGGAAGTCGTTGAACTTGGCATACGGAGCCGACTCGTGGTAGCCCTTCTGGTCGGTTGCAGGATACATTCCGCTGTCGGGAGCAATCACATAATACTCCAGTTCGCCCATCGCCTGGAACTGCAGGCCTGTCACATCGTTGAACGCACGGCACGCCTTGCGCAAGGTGTTCTCGGGCGAGCTTTCAAGAGGCTCACCATCCTTGTTGAAGTAAGAGCAGAGCATTGACAGCGTTGGAATCTCGGCAAACGGGTCGACGAAAGCAGTGCTGAAACGTGGCAACACATAGAGGTCGCTGCTGCCGGCCTCAATGAACGGGAAGAGCGACGAGCCATCGACACGCTCGCCACAGGTGAGTATGGCATCGAGATATGCAGCGCTGTTTATCACAAAATTCAGTGTCTTGAGCCTTCCGTCACCCGCTGGGTACATAAAGTTCACCATCCTTATACCGTTCTCCTTAATGTAACGCACGATGTCGGCCTTTGTAAACTCACGACAAGGCTTTCCAAGAAAAGCCACCACCCTGTTAGGGCTCATTTCCAATGATGTATCCATAAGAACAAATATTTGATAATCGTAAAAAGAACAACAGTGTACCTACACACTTTGTCATACCGCAAAGTTATCCATTTAATCAATATAACAAAGTTTTAAGAGGAAAATATGAATATTTATCATTAGATTTGTAAAGGTCAAAATCACAAGGATTCCTATGAAAAGATTTTTATTCATTTTACTGGCACTGACACCAATATTCACAATGGCGCAATCAAGGATATACAAGGGCAACAGCACATACAGCGGTAACATACTCTACACCTTCGACGGCAAGTACCTGTATAAGGGCAACAGCACATACAGTGGCAACATACTCTACACCTTCGACGGCAAGCACCTGTACAAAGGCAACAGCACATATAGTGGGAACATACTATCCACCTTCGATGGCAAGCACCTGTACAAGGGCAACAGCACATATAGTGGAAACATTCTCTACACCTTTGACGGCGAGTATCTGTACAAAGGCAACAGCACATACAGCGGAAACATAATATACACCATCGACGGCAAACACATCTACCGCGACCGCAGCACATACAGCGGAAATATATTCTACACCATTGATGGCAGCATACCCATTCCGGTGCTCGTGATGACAATGTAAAACAATCGGGGTTCACTTCAATGAAGTTGAACCCCGATTGTTATAATTAAATGAATAAAAAGCTTTTTAGTCATTTAATTTATCCTTTCCGCGCATTAATTATATATATTCCCGTCATTGCCAACAGTGCGGCAAAAAGGTATTTCCAATAGAACGGTTCGCTAAGACACAGGCACGATGTCACTGCACCCACCACAGGAATGAGCGAATTGTAGATTGCCACCTTGCCAACAGGGTTACAGCTGAGCAATTTATTATATAGCGTAAAGCCAAGGGTTGAAATACAAATAAGCAAGAACAGGATTCCCAGCCCAGGCGCTGTTACAAAAGGAAGGGTGCCACCCATCAGAAGCCCCGGCAACATCAGGAACACACCGCCAATCGCAAGGCTGTAACCAGTAGCCACAAACACATTGGCACGACGGCCAAGACCGCGTGTCATCAGGCCGGCAAATGCAGAACACATAGCATTGAGTATTATCATACCGTCACCCATAAAAGAGAAGCCACTCCCTGTACCAACGCCTATATTAAGCACCAAAATACCGGCAAAACCAATTACACAACCCAATATTTTGCTTGGAGTCAATCTGTCGGTTTTAAAGAAAGCACAAGCCAACAGAACAAGCATAAAGACTCCCAACGAATTCAATATGGCAGCCCTCGCCCCCTCACTGTGCGACAGACCAATGTAGAAGAATGCATAGTGTATTGTCGTGTTCAGCAGCGCATATACCACAAGGTATCCCCATCCCGAAGGCTTGTAGACCTTCAGGCTCAACCCCTTGTATAGCGCGATGGCAAGCACTATAAGCCCCGACAGCGTGAAGCGCACTCCGGCAAACAGCATTTTACTCGCCGTCATATTCTGTGTTATTCCAAACTCGTCGAATCCCAATTTAATTAACGGGTAGGCCCATCCCCATGCCACTGCAGCCGTGAGGGCAAAAAGCGAAACCCAAAGCGGACGTTGAAATATTGATTTTTTCTCAGACATAATGCCGTCGTTCATAATTTTCCAATTTGAGCGCGAAGATACGAAATAAAAATTTAAACAAAAAAAAGCACACCTGTCAAAACAAAATGCCCGTTTCATTTGTCTATATTAATATTAAAGGTAAAACGGATACAAGCAAAAGGGCATTCAGCACCAGTGCGGCGGAGTTTGCAATGTTGAAAACGTGACGATGAACACTCCGCCATCCGTTTTCCACAAACCATGGTCAATCAACCATACTGTAAAGCCTACATAATACCACAAACGGATATATGTATTGACATCCAAATCATAAACATTTTTACACTTCTCTAACTTTGCAAGCAAAGCACAAAATTGACAAAACCAAATTATTTATAAAAAAAGAGCACCCAAAGCATTGACTTTTAATTTTTTTTGTTCATATTTGTGGCAGTCGCAAATATGAACGGCATTGGCAGTCAAATATTTTGAAACCGACGTAATATATTTAGGCCGTTGTTTTGTATATGCGAGGATAAAAACTAAGAAATAGACACAATATGTTTTTGCAGTAGATGTTTACCGACGACACAAATAACCAAGCAAAAACATAGAACACAAACAAGTAAAACAGTTTTGAACTATTATTATGGAAGAGAGCAAGAAGAGCGGTATGAACGAGAGTGACAAGGAAATTGTATTTTCACAGGCCATCAAAGCGGGAAAACGCATCTATTATATCGATGTAAAGAAAAACCGCAAGGACGAGATGTATATTTCAATTACCGAAAGTAAGAAATTGGTTTCGGGTGAAGGAGAGAACACCACTCTTTCATTCGAAAAACACAAGATATTCCTTTATCGCGAAGATTTTACAAAATTTGCAAACAGCCTTAACGAAGCTATCAGCTATGTAGTTGCCGAACAGGGAGAATACGTACCACGTCATCAGGAGGTTCCTGTCGAGGCAAAAGAGGAGGAAAAACTGAATATCGACATAGAATTTTAAGGCAAAATCGTATAATAACGACGTTGTCAATTTGTTTTTTCAAAAAAAAAGCGTACCTTTGCACCCGCTTTTAAGACATCGTGTGATGGCGAATTAAGCAAAATCAATTTAATCTTAATTTAGAGTAACACATTTTTTTTACAATGAAAACAATCAGCATCAACGGTTCAGCTAGAACTGAGGTTGGTAAGAAAGCTACCAACGCACTTCGCAACGCAGGTCTTGTACCTTGCAACCTTTACGGAGTAGAGAAAGAGGCTAAGGCATTCTGTGTTCCAACAGAGGGTCTTCGCAAGCTCGTTTACACACCAGACATTCACGTTGTAGACCTCACAATCGACGGCACAACAGTTAAGGCAGTTATGAAGGACATCCAGTTCCACCCAGTAAAGGACACTATCCTTCACGTTGATTTCTATCAGGTAACAGAGGAGAAGCCAATCGTTATGGCAGTTCCTGTTAAGCTCGAGGGTCTTGCAGAAGGTGTTCGTGCCGGTGGTAAGCTCGTTCAGGTTCAGCGTTACCTCAAGGTTAAGGCTCTTTACACAGCTATCCCTGAGATTTTGACAGTTGACGTAACAGCACTTCAGCTTGGCAAGTCAATCAAGGTTGGTGAACTTTCATACGAAGGCCTTGAGCTCGTATCAGCTAAGGAGTCACTTGTTGCTTCAGTTAAGACAACTCGTGCATCTGCAGCAGCTGCCGCAGCCGCTAGAAAATAATACGACTGCAAATGAAATATCTGATTGTCGGGCTGGGCAATATCGGCTACGAGTACGAAGGAACCCGCCACAACATAGGATTTACTGTATTGGACGCTTTTGCAAAAGCGTCCAATACTGCTTTTCAAGACAAGCGATACGGCTATATCGCCGAGGCTTCGGTGCGTGGACGCAAACTAATCCTGCTTAAACCATCGACCTATATGAACCTGAGCGGCAATGCTGTACGCTATTGGATGCAACAGGAAAAAATTCCCTTGGAGAATGTTCTTGTCATTGTCGATGACCTTGCGCTACCGGTTGGAGCGTTGCGTCTTAAAGGACAAGGCAGCGACGGTGGGCATAACGGACTCAAGCACATCGCAGCCACATTAGGCACCACCAACTATGCGCGTCTGCGCTTTGGAATAGGCAACGACTTCGGTAAAGGACACCAAGTGAATTTTGTTCTCGGTGCATTTGACAGCGACGAACAGAAAATCATTGAACAGCAGCTGGACACCACAAACGAAATCATCAAGAGTTTCTGCTTTGCAGGCCTGGCACGCACAATGAACCAGTTCAACAAAAAAGGAAACGGAAAAACCGGGAACAATGAGTGAACAAGCACGCATAGATAAATGGCTGTGGGCAGTCCGCATTTACAAGACACGCAGCATTGCTGCCGAAGCCTGTAAGAAAGGCCATATCAGCATTGGCGACCGCACAGCAAAACCGGCAAACAACATCCGTGTCGGCGACATTGTCAATGTCAAAAAAGCACCCATAACCTATTCATTCAAGGTTCTCAAATGCGCCGAAAACCGCGTAGGAGCAAAACTCGTTCCTGAGTTGATGGAAAATATAACTCCAAAAGAGCAGTACGAAATCCTTGAAATGAGCAAGATGAGCGGCTTTGTAGGACGTATGCGTGGAACAGGCCGTCCCACCAAGAAGGAGCGTCGTGACCTCGACCAATTTGTTGATGACTGGTACGATGACAATACCGAAGAATTTGATTTTGAAGAACTATAAAAAAGTGTGTCAATGACACACTTTTATATTTTAAAGACAACAAACAGGCACTACAATATCTCGCACATTTACACATTTTATTTAAGCATGGCTCGGATATATACAGCACCCGACACATAAAATGCCAGAGTAAACATCATATTTTACACTCGTTTGTTACTATCTTTAAAATAAATTGAAAATAGACTGCACTCGCCGGGTAAAATACCGAAGTAAACTTCGTATTTTCCGCTCGTTTGTTGCTATCTTTGTGGAAACTAACAAGAAAGAGCAAATAATGATATCCCCAAAAAACAAGCTATTAATAACCATATTCTTGCTTTTGACTACAGCAAGTTGTTTGGCACAGACAATAACTACCAGGTACGAGGCCACCGGAGCATATGGCAGTGGCAATTACACCCCTTTTTGGCATATGGCAAACAGACAGGGACTCACCAGCCACGACAACAACTCGGCCTACACTCGCCTGGGTGTTGAAGGATACAACCGTTTCAGCAACAGCAAAATAACCCTTGAATGGGGAGCAGATGTTGTCGCAGGATATAATCTGACATCTACCGTCTTTATACAACAAGCCTATTTCGATTTCCAATGGAAAAGGCTAAGGATATCATTAGGACAAAAAGAGCGATGGGGCGAACTCCCCAACCACCGCCTGTCAACAGGCTCACTCTTTGAAAGTGGCAATGCGCGCCCCATACCACAAGTGCGTATTGAAATACCAGAATATTGGAACATCCCCGGCACAAAAGGGTGGCTAGGCATAAAAGGCCATATTGCATACGGATGGCACACCGATGGACAATGGCAAAAGGAGTTCTTCTGTGAAGAATCGCCACGAGTAACAGGTTGTCACTACCACTCCAAATACGGCTCTATGCGATTCGGAAATGAAAGCAAATTCCCACTGACAGCCGAAATTGGATTGCAGATGGGAACACAGTTCGGTGGTACTTGCTACAATCCGAACAGAAAAGCCGGAGATGTCATTGAAAACCCGGTTCGTTTCAAGGACTACATATACGCACTCATTCCATTGAAAGGCGATGAGTCATACGATGTCGGCGATCGTGCAAATGTAGCCGGCAATATGCTTGGAAGTTGGCAAGGTGCAATAACCTGGAACGACAAAAAGTGGAAATTACGCACGTATTACGAACATACGTTCGAGGACCACTCACAGCTATTTTGGGAATATGGCCTATGGACAGAACAACTCGTTGGCCTTGAACTGGAACTGAAAGAATTCAACTGGATAAAGAATGTTGTCTTTGAATACTTTAACCTCAAGAATCATAGTGGCCCCATATATCACGATTCAAACAAGCTGTTCCCCGACCAAATCAGTTGCAGGGACAACAACTACAACCATGGTAAATATCCGGGATGGTTCAATTATGGACAAATCATCGGCTCGCCGCTATGTACATCACCAATATACAACGCCGACCGCATCCAATACTGCTACAACAACCGAGTAGAGGCTTTTCACTTTGGCCTGGAAGGCGAAGCATTAGGTTGGATTGGATACCGCACACTCTACACCCGCAGCAACAATTGGGGGACATACGCTGTTCCATTCAAGGATATAAAGGTAAACCGTTCATTCCTTTTTGAACTCACATTCCGTCCACAGATAATGAAAGGCTGGAGCGTTACAGCCTCATTTGCCCTTGACAATGGCGACCTCTACGGCAACAACTATGGTGGAATGTTAACCATCAAGGGATACAACATATTCAATACAGGTAAAAAGACAAAAAAATGAAAAAGATAATATACATATTGTTAGGCTGTGCCATTCTCACATCGTGTCAAAAGGCCGATGACAATGGCGACCTTGGCGGATGGTGGAAACTGCTACAGATTGAAGAAGTGGCAAACGACACCATCATAGACAAAAGAAACGAAGACAGCTTTTGGGCAATACAACTGAGAATGATTACAACCTTCAATGGTGGAAAGGGGCGCTTTCAACACATAGACGACTCACTTTTTATACAGATGTTGCAAAAGCCCCTAGACGGCAAGGCCGTAGGAATGTACAATCCCGACAACGAGCGTTTCAAAGTAAACTCACTGAACAGTAAAAGAATGGTACTGCAGTCGGAAGAGGTCATACTTACATTCCGCAAATTCTAATCCCATAGAACACCCCTATGAATCTTGAGCTATTTCTTGCACACAGGCTTTACAGCACCCGTAAGGGGGCGCGACATCTGTCGCGCCCAGCTGTCACCATTGCACAATGGGGAGTCGCAGTCGGCACAATAGTCATGTTCCTGTCAATATCCATTATCGTTGGATTTAAAAACCAAATACGCGACAAAGTCGTCGGTTTCGGGGGTCACATACAGATACAGAACTACGAAAGGAATAGCGAAAAGGCAATACCGACAACAGCTGACAGCACCCTAATAAATGAGCTACTTGCCATTGACGGGATAGAACATATCCAACAATACGTACAGACACCAGGCCTGATACTCGCAAATGGCGAATACGAAGGCATAATGCTGAAAGGTGTTGACAATGACTACGACCTGTCGTTCTTTGCTTCAAACATAACAGAAGGCGAGATACCACAATTCACGGGAAAAGAAGCATCAAACAACATCGTAATATCCAGCATAACAGCAAACAGACTCAAACTAAAAAGTGGCGACAGGATAAATGTATATTTTATGCAAGACGGCATAAGAGCACGCAAAATGACAATCGCAGCAATATACAACACCCATTTGACTGAGTTTGACAACATAATGGCTCTGACCGACATATACACCACCCGTAAAATCAATGGATGGGACAATAACAAGGCTACAGGAATCGAGATAACTGTAAACGATTACAACCAACGGTACAATTACCGTAATAATATAGAACAAGCCGTAAGCAACGCCAACAACAGGAACCGCGAGATGCTCTACTCGCCCACCATTGACGAAATGTATCCGGCGATGTTCAATTGGCTCGACATACTTGACCAGACAGTATGGATTATACTAATCCTGGTAATCAGCATCGCAGGCTTCACAACTATTTCAGGGCTTTTTATCCTGATACTCGAGAAAAGCAACTTCATTGGTATAATGAAAGCCGTGGGTGCACAGAACATCTCAATAAGGAAAACATTCATCTACTATGCCGGTATGATTGTTCTTAAAGGAATGACAATAGGCAATGCCATTGCCATTGTAATATGTATTATACAGCAACAGACCGGTATAATAGCCATTGACCCTGAAATGTATTATATGGACAGCGTCCCCATAGAATTCAGTTGGCTGCTCATACCGATGAACATCGTAATCTTTATAATATCCATTGCAATATTGGTAATACCATCAATGCTTATTTCAAAGATTGAACCTGTAAAAGCTATAAAGTTCGAATAAAGGAATCACATATAAACGACAGACAAAGAGTGGCAGCCCACACGGGCTGCCACTCTTTGTCTGCTATAATAAACCGGGGCTTATTTCTGCATCAGCAATTCAATAGCCTTCTCAATGATGACATCTTTACCATTATACTCATCTTCGCGAGAGATATGCACCTCTACATCGGGCTGAATACCATTCTCTATATGTTGTTTATTTATATCATACAGGACATTGCTTGGAAAAATCAAAGTCCAGCCATTAGGCAGATAATATGTTTCGGGGAGTCCACCGCCACCACCTGAACGGCCACCGACCTGTGTTACGTTGGGAGCATTTTTCAGGATACTGGCAAAAAGATTTGTTGTTGAATATACACCAATGTTAGTGAGCAACATAGTAGGTTTATTTGCCCAGTTGTTTACAGCAGTTGGCGTAACCACAATGGCATTAGGTTCAGTAAAGTCATTGTATCCAACACCACTCTTTCTTGCAGAATATCCTCCCACAGTAGTTTCAGTGAAGAAATGTCCTGCAAAAGCTACGCCATAGGTACCAACGCCACCAGAGTTATTGCGGACATCAAGAACTATACCCTCAGCTTCATCGACAAACGGAGCAATGTATTTAAGGTCTTCATCACCCATTTTTACCGAAAAGCTGGGATAGCTAATATAAGCAAATTTACGTCCATCCTTTTCAATGTGTCCGTATACAAATTTGTTCTTTGTCACACGTTTGTGTAAAAGATATTTTGCAACTACGCCTGATGATATGTAATCACGGGGAGAGGGCTCGCCATTTGCCTCAATTTCGTTGTCGCTTGCATGCATGTCAAAATTACTCTTTACACCAGCGTGACCATCACGAAGAATATCTACAAGGTCGCTCATAATATCAAAGAATTCAAATTCATCCTTTGCATTCTCCACACGGGGCTTATATTCATCGTAAACTTTATCCCAATCGATATTCTTGTAACCGAGGAAACAGTAATTCTCGTTTATAAGGCTCCAAGCCACATCAAAATTGCGCACAAAGTCATTGTCTACCTCTTTAAATGTTTCGGCCTTTTCGCAAGCGCCAAGCATCAGTGTAAATGCCAGAAGCGATAATATTTTTTTCATAATTCTTCAGTTTAGAAATAACGGTTAATGGTTTTTGTCTGTTTTTGGCTGATAAGGTCAAAGCCTGCACCAATTCTGAACATTATATTCTTACGGTAGTTCTGAATACTATTCACATACCACCAACGGTTCTCCGACGTAACTCCTAGTGATATTGCCACTCTTGGAGCAACGAACTTTACAGTAATGTCATAATCAACGCCCTGCATATTAGAAAAACTTGTCAGTTTCAAATGAGAAGCGTAATGCTTCAGCAGAGTATTAGACTGCCAAGAGTCAGCACCTGTTTCGTGCTTTGAATCAGTAAACACCAATCCAGCAAAAGGAGTAGAGATGTTTCCCGAGAAACCAAGCATCCAAGTCTTGAATTTAAAAGTGTAGCTGGCACCTATCGATGCTTCAAGCTGTGCAAGACCATTTATAGACGCTGCATTGTTCATCATATCGGTGAGATTAGTAATCATATCACCCGACAAGTCAAGACCACCACCGACTTTCACCATAAAGCCCTTACCGAACTGCCAATTATATGACGAACTATAGTTCAATCTCAAAGAAGAGTAGCTAATTGACGATGTTTGTGCACTGTTTTGCAAAGTTCCCGGGTTATAGTCAAATGCAAGATTCCAGGAAACATTTTTCCAAGGTTTATAAAAACGTCCGAAATCAAGATGAAAAGCATATGCTACACTACTATACTCATATGCGCTGATAAAATGATTGGCAACAGAAGTTGATCCCAATCCAACCGAGAGATTGAAAGTAATTGGGTTGTTACCCTCGCATTTTTCAGGTTCACTCTCCTTTACGCTGTCGGCAACAGGCTTCTGTGAATACGCAACGTGCATAGTAAAACAGAGTGCCAATAGCAAATAAATCTTTTTCATACCATTTTACATTTATTATATAATCATTTTTTATACATCTCTTAAATCTCTGACGACAACAGAGCCTTTGGCAACGCACGACAGTTGTAACCGAAAGCCATAGCCTCGCCATACGCTCCTGCCGACCTTATAACAAGCAGGTCACCACGTTCAGTCGCAGGCATCTTGCGGTCGCGACAAAAGACATCGGACGACTCGCATACAGGGCCAACGACATCGTAAACCTCATCGGCTTTTGTAGAACAGATATTCTCTATACGATGATAAGCATCGTACAACGCCGGACGAATCAAATCATTCATACCGGCATCTACAATCACAAACTGCTTGCAACCGCCACGTTTCACATACGTCACACGTGTAACAAGAGCACCACACTGCGCTACGATACTGCGTCCCAGTTCAAAATGCACACGCTGTCCAGGATACAATTTCAAGTTATTGGCGTATGTAGCAAAATACAGGTCAAAGTCAGGCACTGGGAATTTATCGGGAGCATCGTAACGAATACCAAGGCCACCACCCACATTAATGTGAGGCAACACCATACCACGATTCTCGAACAACAGCTCCTGCAACTCGTTTATTCTGCCACACAAGGCAATGAAATCATCCATCACAAGAATTTGTGAACCAATGTGGAAGTGCAACCCGACAAGCGATATATGCTCCAAACCATCAATGACATTGATTACATCGTCGAGTTGCTCGTAACCAATACCGAACTTATTTTCGGCCAAACCGGTTGTTATGTTGCTGTGAGTGTGTGCACCAACGTTGGGATTTATTCTCAACGCTACCTGTGCCACCACCCCACGCTCCGCAGCAAGGGCCTCAATGGCCTCAAGCTCGGGTATAGACTCTACATTGAAACAGAAGATGCCGGCATCGAGTGCAAGGGCAATCTCCTTATCGGTCTTTCCGACACCGGCAAAAACAATTTTCGATGCAGGAACGCCGGCATCAAGTGCTGCAGCAACCTCGCCGCCGCTGACACAATCGGCACCAAGCCCGGCATCGGCCATTATCTTGAGCAAACGCGGATTGAAATTAGCCTTGATTGCATAATGTACATCAAAATTGCCATAGCGTTCGGCCTCGCTCTTCACCGTAGCAATAGTCTTCTCCAACAACTCTACATCGTAATAGTAGAAAGGAGTTTCAACGCCTCTGAAATACTCAACAGGAAAATTCATTACGCAACTTATTTGTTTGTTCCGAATATTGACGCACTGAGTGAGCGCAATGCCCTTACCTTATCCTCCTCGCGCACAAGGAATGAGATATTGTAGTTGCTACCGCCATACGACACCATACGTACAGGAATATCCTTCATAGCCTCCATAGCACGTGCCTCAAAACCTACATTCTCCCAGTTCAAGTCACCCACTACACAAACAATACACATATTGCGGTCGACAGTGATTGTACCAATCTTCTGCAACTCGGCAACAATGTCATCCAATCGACGGTCGTCGTCAATAGAAACCGAAACGCCCACCTCGGATGTACAAATCATATCAATTGAAGTCCTGTATTTCTCAAAAATCTCAAACACCTTACGCAAGAAACCGTAAGCGAGCAACATTCTACCACTCTTTATCTTGATGGCAGTGATATTCTCCTTCGCAGCGATGGCCTTGATTTCTCCGGGACGTGTGAGATTATTGTCAATGCGTGTACCTTCGGCTGTTGGATCCATTGTATTGAGCAAACGCACCGGTGTACCGGTCAATTTCGCAGGGAGAATACAGGTCGGGTGCAGAATCTTGGCACCAAAATATGCAAGCTCGGCACTCTCCTCAAAATGAAGGTTACGCACCGGAGTTGTATTTTCCACTACGCGAGGGTCATTGTTATGCACGCCGTCAATATCGGTCCATATCTGCACCTCCTCGGCATTTACAGCAGAACCGATAAGTGTTGCAGTGTAGTCACTGCCGCCACGCTGTAAATTATCATAGCTACCCTCGTGGTTCATACAGATGAAACCCTGAGTGATGTATATACGTCCCTCCTTGTCTGCATCGAGCAATGGTAGCAGATGCTCACGGATATACTCCAGGTCGGGCTCACCGTTGATAGCCAAACGCATAAAATCAAGAGCGTTCAGCAGTTTCACATCAATACCCTGCTCCTGCATATAGAATGTAACCATATTGGTAGATATAATCTCACCCTGAGCCACAATCTCCTTCTCGAGTTCATCGGTAAGTTTCTGCTGAGCCAAATCGCGCAAGTGCGCAAAAATCTCATTTACCTTGTTTGTAGCAACATCCTTGCCCTCCTGGGTCTTGTAGAGTTCATTGATGTGCTGCATATACTTTGTCTGCAAAAAGGTTGAATGTTCACACGCGCCATTCACATTGCCATTACGCAAATAATTGGTAAACTCAATGAGTGAGTTTGTAGTTCCTGACATTGCCGAAAGAACAACAATCTTTGTATCGCCGTCATTAATTAGTTTTACAACCCCCTGCATACGCTCGGCAGAACCAACAGATGTTCCACCAAATTTCAAAACTTTCATATTATATTTGTTTAATTTATTTCAAAAACAGAATCAAGGCACCGAGCACCTTTTAACGGACAATGCTCTCATTTGTTATTTTGCGGTCGGCGCAACGATAAATCGTAGCCGGATAATCACGCAACCACTGTTCGTTGTGTGTAATCATAAGCACCGCCATCTTCTCCTCCCTGCTGATAGTATGCAACAGATTCATTATATAATCGCCTGTGGCATTGTCAAGATTTCCTGTCGGTTCATCAGCAAGCAACAGTGCCGGACGGTTCAGGATAGCCCTTGCAATGACCACGCGCTGCTGTTCACCACCCGACAATTCGTGAGGGCGTTTATACCCCTTTTGAGGCAAGTCGACCAAATGCAGCACCTCTTGGATACGCATCTCGCGCGCCACCTTGTCTTTCCATCCAGTACAACGGAGCACAAAATCAAGATTGTCGTGAACACTTCTATCTGTCAGCAACTGAAAATCCTGAAACACAATACCAATATTTCTTCTCAACTCCTGCAACTCCTTGTTGCTGATATCAAACAGGTCATACTTGTCAAACACCAAAGCATCACCATCTTCAATATCCACCTCGCCATAGATAGTCTTCAACAGAGTCGATTTACCGGAACCGACAGTTCCGACAATATAAGCGAATTCGCCTTCGCCCAATGTAAATGTCACATTCTCCAGAATTATCTTGGAGTCAATCTGTATATCTACATTCTTATATTCTACAACCGGCATATATTCCTGATTTTTTAAAAAAAACATTGGTGCCTGCACACCATTCCATTATGCAAAAATAGTGATAATTTTCAAAAATTATGGCCTTATTAAGGAATATTTATTAACGCACATCGCGGTATTGTTGCAAAGACAATTTTCAAAAAGATATTTACCTTGCCATATTGTCGGCTACATATATTTTTCTAACTTTGCAATAAATTGCGAAAAAGCAAGACAATATGTTTGAATACACATCGATACTATTTAAAAAGACACCAAGATACCTGCTCGAAAAGCGCAACCTGATAATAATGGTTCTTTTCGTGTCAATATTCGCAATCATCTTCATAAACATATACAAGCCGTTCGGTTCAGGACAATGGGTTGACCAGCAAGGCATCACATCGACAAAATATCTGCTATGGTCGATACTGCTTGTATGCATTGGAATGACAGTGGTCGCCATAAGCCGAATAATAATGTACCATTACTCGCGCAACCCCGAGCATAGTGTCACCTATCTCAAATATGCCATCTGGGTTTTTATTGAGCTGCTGCTGTTATCGGGAGCATTCACCCTGCTTGCACTCATCGTCGGCAATCAGCTCAACCTTACCAATAGCGACCCGCTTGAGATATACAAGAACGCCATGCAGAACACGTTTTTCATCATCGGAATCCCCTACTTCATCTGCATCCTTACCTTCTCCTATCAGGAACGTTCGGCAAAGCTCAAGGAGCTAATGAACGAGAATATCGGTTTTAAATCGAGCAATCTCATCTCCATACGCGATTATAGAGGAGTGCTGCAACTATCCGTGGCAAAGGAGAACCTTCTCTATATTGAATCGGCCGACAACTACATCTGCGTCTGGTACAAGAAGAACGACATTTTAAAAAAGCAGCTGTTACACATAACAATGAAGGAGATGAGCGAGCAGCTTGCCGACAGCAACATCGTACGTTGCCACCGCTCATATATGATAAACCTCGACCTTGTAAAAGTAATGCGCCGTGACAAAGGGAACCTGTTCCTTGAACTCGAAGAACCGGGCGTTAGAGAAATTCCAATATCAAAAACCTATGGCGAAGCGGTTCTGCGCCGTTTAGTGCCAATATCATAATCATAGAACACAATGAAGAAGATTGCAATTTTAGCATCAGGCAGCGGCTCAAACGCCGAAAACATTGCCAACTATTTCAAAGAGTCGGACTACGCTCAAGTATCATTCATCATTGCCAACAACCCCGAGGCATACGTTCTTGAGCGCGCCAAAAGACTAGGCATTGAGTCGGCTGTTGTCAGCAAGTCCGAATTTATGGAAGCCGACAATGTAATCTCAATGCTCAAGGAACGCGACATAGACTTTATCGTGCTTGCCGGTTTTCTGCTGCTCGTGCCACAGAAACTCATTGCAGCATATCCCGGCCGCATTGTCAACATACATCCGGCACTTCTCCCCAAACACGGAGGCAAAGGTATGTATGGCGACAGAGTCCACAAGGCTGTTGTTGAATGTGGCGACACCGAAAGCGGCATTACCATCCACATCATCGACGAGCACTACGACAAAGGCACAACCTGTTTCCAGGCAAAATGCCCAGTACTGCCCACCGACACGCCCGACGATGTTGCAGCCAAAGTACACGCACTCGAGTATGAACACTTCCCACACGTAATTGACGAGATACTGCACAACCTCGACTAAAATTTCAAATTTTTAATATCAATAAATATAGCGGCGATGAAAATTTTCATCGCCGCTATATTTATACAAAAAACTCGGTTAGATTATACTTTGGTTTTCACATTTCACCTATCAATTTGCAGCCACTCCTGCTGCAATATTCACAATTGTCATAACAGCCTTTTCCATCACCTGAACCGAAACAAATTCGTAACGGCTGTGGAAGTTCACACCACCGGCGAAGAGGTTAGGACAAGGCAATCCCATAAACGAAAGTTGAGCACCGTCTGTTCCACCACGGATTGGTTTGATTACAGGAACAACACCGGCCTTTTCCATTGCACTCTTTGCAATATCAATGATGTGCATTTTTGGCTCAACCATCTCACGCATATTGCGATACTGCTCTTTCAATTCAAGAGTCACCACCCCGGCGCCGAACTGCGTATTGATTTTCTGTTCAACCTCTCTCATAAATGCCATACGCTGCTCAAAAATCTCACGACTATGGTCGCGGATAATATATGACACCGTAGCGTGGTCAACACCACCGTTGATACCCATCAAATGATAGAAGCCCTCATATCCGGCTGTACATTCGGGCGATTCCACAGCCGGAATAGCCTCAACAATAGCCGTTGCCACACGCAAAGCATTCAGCATCTTACCCTTTGCATAACCGGGATGGACATTACGTCCCTGCACTGTAAACGATGCACTGCCAGCATTGAAATTCTCAAACTCGAGTTCGCCCTCACAGCTACCATCAATGGTATAAGCCCAGTCGCATCCAAACAGAGGCACATTGAAGTTATGAGCGCCACGCCCAATCTCCTCGTCCGGGTTGAACGCTATACGCACTTTTCCGTGCTTTATTTCGGGGTGAGCCTGCAAATATGCAATTGCAGAAACAATCTCTGCAACGCCGGCCTTGTCATCGGCTCCCAAAAGGGTGTGACCGTCTGTAACAACCAAATCGTGACCACGATACTCCTCAACCTCGGGAAAATCGGCTGTTGAAAGCACAATACCATCCTTTTCACACAAGACAATATCACCACCTGCATAGTTTTCCACAACGCGGGGATTAACATCCTTGCCACTCATATCGGGGCTTGTATCAAGGTGAGCGATAAAACCCACCACCGGTACATCCTTATCACAATTTGCGGGGAGCGTAGCATACAGGTAACCCTTCTCATCGAGCACAACCTCCTCGAGTCCCATCTCATTGAGCTGTTGCTCAAGATAACGTGCAAAGACAAACTGTCCCTCGGTTGTTGGCACAACTGTTGCATCGTCGCACGACTCTGTATCGAAAGTCACATATTTCAAAAAACGCTCAAGCATTTTATCCTTAATTTCACTCATAATATATCTATTTTAAAATTAATCATTATTTAATTATCACCATTGTTGCACCAAAGCCATACTTCTGAAACGAAGCATCCTGCGAAAGACAGCGTGGATACTTCTTGCGCAGTTCCTGTCCAATAGCATTGCGCAGCACCCCTTCGCCCTTACCGTGTATAAAAACAATCTTCTTTCCTTTATATCTGATATTCTCGTCAAGCGTACGACGAACCACATCGAGCTGGTGGTTCAGTATATCAAAAGCATTCATTCCCGCCGTTGTTTCAAGCAGTTCCTCAATATGCAGGTCAACTTCAAGTATATCACTACCCTTTGTCAGTTTGGGTTTCTGTGGCTTTGGAGCATCGCCATCCTTTTTGCCCAGAATAGCAACCTTCACCTCCTCGGCATCAGTAAAAATCTCTTTCACAGGCTTGTCATCAACAACTATATCATATATCAGTGCCCCCTCATCAAAGAAAGGATTTTCGCGGAAAAGGTGGAGTTTATAGAATTTTACAGTGTCAATGCGACGTTCAATGTTCAATGCCGGTTTCAGCGCAAAAGGCTTATTCTCCTTAAACGGCAACAACTGTACGCACACACGCTCCATATCATTCAGTTCCTCGCGGCCGAACTCCTCAATAAACATTTTGGAATTCGGTTCAAGCAGGCCGGTACCACGCACGCTCCAACTACGTCCTTGTGCTGTCAGATAGGTAAAATACACACAGTAGTTGCTGTCATTTATGATGTATGCTTCAAAACGCGAATTGCTGAGCGATTTTTCATCCATTGGCAAATACGCAAGCACAACATTCAAGCGTTCCCCTTCGGGACGTTCAGCCGGACGATATGTAACGACTGGCTCAAAAAGTTCTTCATCTTCCTGAAGCCTTGCCTGTGGCTGAGCCTTTTTTGGCTTGGTGAGCTCATCGTCCTTGACTGCAACACTCTTCTTTACAAAATTATACTCATTGGTATCAACCACAACGCACTCACGCACCTGCATCGGAATCTCGAAACCATCCTTATCCTCAACAAGCACAATATCCTTTCCACGGAAACCGGTTACAACACCGCCACCGCTCTCATATATAAATCGTACTTTATCACCTATTTTCATTTCAGAATCAGTTTATACGCGAAGATAGTGATAAAAAACGAAAGCAGCCCACAAAGAACAAAAAAATCACCAATAGTATTCAAACCACCTATGGCATAACGCTGTATCAACAAGCGACATCGGTATTTTCTCCACACACTCCATCCACAACATACTATCACCCTGTTCCTTCATAAAATAAAACGTAAGTTCTATTGTTCCGTCGCGTTTGTCAATACTGTTTGCATCCAGCGAGTAATGCAAATGAGGCTGCACCCTTTCACGTTCACCCTCTACCGCGTACACATATATGACATCCCCCACCGGCTCTTGACCCTCCCTGACACGAAAACCCTTGCTACCACAGGCAGCAAGCAACATCAACAGCATATACATAAGAAAGTGGCGCGTCATTTTGCTCATACAAAATCAACACGCCACTTTTAATATTGTTTAAAGATATATATAAAAAGTGTTCCTTTCCGTTTCACGCCAACAGGACTACGCTATTATCAAGCAATCTCCTCCACATTACCAAAGCGCTCCCACACCGGAGCAAAGCCATATTCGCCCACCTTGCCCTGTGGCACACGCAACAAAGCACGTGCATAGACATCGGCATCGGCAATATCACCAGAACACATCGGTGCCGCTTCGCACAGCACACGAATCTCTTTCAACGCTCTGCAGCTACGAAAAGCCTGGTCACCCACATTCACTACAGCCGATGGCAAAGTAACACATTCAATAGCACTACAATTATAGAATGCACCATAACCAATACTCAGCACACCATTGTGCAAATCAACACTCTCAAGCGCTGTACAATTGGCAAGTACACCCTGGTCAAGCATATTCACACCCGAAGGCAAAGTAAAGGTCTTCAACGATGAACAGCCCCAAAAAGCACCTTTTTTTATTGAAGCAAGCGACGATGGCAAAGAAACATTCACAAGTGCCGCACAGTCGCGGAATGCCCAACCCTCGAGCGAGAGCACACCTTCGGGAAGCATAATCTCCACCAACGACGAACAGCCACAGAATGCATACTCGCCCACACTCTCTACCATTCCACCAACAGAAACCTTTTCAAGCGAACTGCAGCCATCAAACAATGACGGTTCAATATTTATCAAATTATCCGACAAATATACATTCACAAGCGAGCGACACCCTGCAAAAGCCTCACGGCCAACCACTATCACACCGGCTGGCAGCACCACCTCCTTAAGTGCAGTGCAACCCTTGAACGCGCGCATACCAATGAGATGCATTGCATTACCGAGCACAACATTTTCAAGCGCACAGCACTCCTCGAAAGCACCAATGCCAATGCTCTCTACATTATCGCCAAGCACAACCGATGTCAACCCGGTGCATCCTGCAAAAGCCTCGTCAAGTATATCGTTTACAACATACTCCACTCCACCATTTACAATTGTTGCCGGGACTACGATATCACCGCTATAAGGAACAAGCGACTTGGTTAGTGTCGCGTTTTTTTTGCTCTCATCGAGCAAGTAAGCTATATTATCAACTATTGTTATCATAAGCAATAAAAAATAATCCAAACAAAAAGGATTAATCAAAGAGCCTTTTTAGACCATCTATTTTTTTTAAAGAGGTGGAATAGAAAGTGCTATTTTTAGGCTTGCGAAGCCCAAGAAAGCGGAGTTTACTAAGCGTAAATGAGCATTTCGAGGGCAAGCGTAACAACAAAAGAGCTTTTTTAGTCAGCCTCTTATGGTATCAGCAACGAACTATCACCGTAACTCAAGAAACGAAAACCGTTCTCAAGAGCAAAATCATAAACCTTGCGCCAGTTAGCGCCAATAAAGGCAGAAACAAGCAACAACAAAGTACTCTTCGGCTGATGGAAATTGGTAACGATAGCTCTTACAATGCGGAACTTATATCCGGGAGCAATCATAATACGAGTATGCGAATGAATCCTGTCAAGTCCCTTTGTTTCGAGCCACAAAAGCAAAGCCTTCAAAGCCTCAACCGTCGACAGCGTGTGCTCACGGTTATATGGAGCCCACTGCTCAACAAAAAGTTCACTCTCCTCAATTGCCGGATTCTCACTCACTTTCTCACCAAGGAAATATAGACTCTCGAGCGTGCGCACCGACGTAGTACCCACGGCAACAGCCACGCCATCTGCAGCAACAAGCCTTTCGAGCAAAGCACGCTGCACCTCAATATATTCCTCGTGCATCTCATGGTTGGCAATAAGTTCGCTCTTTACAGGCCTGAAAGTCCCCGCTCCAACGTGCAAAGTCACCTCGCCGCGCTGCACACCGGCCGCATCAAGTGCCGATAACACAGCCGGAGTAAAGTGCAATCCCGCAGTAGGTGCTGCAACCGACCCCTTTACCTTTGAATAAACCGTTTGGTAAGTATTCTTGTCATTCTCTTCGGTCTTGCGATTAAGATATGGCGGAATCGGCAATTCACCCGCCGCCTCAAGCAGTTCTGCAAACGAAAGACCACCATCCCAAAAGAAACGCACCAGGTTTACTGTTGCCGCGCTGCTCACACGTTCCACCGACAAAGTAACATCAACACCGGCAATATTTATCACCTGTGAAAGCACGCCCCCCTTCCAACGGTTTGAATTACCTACAAGACACTGCCAAATACACTCACTCCTCTCTTGAAACACCAATTGATAATCGGCTGGTTGTTCAGGCTCAAGACAAAAGACCTCAATCTGCGCACCTGTTTCTTTGCGAAAGCGCATACGTGCCTGAATCACACGAGTATTGTTGAACACCATCAACGCACCCTGCGGAATAAAACTTGGCAAATTGGAAAACCTCTCTTCCACAATCTCGCCACCTTTATACAAAAGGAGTTTTGACGTGTCACGCTCTGCAAGCGGATATTTGGCAATCCTCTCATCGGGCAACGGATAATCATACTCCGCAATCGCTATTTCCTGAATGTTTTTCATTAAACTATTAGTATGGTTCTACGCAAAACTGTCATTTAAGGTCAATGACAATCCAATTGTTACGCAAAGATAATACAAATCAATGAAACAAGCACTATGAAAATAATAACCGCTGATGAACACGTCCATCAGCGGTTATTATTTATACCTATTTAATTTGCTTTATAAAAAGTGCAGATGCACGGCCTGCGAAAATTTTGAAAGCAGGAGTTTAGTAACCTTAAACAAAAACAAGGACAGATTTACATCCATCCTTGTTTAGTATAATAATTAATTCTTATAAAAAGAGGGAGAACAAGGCTTGCGGTTTAGGCGGAAACCGGAGTTTACTAAGCGTAAATGAGGATTTACGCCTTACCGCGTAACGCAGTTATCACCTTTTTAAAGGATTAATTAAGCGAGCTTATTATCAGAACCAAGAACATTCACAATCTTGTGGATGTACTGCTTCTTCATATTGTCACGAGCAGGACCAAGGTACTTACGTGGGTCGAACTCAGCAGGGTTAGTTGCAAACACCTCACGGATAGCAGCAGTCATAGCAAGACGGCTATCGCTGTCGATGTTGATTTTGCAAACAGCCAAAGAAGCTGCCTTGCGGAGTTCCTCCTCAGGAATACCGATAGCATCCTTCAATGCACCACCGTACTTGTTGATAGTCTCAACCTCCTCCTGTGGAACTGAAGAAGAACCGTGGAGAACGATTGGGAAACCAGGAAGCTCCTTCATACAGCCCTCGAGAACATCGAATGCCAATGGGGGAGGAACAAGTACACCTTTCTCGTTACGTGTACACTGCTCTGGCTTGAACTTGTTTGCACCGTGAGAAGTACCGATTGAGATAGCCAAGCTGTCGCAACCAGTCTTTGTAA
>JAGCMB010000008.1 GCA_017646665.1 Bacteroidaceae bacterium
CGGAAATACCACTTCTGCTTGAATAGCATTAAACTCATCACCTTCTTCTTCATCACTACATCCACTAAATGTAATACTGCAAGCAAGCATTGAAACAAACAATGCCACTGCTTTTAAAGATATTAAATTCTTCATCATATGATTTATACTACTTGAAATTACCAGTCTTTCGCAGATTCTCGATAGCTTCCTCCACTTTTCGCTGGGCTTCTAAAGCCGCCGCTGATTGCCTCCTATCAGTAATGGAGTATCCACAATCCGGACATAATATCTCATCACCGGACAATAGCTGCTGAAGTTCAACGGGAATGAAACCCTTGCAAACAGGGCAATATATGCCTCGGGCCGGTGTTTCAAAATTCTCGTCATTATCTATATTCCCCTTTTGACTCAGTTGTACTATGTGACTTTTGCCTAAATCCTTTGGGAATATAATGTACATTTTACCTGTACAACGCTCATCAGACGAATTATTAAACACACAAAGTTCCACAGTAGCATTACCTACACCTTTATTTGGGTAAGCTAGGCAAAAACAATAATCATCAAAAGCGAATGATATTTCCCACTCAGAATTGCTCATGATCTCAAATGGAATATTAGTTCCCAGTTGCTCTAGTTCAATAGAGGACTCCCATTGATCTATTTTTGTCAGATTTACATCACTCGGAAATACCACTTCTGCTTGAATAGCATTAAACTCATCACCTTCCTCTTCATCACTACATCCACTAAATGTAATACTGCAAGCAAGCATTGAAACAAACAATGCCACTACTTTTAAAGATATTAAATTCTTCATACCGACTTGATTTATTTGATTAAAAATATTCATTCATGCTCTCTTTATACATATTACCGTAGTTTTCTACGTTATATACAGTCGCATGTGAACCCACAGTGTTTCGTGCCAGCTCATAATACAAATCGCTTAAATTTATATCCGGCTTCTCGTCAACGGTTTCTTGAAATTCGCGCGTAAATCCATTCGAAAGCCAAATTCCCATATCTGGGTCTTTTACATCGGCTTTTGAAGGCTCATAGGCATTTGCCGAAGTGATAACCAAAACGCCCGGTATTCCTGTGCATGCTTCTCCAATGGTTCCGCTATAGCAAGCATCCATTACCCACAACATCTTTCTATGGTTTACCGACTTTACAATATCTGCAATCTGATATCCATGTACAATATCATTGCGTCCCCACATAAGACTGTTTTTTGCGCCATGACCGCACCAAAATACCACCACATTATCATCCTTCTCCGGAGCAATAACATGTTGTAACCGCTCGTTGCCCTGTCCGGACATTATAGATTTTAAATCAGCCACGTTCACCTCTTCAAGCTTGTAATCTACAATCGCGCCATCATACACGTTCTCTCCGTTTGGCCTGACTCTCACAACTCCGGGGTATATGTTGTGGTTGTCAAATGCAAGATTGTCTGCAATTATGAGCACGATATGTTCATCGTCATATCCATGTCTTTTAAGTATTTGGTACATTGCAAGGGCGTCTGCCTGATGTCTATAATTTGCCCAAGTGTCGGACGTGCCAATGACTACAGCCCAATTCTCGCCCGAATGTTCCGGGTAATGGATAATCGCCTGATTGGGGTTGAAATACTGATATTTTTGACTTTGGATATCCCATGCCTGCAAGGAGGATGTTGTGCGGGAACTGCCGTCCGATGATAAATATTCAAGGGTCGTGTACTTACCATTGCGGAGTATCCAGTGTGAATAGGTCGTGTTCAGAACACCTGAATGGTGTCTGTCGTCAAAAGTCCAGTCGCCCGTAACGCCCGACAAATCAGGTGTCGCACCGTTCTGCAGCATTGCAAATGTATCATGCATGTCAGCCGGGAGCCAACTTTTGTTCCAGCTGTCCCTGCCATCAACAATTTTCAGTATAGCATCGTCAAGGTCGCCGTTGTTTATGGTCAGTGCATATGAGAGCATAATAAGGGCATCGTAAAGATGAGCGACTCCATTTGTCGGTTCTGCTCCGAACTTGACGCGATAGGCGTCTGTAAAACCACTCGAAGGTGCTGCGCATGGCGAGATACCTTCGTAGTGCAGGCCGGTGAGTTTTCCGGCAAGTTCCGGCGAACACATGACATCGGAGCATAACACTAAAGGGAACTTGAAATCAGTTGATTTATTTTTCAGTCTCTTGACCTCGTTGTCAAATTCAAGGGCATAGCTTGTTTTCGATGGCGCCAATATAAGATGTTGTGCGTATCTGAAATTTGCAGCAATGCTATTCACTGCTTGTTCAATATCGCTTTCCGATGAACAAATGAATATATTCCCAACCTTTAATCCCAATTCCATTGCCTGATAGGCAAACCAGTCGCTGAAACTTTTGCCATATTCATCGTCTGTGGTCAACAGACTGACATAAGTACTCTCCGAAATAACGGCTTGCGCCAACATAAGTTCGCACTGGCTGATATCGGATTGTGTGAGGTTCCAGATATTGGCTTTTCCGGCATAGGTGCGTTGCAACTCTGCCGACGTTGCGATGGGGAGAATTAGCGTCTGCCCGCTTTTGCTACATAACTCTGCGGCTTTATATGCATTGGACGAACTATAAGGACCTACTATGGCTGAGTACGATGTGTCGTTTGCAATACTCTTGAGATAGTTTGATAAATCTTCTGAATTCTCGTCAAACCATTCGATATCCAACTTGACTTGATTTGGCAACCCAGCTTGAGCCTCTTCAATATTCTTCAAAGCCCAATCAGCAATTCTACTCCACTCCTGTTGTCTATTTCCGGGCATTATTACAGCAATTTTATAGGTCGTTGTATTGCTATTGCCTTCATCGTACCGGTCGGTGCAGCACACCAGCATCATACAACAAATGATGCACAGAATAAATCTACCTGTTTTCATAAAAATCCTTCTCTTTCTCAATAGCCATGTCTTTGAACGAGTTGTATCTTTTACTCCAGTAATCAGGGTCGTCGTAATAATCCTCCCATGCATTTATTTCCTGATAAAAATGGGGATTCATAACAATGTCGACAACCTCCTCGTCGGAAAGGTCGAAAGAATAGTGCTGTTGCAGTTCTTCTCCGTTTATCCATTTTTTGAGCAGGGACGCCACCAAATCCTTAATGTTGAAAATTACTGAAAAAGGGATTCTGGTGCTGTACAATGAACAGTCAACGTCCATGCCGGCAATCAACTGTGTGCAGAATTCTTCTTCGCGGGTCGATTTATACATTCCGTTGTTCGAGCCTCCGGCCAGCGGATATACAAAACTGTTATAATCGATGTTCTTCATCGCTTTGTAACCCATATCCGGCATGGAGTACCCCGACTCATCTTCTGCAAGGTAGATTACATTTGCTATACGGCCTCCTTGTCTATAGCCGTCGCAAAAACCCTTTACAGCGTCTCCCACATAAGTCTCGGAACTCATCGCTGCTATGACATGTGCAGCCTCGGCCTCACATGCCATGCATCCTGCCAAGTATGAAATTCCGTATCTCCGTATCATGAATGTGGACAAGTATTGCCCTAAATATTTCTCTTCGCTTTCGAATAAAAGTATCCTTTTATTTTTATCTGCATTCATGGTGAAATCTAGCACTTCATATTCGTTCGATGCAAGTACAAGAAGTGATCGGTTTTCAAGGGAGTCGTTCTTTAGCCAATCGTTTACAACATTCTGCGCCTCTTCCATTGTCGACGGAGTGATAAGGGACAATACAATATCATCGCTTTCCACAGCCTCCATTACTCCCGAAAGTATTTCGTCGTTATAACCATTATCCCCGGCACCGTTCAACGCGGTAATTATGGTTATTTTTGCACGTGGGGGTGAATTGTGACTCTCCTCGGAACAGGCGCACCATGTCCCGAGGAGGAGTAGACAGAATATCAGTTTATATAATTTCATTTCAGATAGTTATTGAGAATATAATTCTTTACTTCGTTGGCAATATTTTCATCTATACATTCCAAAATCTCCCAAATGGGGTATACACAGAAGTCTATCATTGTGAGTTCGTCGTCTTTAGCTTTGCTTGAACTTATAAAGCAATTCTGCCATTGGGTAATAAGTCCCGGATCTTTCAGTTGCACACCTTTGCTTGCAGACTCCTGTAGCGCGGCGTTCAACAGTCGGCCTTTATCTCCTCCACCTGTTACTTTGAATGAAGCGATGAAATCCTTGCTTATCTCCTTCCACAACTTTTCATTTACGCTTGTTGATGAAATGTTCCAGAATAGCAGTTTGGCACTTATGGTTGTAACCACCTTTTCAGCAGCCTCTTTGATATCCTGGCTTACAGTGAAATACCAGTCGAATTTTCCACCAAGAGTGGAAGCCCAGATAAAATGAGTTCCGTATTTATTTACAAAATCTCTTATGCTTCCACCTCGCTTCAATAACTCCACCGCATTTTTAAAGTCGTGGGTCATGCACTCCTCACTTATATAATCGTCTGTCATGTAAGCCATTCTCACAGTCCTGCTCTCCCTGTACCAGAAATATGTTCTGTTTTTATTCTCCTTGATTTGCTTCGAGAACTCACTGCTTATTTTTGCTGAAGCGATTTTTATATCAGCCTCTCCATTAACTGATTCCGATATGCTGCTTATCAATTCGCTGCTGCTCTGCTCCGAAATACATTCTGACTCTGTGCTTGAGTATGGCTCGTAGACCACAGCATATTCTCCCATGTACTTTTTCAGTTTTTCTTCGTCTACAATCTGTCCTCTGACTCCGGATATATCGGCGTGGTCAATGGAGTAATCGTACCCCCATCCCACGCCATAAGTCATTGGGAGATTTACAAGAGTTGCAAAGCTGTTCAAGTCGCTGCTGTTCTGCCTTATTGTTATCTCAATATCTTGTTCGTGACCAAAATTCAGGACAATACTTCCAGTTCTCTCTTCGTCGCTGTCGTTCTGCTGAATATAAATGGGAACAGTTCCGTTGTCCTCACCACGTTCCCGTTCTACTGTAATCCATTCGCATTGGCTCTTTGCTTCCCATGACGAGTTGCTTTCAAAAAGTATAGTGTCTCTTTGACATTGGGCGGAGTAATCAAGAACTTGCGACGTTACTACTTTGACATGCAACTCCTCCTGGGTGCATGCCAAAGCCATAACGCATAAAATCAGACAAAAAGTGAACCTTAATCTCATTTCCATCGTGGGGTGTTTGATTCAGTGTTGGTATAATGTAACTCTATCAGCTCCTCTGCGAATAATTCAAAGAGTAAATACATATAATCTATGTAGCTGTCGTGATATGCATTCTGTTTGTAGAAGTCCATATTAATTTGTATGTACCTGGTTCCTGACGGTGGAGTAAATGCAACCTGATTGAAATAATACTGTTCAATAGTTGTTTTTCCCAAAATGCTTTGCATATTTCCTTTTTCCTTCAGGAATAGAATTTCCATATTGTCGACATGTATAGGCTTGCCATTATAGCTATGAGTCCAATCCTTGTTGTATCCCGGAAAATTAATGGCCATTTCGTATGGGTATTGGACAAATTCTTCAATGTTGTTGCTTGTTACAACAAAACTTGTCCTGTCTTGTTCGTATTTAGTGCCATAAGTCCATGTGTTTGGAAAATCTTCGGCAATTGGCGTAAACTGGCATGTGCTGTAATTTCCTTGGCTTTTGCTGGCTATGGTTACAGTACCGGTAGCATCGACATATAATTTGTCCAATGCCGCGTAGTCGAGATTTTCAAACTCCTCGAAACTGTATTTTCCACCTCTGTTACGGCGCAACTTGCCTGGGCGCTTCTCTGTACTGCCGATAAAGAAACCGCAATCATAGTTTACTTTGTCAATCGTTCCGGAATAGATGATTGTTGACAACTCTGTAGTTGAAATTTCCGGAATGTTCTCGCGATGATATTCAAGGCGGACATTTATCTCCGGTATATTCAAATATCCCCAAATGGAATTCTTGTCATTGAATCCGTTTACAACAAATGTGAGCGCACCATGACCAAGCATCTTTTTTTGATATGTATTCACAATGTACTCGCGTACAGCGTTTTTCGATGCCTCGTCTGGCATGAGGTCATAGATTGGATATGTTTGAATATCTACAACAGCCAATGAACTTCCATCTTTAATCTCCTTGACCCATTCGTTGAGCTTGATGGCGTCATTTATCAATTTCATGGCAGTTTCAAATGTTGTTCCTGGCGCCATTGTGTACACATTTTTACCGCCGTATGTCTTAAGCGATATTTTTGTATTTTTGGTAATCTCTTTTTGGGATTCGCTCATGTCAAAAGAAGCATCGCCGTTTACCATTTCGTGTGTCAGGTTCAAGGCAGCGTGAATATCCATTTCGCTCAGCTTCTCGGTGCTGGTCATCTCCAACGCTAATTCCAGTTCTCCTCCAAGAGTGCCATACACTACCAAGTGGGTACCATACATATCTACAAAATCTTCTATCGCATTTACATTTGATGGGTCTGCTTGTATTGCTTCCATGGATTTCCTGAAAGAGGTAGAAAAAATGCTGTCAGCATGGTACTCTGCCAAAAAACGCAATATACCTGGGCGTAAATACCTTGAACTGGTAATGTGTTTTATCTCCCTAATTGCATAGGCTTTCTCCTCGTTTGTGCTGTCTTTACTGCTGAACTTTCCATTTATTGAACCTTTGAATCCGCATATATCGGCCTCGATGCCGGCATTGACCGACAGCTGTGTAGATATAGCTGTTGTTGAAGTTCCAATTATCGATTCCGTATCGGAGTAAAACTGTTCTTCTAAACTGTAGGCATCGGATTCCCCAATGGCCTCCAAGGTTTTAATCAATTTGATGGGATTTATAGCTGCTCGTCCCAAAGCATACTTGTTACCCGTTTTAAAAACGTCTATACCGTATCCGACAGCATTGGTTTTTGAAAGAACTTTTTCCGAAACAATAGCGCTGTTTTCGTCGTCTGTAAATTCACTTCTTTGTGTCAGGTAATATCTGTATTCATTATTCCTTGTCTGAACAATCATTTCACCTAAACGCTCCATCTCGTCCAGATTGTCTTCGATATAAAGTGAAATTGCTGTGCCGTGTGTGCCGGCGTCAGCCGTTGGGGTTGCCCATTCGGGGCACGAAACGACATTCCAAGCCTCGTTGCCGTCAATTTTTACATCGTAGAAATCGGCTGTTGACTTGAATGTCAGGTCATATGTGGAAATGTTTCTTTTTGTCCCGTTGATATCGTCGGAGCATCCCAGCAATACTGATAAAACTGATATTATGACTAATGTATATGCAGTTATTTTCATGGCCGAATGATTTTAAAATTCCTGATTGTTTATTTTCGCTCTGGTTACAGGAAGGTCGGAATAGTACATGACCGTTTCTATATAATTCTTGATTTTATGTCTAATATCCGATGGGAAAAGTTCCCATATCGGAGCTATCTCGAAATCAACAAGCTCATATTTGTTTACATCTCCTTTTCTTAGGGATTCTAGCCATATGTCTAAGGCTGTAGAATCCATTGCGCCTGCAATAATCTTGTTTGTCAAGTCTATGGCTTCACCACCCTTGACACTGAATTTTTCAATCTTTTCGGTATTGAGACTATTGTATGCCTCTTTATAAGTGCCGTCACCTTTAATTTTGAACATGTCGTTATAACCGAAATTCATAGCAGCCGTTATGTTCATGGAATTGTCGATGTTTTCAACTACCGATGAGAAATAATAGTCAAGATAGCCGCCCAAATATGATACAATGACATGGTGTGTACCATATCTTGAAATCAAATTCTTAATGCTTTGCTCGCTTCCGTTTGCATCTATTACTTTCTGTCGTTCTTCGGCAAAGTCTTTTGTAAACAAATCCATGTCCTGCGCATCTTCGGGGTCGATATGATTCTCCACAATGCATTCGGTGTATGTACCTCTCATCCATGAGAATATTCTGTCGGAATTGCTCAATGCATTATTGCCAAAAGTTCCTTCAAGTCCCATTTCAAAAGCCGAAATTTTTAGTTTGTCAATTTTCATGTGAGCCTTGAGGCTGTTGTTTATTTGGCTATGACTCTCTCCATAAAAAGCAAGGATTTTGGTATCTGTGTATCGATTATTCGAAATACCTTCGTACATGCTCACTTTTTGGCTGTTGAATACCTGGTCTTTGATGCCTCTGCTGTCCATGTAAGAGGTGACGTCAAAACCCCATCCCACAGCATATGCTCTCTGTATACTTGGAGTGTTTTGGTCTGTACTCTGAAGGACGGTGGTATTTATGATTACGCCATTTGAATACTCAACAGTAACCACACCTTTTCGTTCTGCCGAACCGTTACTTTCAACATACAATTCTATGTCATCAGAGACACCACCATCTGGGTTTACTGGGGTAATCCATTCAGGTGTTTCAACTATGCTCCATGCTGCTGATTCACTATTCCCAAGGGAATACACATCACAATTACCATCAATCTTAATTTCTTCTGCTATTTCCGTTGTTTGTAAAAAGTCTTCTGATTCAGAGCAAGACATAAAACAAAACAGGGAAGTAGCAACCGAAAGCAAAATAATCTTTTTCATTGTACTACAATTGTTAAGTTTACATATTATTCTTTTGTTTACACTATTCAGCCTGTTAATACGGACATAACCCATATCGGGCTTCTGCAAGCGATATGCAAATACAAAAATAAATATTTTTTGCTATATTCCTATACCAAAGGGTAAAAAAGGTTTAATGATAAGTGTTTAATGAATATAGAGGATGCTACAAAATTCCCGGAGTAGAAACAGGATAAGCATTGTTTACAGGGAATTTCTCTGCACCCGAGGTTATGCGCCGTGGTCCTCGCAAGTAATATATCTATTCATCCTCATCCGCATTTTTCTCTTTCACTTCTACAAGCGGTTCCCCTGCCTGCACTCGGCGTATCACCTCACCTGCCGTGATACCCCAAAATCGATGACAGACTCGTGTAAGCTGTTGCACATCGCACATAGGCTGTTGTTGCCTTCGGCGAACCTGCTTGGGCTCGGCATAGTAAAAGAATACTTTTCCTCAGCACTCACCTAAACGCAGCTTTGTCCAGAAGGGGCTGGCAATAAATACAAGAAACCCCTACAACGCAGGTTGCAGGGGTATGTAATGGGGATATGTGCGGTGGCTATTTAGCCTGTAGGGCGTGGATGAATTCGCCTACTGTCTGCATTTGGTTGACTACGAAAAACCAGGTTCGCTGTCGATGCGTGGGTCTCTTGCAAAGGCCGACCAACAGCATTGCATCAGCTTCTTGTAAAGGGCATTCAACTCAAAATAGAGGCTCTTTACCTTGTCAAGTGTCGTTCCGTGGGAGAGTTCTGCCAACAGCTCATCGGCATACTCCTGGAAATGCAGGAAGTCCTCGCGGTCAATGGTGAGCTGATAAGGATAAAAGGCTATTACATTCCCGTAAGAAGCCTCGTAGAAATCGGAGTATTTCCTTGCTACCTCAAGCGAGTCAATTTCATAGCCATCGGGTAACAGACCTTTAATATTATTGGTTACCTTGTGTTCCATATATAATAGTGACAGTTATTTTATCCATATATCAAACAGCATTCTCACCATCAAAATGCATTCTACGGTATCGTGTAATGAGGATGCCTGATTCAAGGGGCAATGATTCCATCAACTCCCAATAGGAGGAGATGCGACACCTGCCCAAAAGTTGCTTGCCCGAACCTGCTATGTACGGCAAAATCAGAAGTACTATTTCATTTACAACACCTGCCTTCATAAGCTCCACGACATAATCAATATTACGGTAGGTTGCCTCAATAATAAAAGAGGTGTGCGAATCCTTTATCTCCTGAATGGAAAGTGGAACTGAAATTTCGCAATCTGCATTCTCAAAAAAACTGACTACACCCAATTTATGGTAGTTGATACCCCATTTGGTTTCGCCGGAACTATCCGATACGCAACCGTCCAATGAGAGCACCGAAAAAAGTAAAACACTCATTACAAATGTCGGACTGATCTCCTATATATAAACTGCAATGCAATAAGCCGTCGTGTGTCGCAAAAATAAAAAAGAGGCCTCTGTCGATGCAAAAATAACACAAAAAACTAATTTGTCACAAAATGAACAATAATTCAACACACGCATAATATAACACTTGAAAGGGGCGAAATGTTTGGCACTATGGCGAGAAAAGGAAATAATGTTAAAAATACACCAATCTAACAAACAAACCTGCCAAGAAAAGTGTTATATATATATATTGTGAAATTGAGGTATGTTTATATCACAGCATAACTTCGATGTATACCTATTGACTTACTGCTCTTCGGTGGATATATTTGCATTGCGGTGGATGCTTGAGTGGAAAAATCCTCCTTCCCCATAATTTCGCATAGCAAACAGCACAATATGAAGAAGCAGTACACTACAGTCATCATAGAGGGGATGGACAGTCAAGTGACCATCCTGCACCTTTCAGCTGATACAGAAACAGTACTAAATGCACTCAAGTACAGCAACGACAACCGCCCCCTTACGCAAAGCAGAAAATTACAATACGAAAGCATAATCTTTGTACGCAAGGAGAGTGGCTACAAGAAAGTATCTACCGAAGATATAATATACCTTGAAGCCCAACGGAACTACTGCAACATTCATCTTACAAAAGGCAACACCTACACGGTAAGCGTACCGATGAACGAGGTGTACGACGACCTTAATCCCTATGTTTTCAAGCGCGTTCACCGTTCTTACATTATCAATATGTCGCATATTGATACCTACTACGGCAATATGGTGGTGATGACAGAGAACCATCATATCCCCATCGGTCGCGACTACAGGGAAATCATATCAAAAGAGTTCACACAGATTGGCTCACGCAAGAGAGTCAAGGCAAAAGCCTGAAAAATGCTGTCCGGTGGATAAATCAGCCGTTGGGTGGAACGATTTGTATCAGCCAACCAGGAAGGAGTAAATTAGCCAGCGTAAATCTACGCAAACTTAATTACTAACCATTAAAAGCTAAGAATTATGGCTATTGACACAACTCCTTCGCAGGTAGCAACCAGTGCGTTGCAAGCGATTCCTTTTGGTTCTATGATTGGTGGCCCACTCAAAGCGTGTATCGAAGCACAGGCTATGGCTGCACAGACCTCTTGGCAATTCATCCAGGAAGTCGGCTTGAACACTAACCCACAGACAGGCGAGAAAGAGGCCGTTAATGTATCGTTCCAATTTATGCAGAACGGACACATGGCACAACTTAATGTTCCATTGCTGACCATCGTTCCTATTCCGTACATTGCAGTACACTCAATCGACATCAACTTCAAGGCCAACATTTCAGCATCATCATCTTCTGTGACAGAGACAAGTTCTTCAGAGGCTATCGATGCCGGTGCAAATGTTTCAGCAAAGTTAGGTTGGGGACCATTCAGCGTACAGGCTGATATGAAAGCCAACTACTCTTCAAAGAAAGACTCAAAGGCAACACAGAACTCACAGTACAGTGTCGAGTACACTATGGACATCGCTGTGAAAGCAGGTCAGGACAGTATGCCTGCCGGTCTTGCCAAAGTGCTTGAACTCCTCGGCAGTTCTTTGGATGTTACCGATCCAAACGGAACACTCGAACTAAACCTCGCAAAGGCAAAAGCCGGCGACCGTCTTATAGCAACCTATAAGAACAAGGAGGGCTTGTTCGACCCACAGACGATTGTAAACAGCAACAAGGAGTTGCAGTTCACTATCGACGGTGACAATGCTGTATGCGTAATCCCACAGAACCCACAGGCTAGCTACTCAATCACAGCCGGCAAGAAGACTGCCGTCGTAACAGTAGTGACCGAGAAGAAGGCAGAGACTGCTGCATAATGTTAAACTAAACTCTCATTACTTATGGCTCAATTAAGCACGATAATAGGCTCTATCCTACGCGATATGGTATATGCACAGCACCAGGCCAACATGTATGCTTCTACTTTGGAAGAGGCATACCGAAAGAGTGGTCGTCTCGAACAGTTCGCAATGCCGGCAATAGCCCTCGGCGAAATGGAACTCACGGTGCGATATGGCATTACCGAAACCGACAAGGAGACAGAACAATTCGAGGTGAATTATCCTGTACTTCGCGACAATATACGGCATATTTGCCGTGCCGGAGCAAAACTGCTCATACGGAGCGCATTGCCAATCCTCAAGACCATATTGAAAAACACGCCGAAGATAGGTGATGTCCATATTGGCGAACTGGACTCAAACCCCGAACTGAAGCGAAAGTTCAGTGCTTTCTTGAGCCATAAGATTTACATTGCCATACAGAATGACCCACTTGCCATAACCAACGATGACGGCACAATCAACGAAGAGGTAATAACAAACATATATGTCCACATCTGTGAGGAGTATCTTCTGCACCACGATGAAATCGAAGAGATTATCGCCCAACACAAGGATGAGAACATCACGGAGAAGGTCACCAACGCTGTAAGAGAGGCTGCAGAACTTGAAGTGCCGTCCATCGTGGCCGGTATGAACAACAAACGTAAGCGTATGATGCCGTCAGTGGATGTGGTGGTAGGAACTGAAGAACTCAACAAACTGCCCGAAGAAGCCATACACACCCTGCACTTCAAAGTGACACCGCAGACAATCAATCTATACACCAAAGAATAACCTTACACAATTATGGATAGCGAGAAAAGAACAGTAAGCACCCAAATAATGGAACTCAAAGACCTTATTTCGGGACCACTTGTAGCCACCATAGATGCCGATACAATTTCCACACGCAGGTATTTGAGCTATCTCTATGAATTGGCATTCGACAAGTACGACCACGCTACAGGCAAAGTAGGTAATCTGCGTTCGTTGGAGTTCACATACTCAACAAGTGACAACGACGGCCGACACGTCCACCGTGTCCGCATCCCTCTCCTCACCCTTGTACCTCTGCCATTACTACAGGTACAAGAGGCAGACTTTGAATTTGACATTCAGATTATAGATGCTGTATCAGCCGACAAGAACGCAACATTCTCACTCAAAACTCCTGAAAGCGACACAGCCGAGGCAAACAATGAAGTAGCTGAAGGTGTAAAACTGCGTGTTGCAATGGCCGCATCCAACATCGAGAAAAGTGATGGGGTCAAGAGCCGTCAAGGACTCACCGCCAATATGAAGGTCAATGTCAAGATGCGACAGGCCGATATGCCCGGTGGAGTGTCAAACCTTTTGGGGCTTATCACAAACAACTTGCAGATAGAAGATGCCAACGAAGAAAGTTAAAAGAATATGGAAACTAACAAGATAGCACCTCAACAGCGAATACCCGGAATGCCTTGCCCCCGATGTGGCAATTTTATCCCGACCTCAATAAATGAGCTGCTTTCTGCCAACTACCTGCGTTGCCCTACCTGTCAGCTCCAACTAAACATTGACAGGCAAAACTCTCGAAAGGCACTCAATGCCCTCGAAAAGGTAGAAGAGGCACAAAAGCAACTGGATGAAAAGAGTAAATTCAATGGATAAAGAGTATGAAAATCCTTGAAAAGTTATCACATTGGCTCAAAAAGGCATTTGCCACAAGACCAGGCAAAGATAAAAAAGAAAAGCAACCACTTACACCTGAAAAATATATTGAACGGCTGACTGCCTACCTCACCAACATATCATCGGGCAAGGCGGTAAAGCTCAAGAAGAAGAATATGCGTAATATATGGCATTGTGATGTAGAGACACTGCACGATGCATACCTATTATATATAAGCCTACCCGATGTCGTAAGTAGTGAAATCACACTCAAATACATTGCCGACACTCTTTATTACACAGTAAAAGTACACGAAACAATGATGCTTGAACTTGCGAACCGTGCCAAAGGCAAGGATTCTGTAGCTACAATAACACTCTATAAAGAGAGTGAAAAATTGCTACAAATAAAATTCAAGCTAACCCAATAACCTTTATACATCATATATATGGAAACAATCAGACTGAACTCCCGAGGCAAAGAAGTGACATACCTACAACACCTATTGAATATGCACGGCTACAGCCTTACGGCAGACGGCATTTTCGGCAAAGGAACAGACAGAACTGTACGCGAGTTCCAAACAAAGTGCGGACTCACAGCCGACGGCATAGTAGGAACACGCACCTGGGAAATGTTGGAGAGTGACGATGTAGAGAAAATGATAAGCCTCCAACTCACTGAAGAGGACTTCCAACGCTGTGCCACTACACTTGATGTAGAGGTGGCAACAGTAAAGGCCGTGCAAGAGGTGGAGACCGGTGGCAGAGGTGGCTTCTTTGATATAGATAAACCTGCAATCCTCTTCGAGGGCCATATCTTTTGGAACGAGCTAAAGAAGCGAGGAAAGAACCCCGAAGAGTACACCACCTACAACGAGGATATATTATATCCCAAGTGGAGCAAGGAGCATTACAAAGGTGGAATAAAGGAATATGAACGCCTTGAGAGAGCCATTTCCATAGATGAAGAAGCTGCCATAAGCTCCGCCAGCTGGGGGCTGTTTCAGATAATGGGTTTCAACTACGCAACCTGCAAATGTGACAGCGTACAGCAGTTCGTTGCACTAATGAAAGAGAACGAGGGTAAACAGTTAGACCTGTTCACCGCCTTTATACAAAGCAACAGACTCGACACCTATTTGCGTAACAAGGACTGGGCCGGATTTGCCAAACGCTACAACGGACCTGCCTACGCAGAAAACCAATACGACAAAAAACTAGAAAAGGCCTACCACAAACACAAATGTTAGTTCTTTC
>JAGCMB010000060.1 GCA_017646665.1 Bacteroidaceae bacterium
CGACGAGCTGCCAATACGCGACGGCCATTCTTTGTAGCCATTCTCTCACGGAAACCGTGCTTGTTCTTTCTCTTTCTGTTAGAGGGTTGGAATGTTCTTTTCATCGTCTTATATATTTTATATTGTTTATATTCGCTTTTTTGACTTTTCGCTTTTCAGCTTGCAAAATTACTATTTTTTTTCATATTGGCAAAGTTTTGGCAATCTATTTTTACTCAATTTTATATTATTCCTCTCTGTGACGCTGTAATGTGTCTGGCGGTAATGTTTCTGTCTTATTTGCGTTGTGCTTTGCTATGCCGTTTGCCTTATATATTAAATTTTTTTACATATAATTTGCGTAGAATCAATATTAAATTGTACCTTTGGACTGTATGGCTTGAAAAGGCGTAAAATAATAGTGAAAACAATTAACCTTAATATTTTTTAAAATGAAACCTACACTTTTTGTATTGGCTGCAGGTATGGGCAGCCGTTATGGTGGCTTGAAGCAGTTGGACGGTCTTGGTCCAAACGGTGAAACAATTATGGACTACTCAATCTTTGATGCCATCCGTGGTGGCTTTGGTAAGTTGGTGTTCGTTATCCGCAAGGATTTTGAGCAGGACTTCCGCGACAAGGTATTGAGCAAGTACGAAGGTCACATTCCAACAGAGTTGGTGTTCCAGGCTATCGACAATCTTCCTGAGGGCTTTACTGTTCCCGAGGAGCGTACAAAGCCTTGGGGTACAAACCACGCTGTTCTAATGGGTAAGGATGCTATCAACGAGCCTTTCGCTGTTATCAATGCCGATGACTTCTATGGCCGTGACGCTTTTGCTGTTATGGGCAAGTGGTTAAGCGAACTTCCCGAGGGTAGCGAGGGCAAGTATTCAATGGTCGGTTTCCGCATCTGCAATACTCTTAGCGAGAATGGTAGCGTTGCTCGTGGTGTTTGCGAGAAGAACGAACAGAATATGTTGACTGGTGTTGTTGAGCGCACCGAGATTATGCGCGTTGACGGCCCAATCTGCTTCAAGGACGAAGAGGGTGCTTGGCAGCCTGTAGGTGAGGAGACTCCTGTTTCTATGAACTTCTGGGGCTTTACTCCCGACTACTTCAAACATTCAGAGGAGCAGTTTGTTGACTTCTTGAAGGAGAATGTTGACAAGCCAAAGGCTGAGTACTTCATTCCATTGGTTGTAAATAACCTTACAACTACTGGTAAGGCTTCTTGCGAGGTTCTTGACACAACAGCAAAATGGTTCGGTGTTACATACGCTGCTGACCGTCCTGCGACTGTTGAGAAGATTCAGGCACTTGTTGATGCCGGTGAATATCCCGAGAAGTTGTTCTGATAAAAAAGAATTTTCGGATACATAAAAAACAGGCTTCGCAATTGCGAAGCCTGTTTTTTATTCTTTATGTATGCTGATGTGCGCGGTTTACAGGGCGTTTTTTAATTACAGCAAAAAGTTGGCGGTTTTACTCAGTTATCTCTCCTTCGAGGCTCTTGCTCATCAGGCGTCGCACCTCTTCGGTAGGTAGGTTTTTGCCCATAAGATACATAAGTTTTGTGAGCGCGGCCTCTACGGTGGAATCCTTTCCGCTGATTACGCCGGCCTCAAGCAGTTGTAATCCTGTCTCATAAAGCTCCATCTTCACGCTTCCGCCTGCGCATTGGGTGATATTTATGATGATTTTGCCCTCTGCCGTGGCCTTTGACAGGGTGTCGATTAGCCATCGCTTTTGCGGTGCGTTGCCTGCACCGAATGTGCGGAATATGATTCCTTTCAGCTCTTTATCTCCAATGACGTTCTCTATGATCTCTTTTCTTATTCCGGGGAATAGCGATAGTATGATGATGTTGTTGTTGTATTCGTGATGTGCCTTCAATTTGAGGCCTGGAACGTATTTCTTTATGTTGTTTGGGTAGTACTGTATGCTTGTTCCTGCAACTCCCAGTAACGGGTAGTTGTTTGAACCGAATGCGCCAAAACTCTCGGAGTTGATTTTTGTTGTGCGGTTGCCGCGCATAAGTTTTTCCTGGAAAAATATGCAGACTTCGGGGACAAAGGGGGTGCCGTCGGGGTTCTTTGCTGCTGCAATTTCAATGGCTGTAATAAGGTTCTCTTTGCCATCGGTGCGCAGGGCTCCAATGGGTAGTTGGCTGCCGGTGAGGATTACGGGTTTCATTAGGTCTTCGAGCATAAAGCTGAGTGCAGATGCAGTGAACGACATCGTGTCGGTGCCGTGGAGGATGACGAAACCGTCGTAGCGTTCGTAGTTCTCTTCAATGATTGCTACAATGCGGCTCCATAGCTCCGGTTCCATATCTGATGAATCGATAGGGGGAGTGAAAGTTATGGCGTCAATGTTCAAGTTGAACTGTTTAAGCTCGGGGACGTGGTTGAGCAGATGGTCGAAATCGAAACTTTCCAATGCTCCTGTTTCGGCATTCTGTATCATACCGATAGTACCACCTGTGTAGATGATGAGTATTGATGTGTTGGCCTTGCTGCTCATAGCTCTTATGTTTTTATAATATTTCCTTTATATCTAACAATTTTTTGACTTCGTATGTTGGGGCAAAAGGATGCCCGGTCTTGCCCTTCGGGTTGAAGTAGATGTTGTCTATCCCGGAATTTGCTGCACCCACAATGTCGGTGTCGAACATATCTCCAATCATCAGGCTCTCCCCTGGCTTTGAGGAGGTTGTGCTCAGGGCGTGTTCGTATAGTCTGCAGTCCGGTTTGTTCACTCCAATATCCTCGGAGAGTATTACAGCATCGAAATATTTGTCAATGCCGGCAGTCTGCATCTTGCGCGACTGGAGCTCCTTGAAACCATTTGACAATATGTACATCCTGTACTTTGGACGCAGATATTCTAGTAATTCAATGGCGCCGGGAACGAGGTTGCCTTTTGTTGGGATGCGTCCAAGTGCTTCGCGACAAAAGGTGTCGGCGAGTTGTTGGTCTTGGACTCCCACAACCTCGAGAGGGTGGCTGTAACGTCTTCTGTTCAGTTCCTCCTTTGTTATCTTTCCTTCGCCGTATATGCGCCACAATTCGAGGTTGTATGGCTCATAGATTGACATATAGTGCTCAAAGGAGTCGAAAAAACGCTCGTAACGCAGTTGCACGTATGTTTCGAGGAACGATTCACGCGATGCGGCCGAAAAGTCGTACACCGTGTCGTCAAGGTCAATGAACAGGTTGCGGTATTTTGTCATTGCAATGCGGATGTCCTTTTATTTTCCGGTGTTTTCGGCTTCGTTCAATGCGCGGTAATAACATTCGCGGCACAGTGGCTCGTACTCCATCTTTTCGCCAAGGAGAACCTGCTTGTCGCCGTCGACAAGGCGGTGTGAAACGTATGCGAGGTTACCGCATTTCACGCAAATGGCGTGTACTTTTGTCACGGAGTCGGCAACGGCCATAAGTGCCGGCATCGGGCCGAAGGGTTGGCAACGGAAGTCCATGTCAAGTCCGGCGATAATTACGCGTACGCCGCGACGTGCAAGCTCATTGCATACATCTACAAGGTCGTTGTCAAAGAACTGTGCTTCGTCAATGCCCACAACGTCGACATCGGTGGCAAGCAGAAGAATGCTTGTCGATGATTCGATGGGGGTGGATGTTATGTGGTTGCTATCGTGGGAAACGACCTCGACGTCGGAGTAGCGTGGGTCGAGCGCCGGCTTGAAGATTTCAACTTTCTGTCGTGCGAACTTTGCTCTTTTTAGACGTCGTATGAGTTCTTCGGTCTTGCCCGAGAACATAGAACCGCAGATGACCTCGATGCGGCCACGGCGTGTTGTTTCCATTTGGTTGAATTCAGAAAATCTGTTCATTGCTATATTGTTTTTATTGTTTTTGCGTATATTGAAGAGTGGTACTGTTGAAGTACTTTTGCAAAGATAATCAAATAGGTGGGAAATAAAATTTTTATCATAAACAAGTTATCAACAAAGCACCTTGGAGTGATGCTTTGAAAGTTTTGTTGATTTAAATATGCATTCTTGATATTTTATATTTAATTTGCATAATAATTGGAATGGTGGCTGCCTTGCCGTGGCGTAGCCGTTCCTGATGCAAAAAAGAATCTTTATTTAAAGAATTGAATATGGGAATGTTATATGTCGTGCCCACGCCTGTGGGTAATCTTGAGGATATTACATTGCGTGCCATTAGAATTTTGCGTGAGGCTGATTTTGTGCTCGCTGAGGACACTCGTACCTCGGCAAAATTGTTGAAGCATCTTGATATTCAGGTGCCGATGTTCTCGCATCATAAATTCAATGAACACAAGACCGTGGGTGCTCTTGTTGAACGTATCGCCACCAGCGAGCGTCACGTAGCTCTCATCTCGGATGCAGGAACGCCTGCAATTTCCGACCCCGGTTTTCTTCTTGTGCGCGAGGCTGTCCGTAATGGCGTTGATGTACAGTGCCTGCCTGGAGCTACTGCTTTTGTTCCGGCACTTGTGAGTTCGGCTTTGCCTTCGGACAGATTTGTGTTCGAGGGTTTTCTACCACAGAAAAAAGGGCGTCAGACAAGGCTCAATTCTCTCAAGGACGAACAGCGTACAATGATTTTTTATGAATCGCCGTATCGTGTTGTCAAGAGTCTTACGCAGTTTGCCGAGGTGTTTGGTGCAGAGCGTCAGGCGGCAGCGGTAAGGGAAATTTCAAAATTGCACGAGGAGTGTGTGCGTGGCACGCTGGCCGAACTGATACAGCATTTTACGGCGAACGAACCGAGGGGCGAGTTTGTTTTGCTTGTGGGTGGAGTGGAGGATAAACGCTCTGCCGACAGGGAGTGATAATTTCCTTTGATGTCAATCAAGGGGTGAACCGTTTGTTTGTATTGAATGTCTTATATGAAACAGAATGAAATAACTGTTGGGCGATTTTTGCGCATTGTCTTGGTTTCAATAGCTGTTGTGGCTGCATATTTTGCATTGAGCAGCCTCAGTAGTGTGATTTTGCCTTTTGCAATAGCTTGGCTGCTTGCGTATATGCTAAATCCGCTTGTGAATTTTGTGCAGAACAGGTTGTGCGTGAAGTATCGTGCGCTCTCTATTGTGCTTGCAATGGTTCTTGTTGCTGTTGTTCTTTATGGGCTTTTTATGCTTGTGGTGCCGTCAATGTTCCGCGAGTTGTATGCATTGAAGGATATTACGGTTTCGTTCCTGGGGAAGAATATTAATGACGGTTCAATTCCTGCGCCTATAATGGATTTCTTTAAAGAGATTTCTGCTCAATATGGTTTTGCCGAGATATTGCAGAATTCCGGTGATGCGGGACTTCTTTCAATGCTTGCTGAACGAGTGCAGGTGGTGTTGCTCGGAACGGTGGATATATTCGGACAGGTGTTCTCGCTCTCGGTGATGGTGCTTTATCTCTTTTTCATTCTCTTTGATTTTGAACGTGTATCAAGGGGATGGCAACCTTATGTCCCTAAAAAATGGCGTGGGGTGGTGTCGAAACTTTGGAAGGACCTTGTATATGGTATGAACCAGTATTTCCGTGGTCAGGTGCTTGTCGCACTGTGCGTGGGAGTGCTGTTCTCTATCGGTTTTGTGATAATAGATTTCCCTGCGGCCATTGCTTTTGGCTTGTTTATTGGAATGTTGAACCTTGTTCCGTATTTGCAGATTGTGTCAATACTTCCTATGGCGTTGTTGGCAATGCTCAAGGCAGCCAACACTGGTGTTGGCTTTTGGCCGGTGATGCTTATGGCGCTGAGTGTGATGGTTGTTGTTCAGCTTATACAGGATTTGTTCCTTGTTCCCAAGATTATGGGCAAGAGGATGAATTTGCATCCGGCTGTAATCCTTTTGTCACTTTCCATTTGGGGGCATCTGCTTGGCTTGCTAGGAATGATTGTGGCTTTGCCGCTTACAACGCTTCTGCTTGCTTATCTGCGTAGATACAATGAAATTGCCGAAACATCGGGCAGTTCCGAGGAGTATATCCTAAAGGAGGCTATAGACAGTGCGCGTATAGAGAAAGAAAAGGCTGCACCAAAAGTGCACGACGATGCTGAAGAATAGCCTGTATTGAACGATGATAAGTGGCTTGATTTGCTGTTTTTTTTGAAAAGATATGATAAAAAGGTACAAAAAATTTGTCGTTTACAAATTTAGTAGTATCTTTGCACTCGCTTAACGGCAACTAGGTAGACTCGCTAGCTCAGCAGGTAGAGCACATCCCTTTTAAGGATGGGGTCTTGGGTTCGAGCCCCAAGCGAGTCACTGCAAGAGAGGAAAGTGCAATGCTTTCCTCTTTTTTGTTTTATACGATTGATACGAATATGATTACACGCTGTTATCTTGAAATAACCAATATCTGCAATCTCGATTGTCTTTTCTGCCCAAAGACGACGCGTGAAAAACGTGCTCTGACACCAGCTGAATTTGATTTGCTTACTGACAAATTGCGCGGAAAGGTTAAATTCCTGTATTTCCATCTTATGGGTGAGCCGCTCCTGCATCGTCATTTGCCTGAATTCATTACAATGGCGCGTGAAAAGGGTTTTATTCCGGTTCTGACAACTAACGGTACGTTGCTGTCGCGTGCAGGCGCAGTAATGGATGCCCGTCCATACAAAATGCAGGTGTCGCTTCATTCTCACGAAGGGAACGGAAAGGAAAATCTTGAACAGTATGTGGGCGAGGTTATGCGTTTTGCAGTTGAAGCAGTATCAAAAGGTATAATAATGGTCTTGCGCCTGTGGAATCAGGGTGGTTATGACAAGGAGAATGAACGTCTGTTGGATATTGTGGCCGAGTATGTGCCTCGTCCGTGGGGAGTGTGTAATGGAGGTTGGAAACCTTCGGAGAACATATTCATTGAGTATGGGCGTATGTTTGAGTGGCCCGAGGGCGAGAAGCCTGAAAATGGCGAAGAGGAGTCCTTCTGTTATGCTCTGCGCAACCAGATTGGTGTGTTGGTTGATGGAACGGTTGTTCCTTGCTGTCTTGACAGTGCGGGTGTCCTGAACCTCGGAAATCTTTTTGACCAGTCGCTTGATGAAGTCCTTGCCTCGCCACGTGCAAGAGCCATTTATGACGGTTTTACGAAGCGTAAGGCTGTTGAACCGCTTTGCCGTCGTTGCGGATATGCAGCACTGATTAAATAAAACTGAAAACTTAAAGGTGAAAGGTGAAAGGTGAAAACCGAGGTCTGCGACCGAGGTTTCGACAATGCAGCGGGTAAGTGAGCAAAAGTTAAAACAAGTTTTACTTTCACTCGCTTAATTGAAAAATTCGCTCATTGGCACGAGTTTTCCGTTTTCCGTTTTCCGCTTTCACCTTTATAAGAGTCGTGTTATGGCATCCTGATATTTTCTTGAAATGGGGATGCTCTCAAAACTCTCTTGTTTCAATTCGGCGACGATGGTGCCGGTGTTGTCCCTGTGTACAATTTTAATATATGCAGGGTTTATGAAGTATGACCTATGGCAACGTACAAGACCGCGCTTTGAGAGGGTTTCTTCAAGTGCTTTCATTGATGAACGTAGTATGAACTTCTTTGTCCTGTTCTGGTCCTGATAATGTATCTGGACGTAGTTGTCTTCGGATTTTATGAAAATAACAGCTTCGGGGGCAATGACAAGGCGCAGTTTCTTGTATTCGTCGTAAAAGCGGATTAAAGAATTGTCGTCGGTTGTCGTTGCTTCTTCGTTCTGTTTTGCATATAGTTCGTATGCTAACCAGATGATGCTGTATGGGATGATTGCTGTTGTTGTCAGCAACAGAATGAATGTGCCGGCAATGTCAAAAAATGATGTCGGCACGTTGAGCATAAGGGTTACATATAACGACGAGAATAATGCAGCAACTGTCATCTCGGCAAAACACCATATAGTGTATATGGAGCGTGATACTTTTTTAAATCGGCCAATGAGGTATAGGATGCTTCTTGTAATTGACGTGGAAACAAGGGTTATGCAGAATATGATGGTTGTGTTGAACGCAAAATCGGCGTGCTCCATATCAAGCAATTCGTGAATTCCGCGTGGTTGGTAGAATGTAATGAATATGAGAATGAATATGGGTATGACCAAGGAGTGAATGATGGTGCAAACACCGCTTAACATTAAGTTCTTTTTCATTGTTCTTAATACCTGAAATTGCAGGGACAAATATACGAAATATTTGTCAAACTCCCCCTATTTTTGGTATTTTATCCCCGAAATAGCGATTTTTCTCCCTAAACGCTCGTACCGGCAACTATTTTTCTGCACCTTGCGATGTGCATTGTAATTTTGCAACGGAATAATCAATGGAACGTATATGGAACTGAAAAAAATAACAGCACTTGGTGACTCGTTGACACGAGGTGTGATACTTAATGAGAAGAATAGATATTCAATTTTGGATAATAGCTTTATTGATATTATAGGTGATAAATTGGGGGTGAATATCACAAACTATGGCAAGTTCGGGTGTACAATAGATTTTGGACAACAGGTGATTGACCGTCACGCCGATGAAATTTCGGCATCGGAGTATACTCTTTTGGAGTTCGGAGGCAATGACTGTGATTTCAATTGGGGAAAGATTGCAAATAGTCCTGCCGATGAACATTTGCCAAAAACGATTCTTGATTCGTTCAAGGAGAAGTTCGGCAAGCTCATTGAGCGAGTGCGTGCATTGGGGTCCAAGCCTGTAATAATATCGTTGCCTCCCATTGATTCGGAATATTATTTCTCTTTTATCAGCCGTTTTATGAACAGCGAACAGAGGAATAATGTATATTCTTGGCTGGGTGGAGATATAAATGTTATAAGCCGTTGGCACGAGATGTATAATAGAGCGTTGTTTGAGATATCAAGATTTATGCATACTCCTATTATAGATATTACAACCCCCTTCGATAAATATCAGGGTGCTATGAGAACACTATATTGTGCCGACGGTATACATCCCAATGCCGAAGGACATAAACTGATTGCGGCTTCCATTACCGGAAATAGCGATATTTTGGGCTGAAAGCCAAAAAAAAAAACAGGGGGATTGTTTTTCTTTGGTATTTTTTATTTACTTTAACAGCGTGAAAACGCAAAAAAAGAATCACTTACTATGAATCAGATTTACAAACGAATGAAAAAAATACGCGAAAAGTATATTGATACTTTGGCAAAGTTGTATGATTATGCCACGGCGGTGTATTCAAAAAAGACATATACCCAGTGGTATGATACAAAGGAAGGCTCATATACTTATGCATCGTTCAAGAGTGAGTGTGATGCCTTGTCAAAAGTTCTTACACAATATGGCATAAGTGCCGGTGACAAAGTGGCTATTCTTTCAACAAATATGCCTAATTGGTCTGTGGCCTTCTTCTCAACCGTTGTCTTTGGTAGAATATCTATTCCTATATTGCCCGATAGCTCAGAAAATGAGGTGACGAACATCATCAATCACTCCGAGAGCAAGGTGTTGTTCGTGGCAAAGAAGATGCTTGGAAAGGTGTCGAAGGATATTATGGACAAGATGACGCTTGTCATTGAATTGGATACATTGGATATTATAAAGGCCGATGAGGAGAAATTTACCTGCGATGGTCGTACAGCTGTTCCGACACCCGATGAAATAGCTACCATAATCTATACATCGGGAACAACAGGAAGTGCAAAAGGTGTTGTGCTCAGTCATCGTAACCTTGCATCGAATGTCATTACATGTTATCACTCCTGCAAGAGAACCGAAAAGGACCGTTGGCTGTCAATATTGCCAATGGCACACACTCTTGAGATGACACTGGGTATGCTTTATCCTATGTATACCGGTTCTACGGTCTATTATCTTCCTAAACCACCGGCTGCGCCACTCCTGCTCAAAGCTATGAAGCTTGTTAAGCCTACAACAATGCTCACAGTGCCTATGATTATTGAAAAGGTGTACAAAGGCAGTGTGTTGCCGACGATAAAGAAGAGCCGTACACTTACGTGGATGAACAAGCATATGTATAGCCTTATGTGCCGAATTATCGGTATGAAATTGAAAAAGACCTTTGGCGGCCACATCAGTTTCTATGGTATCGGTGGTGCAAAACTGGATCCTGAGGTTGAGAAATTCCTTCTTAAGGCCCGTTTCCCCTATGCCATTGGTTATGGATTGACCGAGACATCGCCACTGCTCGGCTATTCGATGGCAGGATGGAGAGCGGTTGGCTCGTTCGGTTATCCTGTGTACAATGTAAAGCTTAAATTGCACAATGTTGACCCCGAGACAGGCGAGGGTGAGATTGTGGCAAAAGGCCCGAATGTGATGCTCGGATATTATAAGGACCCACATCGCACAAAGAGTGTGTTCACCGAGGATGGCTGGTTCAGGACAAGCGATATTGCTGTTCAGGATGCCAAGGGACGATTCTATATCAAGGGACGTAACAGCAATATGATTCTTGGCCCTTCGGGTGAGAATATCTATCCCGAGGAGATTGAGAATGTGCTCAACAACGTTGAGGGTGTGAGTGAGTCTATTGTTGTGGAACGCAACGGACGTCTTGTTGCACTTGTTTCTCCGGCCGAGGATTTCATTCAGTGGAATAAGGAGGGTGAGGACAAACTGTATGAGAAACTTGACCGTTGGAAGGCAAAGATTTTGAGCATTACAAACAAGAATGTAAACAAGTCTTCACAGGTGAGTTCGGTTGAGGTTATGAAAGAGCCTTTTGAAAAGACTGCTACACAGAAAATCAGACGTTTCAAGTATAAGGATTCAGCTCCGACTGTTGAAGAGGAGAAGAAGTAGTCTGGATATAGTCTTTCTTGCCGAACAAAACGGTAATTAATGGTGTTATTGATGCAATAGTCACCTGCGGCATTTCGGAGCAAGTGCTGCAGGTGCTTTTTATATTCTTTTGAATATATGTGTTGTATTCGTGAACCTTTAATTTGAACAGTTATGAGAAAACGCTATTGTTCGCCTGTGGCAGAGTGTATAGGTATAGAGATTTTTATCATTGCGGCATCAACGGCCAATACCGCTGCGCCTTCAAGGAACGTGAGTGGAATGGATGGTGATGAACGAACCGGTTCTTGGGGCGGTATATGGGAGTAGAAAAAAGTCAGGCGCACATCAAATGTGCGCCTGACTTTTTATCTATTGCCAGTGGCTGTTATTTGCCAACAGGTGATATGCGGAGCTTGTAGCTCATCTCTTCGTTTGGAACACAATACTCGGGGAGTGTGCCTACATCCTGGCCGCAAGACGCGTTACCGATACCGCGCATCCAAGCGTCGAGGTGGAGCACTGTGTATGGACGTTCTTCCATTTCCCAATAGTGCTGTGCGTTCATCAGGTCAGCGTCAGTGTATGGAAGGGCTGAGAAACTTACGTCGCCCTCTGTCTCAATCATCACGCCAAAGCCGTTGTTGTCGGTGAGCACGAGCTCGCGCAAGCCTTCGCGGCTGCCGCTGCTCTGTGGCTTGACGTAACGGTCGGCCATCGCGCCGTCAGTGGTTGTTGTGTAACGGCCTACCATAACACCGTCCTTGCGGTCTACAGTGTTCTCCCAAGGACCGTATGCGTAGTAGCTTACATTGCTCAAAGATTTGTCAATGCCACATACAAGTCCTGCACGACGCAGGTTGTCGTTCTTGGGGATGAATTTTGCTTCTACATCAACAACACCTTGTGCATAGATGGTGTAGCTGATTTCAGTGTCGCAGAGTGAGCCTTTGCGTTTTGTCTTTACAACAGTGTTGCCTTTCTCCTCGGCAACGCTTATCTCACCTCGTGCTTCAAGGCCGTTTGATGTGTTGCTGAATCTGTCGTTCTCAATCCAACGGTGATTGTCGTAAATGAAGCCCTGACCGTCGGCGAGAATATTCTTGCCACCGAATGATAGTGCTGTGAGCTGAGCTGTCTCGGCGTTGAATGTCAACTGAACCTTGTCGTTGCCGATGACTGTCTCGTGAAGCGATGAAGTGGCTGCAAGCGGTGCACCCTTTGACTTGATTGTCGCAAGTGGAGCGCGCTCGGCAAGTGTGAACTGTGCCATTGCAACCTCGTGACCGGCTGGTGCAAAAGACTGTGCATCGCGGTAAACGACGTGTATGTTGAGGAGTAGCTCGTCGCCTTTCTTGATGGCTTTGTTGATGTTGGCCTTCTTTACAGTGAGCCATACCTTGCCTGTGCTGCCGCTCTCTGTGTAAGGAGCTGCTGTGCAGTCGGTATATACAATCTCGCCATTTTTTACAAATTCATAAACTACATCGAACTCGCTGAGGTTTGTGAAGTTGTACTTGTTCTTCATTGCAATTGTCACAATGCCATATTCTGTGTTTATCTCGGGCATTGTAATGTCAATGAACTGGTGAGCTGCCTTTACCTCCTTGAGCTTTGCACTCTCTTCGCGTGTTGGAGGAATGATACCGTTAGAGCAGAAGTTGCCCTGATGTGGGCCCGGATAATCATAACCGGTGTGTATGCGATAAACTCCCTCTTTCATCTCCTGTGGGTCGAAAATAGCCTGGTCAACCCAGTCCCAAATACAACCGCCGACGCAAGAGTTAGATGCTTCAATCTTCTGCCAATACTCCTTGAGGTTACCGATGGCGTTACCCATTGCGTGAGCATATTCGCAGATGAACATTGGCTTGTCGAGGCCATTTGTGTATTTGTCCATCCAAGCCTGGCCTGGATACATCTTTGAGTAGAAGTCGCTGAAACGGCCACCACCGTAATCGCCGCTTGAACGTGTTCCTTCATAATGTACAGGACGGCTATCAAGGCGTTTTGCCTCGTCGTAGCAAGGGCCGAAATTGCTTCCGTTGCCGGCTTCGTTACCCAAGCTCCACATTACAACACTCGCGTGGTTGCGGTCGCGCAATACCATACGGTTGATGCGGTCAACAAATGCCGGAATCCATGATTTGCGGTCAGAAAGGCTCTGGTTCGCGTGGTTCTCCAAATCGGCTTCGTCGCAGCAGTAAAGACCATAGTAGTCAAACATTGCATACATCTTGGCTGCGTTGGGGTAGTGGCTTGTACGTACAGTGTTTATATTATTCTGCTTCATAAGCATAATATCCTGCAGCATTGACTCTGTAGTAACGGCGCGGCCGTATACAGGGTGTGTGTCGTGGCGGTTTACGCCCTTGAAGAATACTCTTTCACCGTTGATGTATACAAGTGAGTTCTTGATGACGATGTCGCGGAAACCGTATTTTGTAGAGAATGCCATCTCCTCCTTTTCGTCCTCGTCGTACTGGATGATGCGTACAGTGTAGAGGTTTGGCTTCTCGGCACTCCATAGCTTGAGGTTGAACACCTCGAACTTGATGTTTCCGCTTGGTGATGCAATCTTAGCTGCAGTATTCACAACTGTTGATTCTTCGGCAACAAGTTCGCCGCTTGGGTCAAACATCTGTGCCTTGATGGTCTTGAGGCCAGGAATGAAATCTCTGTTGTCGATCTCGAAGTTGACGTTGACTTCGGCGCTGAAACGGTCAACAGACATCTTGCTTGTGATGTAGTGGTCGCGAACAGCTGTCAAAGGAACGTTGTAGAGATATACATCGCGGAAAATACCGCTCATACGGAACATATCTTGACACTCGAGGTATGAACCGTCGCTCCAACGGAATACCTGAACGGCAAGTTTGTTCTCACCTTTCTTCAGGTTGTTGGTGATATCGAATTCGGTGACATTGTTTGCTCCTTGTGTGTAGCCGACATATTCTCCATTGACCCAAACGAAGGCTGCCGAGTAGATACCGCCAAAGTGAATGAATGTGCGGCGGCCATCCCAATCTTCGGGAACCTCAAATGTGCGGATATATGAACCAACGGGGTTGATGCCGTAGTTACAGCCGTTGTCATTGAAGCCCGGACGTGCCTTGATGAATGGAGGTGTGTTTGCGTGTGGGTATTCTACGTTATTGTAGATTGGTTTGTCATATCCCAGCATCTCCCAGTTTGATGGAACAGGAATGTTGTCCCACTCGCTTGCGTCGAAATTCTCCTCGAAGAAGTTGAGTGGACGTGACTCCGGTTCGCTGACAAGGTTGAATTTCCAGGTGCCGTTAAGGCTCATATAACGGTTGTTTACCGGCTCTGTCCAAGGTGTTGCATAGTACTCCTTGTCGGCAAGCATCTTGCTTACGTTGTCGTATGGCATATATGTTGCGACGCCACGTTCCTTGTTCTCGGCGAACATTGTTTCGTCCTCCCAATGTGGAGCATTGATTTTTGGCTTTTCAACCTGTGCTATGGTAAACCATGCTGCTGAATCGGCAGGGTTCTTCTCAACGAGCATCATACGGCCCTCTTTGAGTGCGTACATTGTGTTGTCTTTTCCGGCCGATGTGATGAGGAACACGTTCTGCTGTTTCTCTACCGGCTCAAAGTGGAATTTTGCATTGTTCCATTCACCTGCTTTTGCCGGCCACTGAAGTAGGTAGTCAATGCTTGCGTTGCCACCACCATCGTCGAAGTGGATGCCGTAGTAGGCATTCTCGATTGCAAATGTAAAGAGATCTATGGTCTTGATGTTCCAGTATTGTCCGCGGTTGCCACTCACAGTGTCTTCGCTTACAATTCTTGCATTGTTCTCGCCTGTATCGCCATTGCCGAGCACCTGTCCGGGCTTTGTTACAGGACAAATCTGATATGTCAAGTCATCGTCAAAACCTGCTACCTGTGATGCTTCAATCTTGAACTTTGCAGCACGCATATTGGCAGCTCTTTCTTTCTTGATTACTACGAGTGTTCCGTTTTTACCTTTAGCAACAGCCAGTGTGGGACTGTTGGCAGGAATGAGCATTCCATTTTCAAACTTCCACAATTGTGCTTCGTCTGAACCATTGTTCTCGCCAACTTCTACCATATTTCCGTTGACACGCAGTGCGTTGTTGGTTACAGGGTTGATGATGCGCCAACTGCCCGATAATTCTGAAATCTTCCAGTAAATGGCCGGGTCTTCCTTGTCATATTCGGCAAATCCTGCCATTTCACCCATTTTTTCGGCAACGATATTCTCTTTATCTCCGGCACCATAGATGTGGTACAGCTTGCCTTTCTCAAATGTTTCCTGTGCATTACTGCTAAATGCGCATAACAACGCTACTGCAGTCAATACAAAGCATTTTTTCAATTGATTAATTGACATAGTTTTGTGTTTTATGGTTATTATTATGTTTTTTCGTTCCATTGCACAAACTGTGCAATTACAAAGATATAAAGATATTTGTTAAAATGAGTTTTTCGGGCAGAAAAGTTTTGATATTTTATTCGCTGAAAACCGACAGTCGTGAAACCTTGCGGCTCCACGACTGTCGGTTTGTGTTTATTTCTCTATGTATATATGTTCATGCTCTTGTTGAGAGAACTCTATGTTCTTTTTTTCTCGCAGAATCATCAATGCGGTGTCGGGCCAATACATTTTGTTGTCATCCAGTATGAAAAGCATTACAGTATCGCATAGCAATTCAAAAGTCACATCA
>JAGCMB010000061.1 GCA_017646665.1 Bacteroidaceae bacterium
GCTGCCATGTTGTCTGGGTGAAGTGTACGGCCTGTACCACCACCTGAAGCTACTGAGAAGTAGTTCTGGCCTGCGAGAACGCGCTCCTTCTTGTATGTACCTGCAACTGGATGCTGGAAGCGTGTTGGGTTGGTTGAGTTACCTGTGATAGATACGTCAACGCCTTCCTTCCACATAATTGCAACACCTTCGCGTACATCGTCAGCACCGTAGCAACGTACCTTTGCGCGAGGACCGTCGCTGTAAGCGATTTCGCGTACAACCTTCAACTCACCTGTGAAGTAGTCGAACTCTGTCTGTACGTATGTGAAACCGTTGATGCGTGAGATAATCTGTGCTGCGTCCTTACCAAGACCGTTCAAGATACAACGGAGTGGCTCCTTACGTACCTTGTCTGCCTTAGCAGCAATCTTGATAGCACCCTCTGCTGCAGCGAATGACTCGTGACCAGCGAGGAATGCGAAGCACTTTGTCTCCTCGCGGAGAAGACGTGCTGCGAGGTTACCGTGGCCGATACCTACCTTGCGGTCGTCAGCAACTGAACCTGGGATACAGAATGCCTGCAAGCCAAGACCGATTGCCTCAGCAGCGTCAGCTGCATTTGCGCAACCTTTCTTCAATGCGATAGCAGCACCTACAACGTAAGCCCACTTTGCATTCTCGAAACAGATTGGCTGTGTCTCCTCACAAATCTTGTAAGGGTCGATGCCATACTGCTCGCAAATTTCGTTTGCCTCTTCGATAGAAGCGATACCGTTCTCGTTAAGTACAGCGAGGATCTGCTTGATACGACGATCCTGACTTTCAAATTTTACGGGTCTTATCATAGCTTGTGTCCTCCTTATTCTTTACGTGGGTCAATATACTTAACTGCACCTGCTTCCTGTGAGAAGCGGCCATAAGACTTTGTCAATTTCTTGACTGCCTCATTGGCATCTGTGCCCTTCTTAATCTCATCCATGAGCTGTCCGAGGTTGATGAACTCGTAACCGCAGATTTCGTCATTCTTGTCGAGAGCGAGGCGTGTGATGTAACCCTCGGCCATCTCCAAGTAACGTGAACCCTTAGCCAAAGTACCATAGAGGGTACCTGTCTGGCTGCGGAGACCCTTACCCAAGTCCTCAAGACCTGCACCGATAATCAAGCCGCCCTCTGAGAAAGCTGACTGGCTGCGGCCGTAAACGATCTGCAAGAACAACTCGCGCATTGCTGTGTTGATAGCGTCACAAACAAGGTCAGTATTCAAAGCCTCAAGAATAGTCTTGCCAGGAAGAATCTCTGATGCCATAGCTGCAGAGTGAGTCATACCTGAACAACCGATTGTTTCAACAAGAGCCTCCTGAATGATACCGTTCTTGATGTTCAATGAAAGCTTACAAGCACCCTGCTGAGGAGCGCACCAACCAATACCGTGTGTGAAACCTGAAATGTCGGCAACCTCCTTAGCCTTGATCCATTTACCCTCTTCTGGGATTGGAGCAGGACCGTGGTTAGGACCTTTCTTCACAACACACATGTTTTCTACTTCGTGTGAATAAACCATAATTTTTATATGTTTAAAATGTGAAACATAATCTCTTTCAGTCTGCGAAGATAACTAAAATAATATCTTTAACAAAGGTTGTGGCAGTTTTTTTCTTTTTCCTTGTGCTTTATTAATAAAAAATATAATATAGAATATTTATTAACATAAATAGGGGATTAGTTTGCCATTTTGTTTGTATCTTCGCGCTTGAATTTGTTTTTTGGAAAATATTAAATCAATGAAGAAATTTTATAGTGTGATTGCTGCGTTTTCGGCAGCAGTAATTATGTGGGCCTGTGGCCCTGCCGAGATTGGGTATAAGCAGGAATTTACTCTTCAGGGGCTGTATACCGTAAACAAGGCTACCGTTGCCCCTGAATTCAGTGATACGATGTTTTTTGTGCGTAATATTGAGGATTATGACCTCAAGACCGGCGACCGTGCTCTCTTGCTGTTACATTATGAATATGATGCCTACAATGGCAAGGCTGCTCAATGGACGATAGAGGAGGTGTTGAAGCGTATTCCCGTATATCCATTGTCGCTAAAGTCGGATATTGACACAGATGCATACACGACACCTATTACTGGTTTGCAACCTTTGAATTTCTTCAATGCTTTCACGACAAGGAGTTGGGTGTGGAAAGGGAAGCAGAACTTAAGCATCAAGTACAAGGGTGTTGAGGAGGGTGCTTCGTTTGCATTGACAGTGCGTGGTGTGAATAACGGTTCTGTTGAAATGGAACTGTTTATTGATGCCGAGGAGAGTGACAAGGAGGTTGCGACATTGCTGACATTTGACATCTCGAACATTGCCGATTTTCTCAGCGATGCCGACAAGGCGTCATTGCCTTCAAACATTGATGACATCAGGACTACAATCTATGTAAAGCGAATGAGTGACGGTAATCCCAAGGAAGACACAATCAAGCGTGACGACATAAAATAATACAGAACTGTTTGATGCCCTGTATGGAAGTTGTATGGATAAGAAAATATCAAATATAAATATAAAGAACAGACGTGCCTCGTTCGACTACATCTTTACCGAGACATTTACGGCCGGTATTGTGCTCACGGGAACGGAGATAAAATCGATAAGACAGTCAAAGGCAAGTCTTGTCGACACATATTGTACCTTCATCAACAACGAATTGTGGGTAAAGAATATGCACGTTGCTGAGTATTTCTACGGCTCGTACAACAATCACGTGGCAAGGCGTGACCGTAAACTGCTGCTCGACCGAAAGGAGCTGCGCAAATTGAAACAGGCGGTAAAGAATCCCGGTTTCACAATTGTGCCGACAAGGCTGTTTATAAATGAGAAGGGGCTTGCCAAACTATGTATTGCACTTGCACGTGGTAAGCACGAATACGATAAGCGCGAGTCCATCAAGGAACGTGACGACAAACGGGAGTTGGATCGCATAAGAAGGAATTTCTGATTGAATATGATTTTTGCTCTATCCTTAACGAGGGTAGAGTAAAATACTTTAATAAAGACACTGTTTGTGATGCCTGGCCATTACAACGATACTATTTTACAATGACAATAAATGATGCTTTAAAAAACAGGATATTGGTGCTCGATGGCGCAATGGGTACAATGGTGCAGCGCTATGGCTTGTGCGAGGATGATTTCCGTGGTACATTGCTTGCCGGACACAATATTTTGCTAAAGGGTAATAATGATATCCTGGTGCTCACTCGCCCCGATGTGATTAGCGAGATACACACTCGCTATCTGGTGGCAGGTGCCGACATTATAGAAACATCGACATTTAATGCCAATCGTATTTCACAGGCTGAATATGGTTGTGAACATCTGTGTGCCGAAATTAATCGCAAGGCAGCTGCCATTGCACGCCGACTTGCCGACCAATTCTCGACCCCCGACAAGCCACGTTTTGTGGTGGGCTCGGTTGGCCCTACAAGCCGCACCTGTTCTATAAGCCCCGATGTAGAGGACCCCGCACAAAGAAATGTTACCTTTGATATGCTTGTAGACGCATACCTCGAACAGATGACCGCGCTTATTGAGGGTGGAGTGGATGCGCTGTTGTGCGAAACTATATTTGATACACTCAATGCCAAGGCTGCGCTTTATGCTGCCGATGAGGCTTGTGCAGCCACTGGCCGCAAGGTGCCTGTTATGCTATCTTTTACCATTGCCGACAAGCAAGGACGCATCCTCTCGGGGCAGACGATAGAGGCCTTTGTGGCTTCAGTGTCGAATCGTGACCTGTTGTCTATTGGCTTGAACTGCTCTTTTGGTGCAAGGGAGATGAAGCCTTTCCTCAAGCGGTTGAGCGAGATTGCTCCCTGTTATGTCAGTGTCTATCCCAATGCCGGGCTGCCTAATGAACTTGGTGAGTATGACCAGACACCACAGGTGATGGCTGCCATTGTGCGTGAATATGTCGATGAAGGACTTGTAAATATAATAGGAGGTTGTTGTGGTACAACCGATGAGTATATTGCCCTTTTCCCACCGATGGTCGATGGCGTGCAGCCTCGTGTGCCGGCGGTGAAGCCTGGCGAACTATGGTTGTCGGGGCTTGAGCCATTGATTGTGAACAGCCGAATGAACTTTATAAATGTTGGTGAGCGTTGCAATGTTGCCGGTTCGCGTAAGTTCCTGCGTCTTATAAACGAAAAGAAATATGACGAAGCGCTGGATATTGCCCGTAAACAGGTTGAGGACGGAGCGCAGTTGCTTGATATAAATATGGACGACGGTTTGTTGGATGCCAAGGCCGAAATGACCACATTCCTGAATATGCTTGCCGGCGAGCCTGATATTGCCCGTTTGCCGATAATGGTCGACTCTTCGGACTGGAATGTCATCCGTGCCGGTTTGAAGTGTGTCCAAGGACGCGCTGTCGTCAATTCAATCTCATTGAAAGAGGGTGAGGTACATTTTGTAGAACGCGCTGTTGAAGCGCGTCGTCTTGGTGCAGTAGTTGTTGTAATGGCTTTTGATGAACAAGGACAGGCAACAACATACGAACGTAAGATTGAGGTTTGTGGCAGAGCCTTCGACCTGTTGACGAAAAAAGCGGGCTTTGAACCGTATGAAATAATATTTGACCCCAACATCCTTGCTGTAGCAACGGGTATCGAGGAGCACGCCGCGTATGGCATTGACTTCATCCGTGCCTGTGCCTGGATAAAGGAGAATCTTTGTGGGGCACACATAAGTGGCGGTGTGAGCAATCTTTCATTCTCTTTCCGTGGAAACAATTATGTCCGCGAGGCACTGCACGCAGTGTTCCTCTACCACGCGATAGCAGCAGGAATGGATATGGGTATTGTAAATCCGCAGACCTCTGTGCAATATGACGATATTCCATTGTCGTTGCGCGATGTCCTTGAGGATGTTGTGCTCAACCGCAATGACGATGCGACGGAACGTCTTATATCAATGGCCGGACAGTTGAAGGACCAAGGTGTATCGGTGCAGCAGACTACCGATGATGGCTGGCGTGAACAGAGTGTTGAAAAACGACTTGAATGGGCATTGCTCAAAGGTATAGGAGAGTATCTTGCCGTTGACCTTGATGAGGCTGTTGTAAAATATGGCAGTGCCGTTGATGTTATCGGTGTTCCGTTGATGGATGGAATGGGACGTGTCGGTGAACTTTTTGGCGAAGGAAAATTGTTTCTACCTCAAGTGGTAAAGGCGGCACGTACAATGAAACAGGCGGTTACGATTTTGCAACCGTTGATTGAACAGACGCAGTGTGATAATGCACAGACGGCCGGCAGGGTGCTTGTGGCTACCGTTAAGGGAGATGTTCACGATATTGGCAAGAACATTGCAACGGTGGTTATGGGATGTAACGGATACGAGGTGATAGACCTTGGCGTGATGGTACCACCCGAAGTGATTGTTGCCACTGCAATAGAAAAAAGAGTGGATATTGTTGCATTAAGTGGCCTGATAACCCCTTCACTCGAGGAGATGGTCACTGTTGTCAAGGAGTTGAAGGCTGCAGGTCTTGATATTCCTGTTATGATTGCCGGTGCAACGACAAGTCCATTGCATACGGCACTAAAGATTGCTCCTGAATATGATGGTGCTGTTGTTCACGTGAAGGATGTGTCGCAGAACGTGGTAGTTGCTGCCGAACTGTTGGGTGGAACGGAACGAAAGAATTCTTTTATCCTTTCATTGAAGGAAGCACAGCGTTCACTGCGCGCCAATGCCGCACAGAAGATGGCTGCGCCATTGCGTTCGCTTGACGAGGCACGTGCCAACAAACTAAAACTTTTCTAATATAACAATACGATTTAGAATGACTGAAGAAAAAATACAGGGTCTTACCCTGCATCAAGTTGAGGAAAATCGTCGCAAGTATGGTGAAAATATTTTAACACCTCCGGCGCGTGAGTCTTTGTGGAAAAAATTCCTTGAAAAGTTTGAAGACCCAATAATCAGAATTCTGCTTATTGCTTGGGCACTTTCAATGGTAATATCCTGCGTGCATTGCTGGGGGCCTGAACAGGCTGGATTCTCTGCATTTCTTGAACCTATAGGAATATTCTTTGCAATAGTACTTGCAAGTGGTATCGGATTTATATTTGAGGTCAAGGCTGCGCGTGCTTTTGAAGTACTCAACACTGTCAACGATGATGTGCAGGTGACTGTTATCCGCGACGGGAATGTTCAAGAAGTGTCGCGCAAGGATGTTGTTGTCGGCGATGTGGTTGTGCTTAATACGGGTGATGAGGTGCCTGCCGACGGTGTGCTGCTCCAGGCTCAGTCGTTACAGATAAACGAGTCGACGCTTACCGGTGAACCTATGATTGCAAAGACGACTGTTGAGGCCGATTTTGACGACGAAGCTACATATCCTTCAAATAAAGTCTTGCGCGGTACAACCGTTGTCGATGGAAATGGTATCATGCGTGTTGAACTTGTGGGTGATGCAACAGAGTATGGCAAGGTCAATCAGGGTGCGCAGATTGAAAATGGCATAGATACCCCTTTGCAGATGCAGTTGAAACGTCTTGCCGGTGTTATAAGCAAGCTTGGATATGCTGCTGCCGGCATAACATTTACACTCTTGTCGGTAAAGACATTCATCGCATTCGATGATTTGTCTGCAATGGATGTTGTGTCTGCAATGCTTCATAACTTTATGATTGCGGTAACTCTAATTGTTGTTTCTGTTCCCGAGGGATTGCCAATGTCGGTTACATTGAGTCTTGCACTGAGTATGAATCGTATGCTCAAAGCGAACAACCTCGTGCGCAAGATGCACGCCTGTGAAACAATGGGTGCAGCAACTGTCATCTGCACCGATAAGACAGGAACTCTCACCCAGAACAAAATGCAGGTTTATGAGAGCAATTTTATGGCACTTGATGGCAATGTACTTGGAAAAGACAAACTCAGCGCATTGGTTAAAGAGGGAGTGGCTGTCAACGCAACAGCAAATCTTAACCGCGAAGCGGGTGAAGTCAAGACTATCGGTAATCCCACAGAAGCGGCTTTGTTGCTATGGCTCGACAAGCAGGGTGTCGATTATCTTCCTTTGCGTGAACAGGCTACAGTGCTTAGCCGCCTTACATTCTCAACGGAACGTAAATATATGGCAACAGTTGTCAAATCACTACTGTTGGGCAAGAATGTACTCTATGTCAAGGGTGCTCCCGAGATTGTGCTTGAGAACTGTAACAGGGTAGAGGTGACCGGCGGCTCATTCGTCGGTGTAGCCGAGCAACGTCCTTATGTCGAGGCAAAACTGTTGGAGTATCAGAATATGGCAATGCGTACACTTGGCTTTGCATATCAGATTCTTGATGATGATGCCGATACCGCTCCTTATGCCGATGGACGTCTGAAGGGTACAGACCTTACTTTCCTTGGCTTTGTGGCAATATCGGACCCCGTGCGTGCCGATGTTCCCGAGGCGGTGAAGTGCTGTCTTGATGCAGGCGTGGATGTGAAGATTGTTACAGGCGACACATCGGGCACTGCGCGTGAAATAGGTCGCCAGATAGGTATTTGTAATGAAAATACTCCGGCCGATGCCATTATAACCGGCCCTGAATTCGAGGCGTTGAGTGACGATGAGGCTGCCAAACGCGTAATGGCTCTGAAGATTATGTGCCGCGCACGTCCTATGGATAAACAACGCCTTGTACGCCTGTTGCAGGAACAGGATTCTGTAGTGGCTGTTACCGGTGACGGTACAAACGATGCGCCTGCGCTAAAGGCTGCACAGGTTGGTCTTTCTATGGGTGATGGTACATCGGTAGCCAAGGAGGCAAGCGATATAACAATCATAGATAATTCATTCAGCAGCATCACCAGGGCTGTTATGTGGGGACGTTCGTTGTATCGTAATATACAGCGTTTCTTGCTGTTTCAATTGACGATAAACGTTGCGGCTTGTCTGATTGTAATGATTGGCTCGCTGATAGGAACGGAATCGCCATTGACAATTACCCAAATGTTGTGGGTGAATTTGATTATGGATACTTTTGCTGCCGGCGCACTGGCATCGCTCTCGCCAAGCTGGTCTGTTATGAAAGATTGTCCGCGCAAGAGCGGTGAGAACGGGGATTTCATCATTACAAAACCTATGGCAAGCAAAATATTTGCTGTTGGTGCAATATTCGTGGCAGTGCAAGTAGCACTATTGTTATGGATGTCGGGTAGCGACGGATTGACATCCTATGAGCAGTCGGAGTTCTTTACATTCTTTGTGATGTTGCAGTTCTGGAATATGTTCAATGCCAAGGCCTATCTGTCTGGAGTTTCGGCTTTCAAGGGATTATGGGAGAACAAGAGTTTCTTGCTTGTGTGTCTGATTATTGTTATGGGACAATTCCTCATTGTTACATTCGGTGGTAAGATGTTCAATGTAGTGCCGTTGACTGCCGTTAGTTGGGGCGTTATTATAGCGTCGACATCGGTGGTACTATGGGTTGGAGAGCTTGTGCGTCTTATTGGTAAAAAATAATAATTAACAGAAAATAAAACATTATGGAATCGTTGATACAGTTTTGTCTTGATAATCTCAACTATTGGACTGTAACACTGTTTATGGCCATTGAGAGTTCTTTTATTCCTTTCCCTTCCGAGGCGGTTGTCCCCCCTGCAGCGTGGAAGGCTGCTGTCACAGGTGATATGAATGTATATCTTGTGGTTGTATTTGCGACTATCGGAGCGCTTATCGGTGCATTTGTCAACTACTATCTTGCAGTGTGGCTCGGCCGTCCTATTGTCTATAAGTTTGCCAATAGCCGAATTGGTCATATGTGCCTCATTGACGAGGCCAAGGTGCAGAATGCCGAAAGGTATTTTGACAAACACGGTGCCGTGTCGACATTTATTGGCCGTTTGGTGCCGGCTGTCCGACAACTAATCTCTATCCCGGCAGGTCTTGCACGTATGGGGCTTGGACGTTTTGTGCTTTATACATCGCTCGGTGCCGGCGTGTGGAATGCTATTCTTGCTGCATTGGGATATTATATGGCATCAATTCCTGGTATGCAGACCGAGGAAGCTGTGATGAACAAGGTCAAGGAGTATAGTGGCGAAATTGGTATTGTTTTTGTTGTTCTTGCAGTTGCTGTTGTGGCTTATCTGGCATATAAAGGACTAAAGAAGAAATAAAGAAACCGTTCCGCTATAAACGTATAAAAGCACCTCAAGGGGTGCTTTTATACGTTTATATGGACTGCTAACTGCTCGTATTGTCGATAATTTTTTCTTGTTATTATTGACAATACTCGCTTTTCGCGACCCGCCCGGGCACGAATTATATCCGTGCTGGGTGCGACTATTCGCTGCTCGTATTGTCGATAATAAAAGTCTTTGACTGAGATCTTTTTTGAAATGTGTCATTGACAATACTCGCTTTTCGCGACCCGCACGGGCACGAATTATATCCGTGCTGCGTGCGACCTATCGCTGCTCGCATTGTCGATAATAAAAGTCTTTGACTTTTATTATTCAAGGGCGTATTTGACGGTTGTCACAACGCGTATGTTCTTTATCTGTGGTGTCGTCTCGTCGCTTGAAATACTGAACTGGCCTTGTGTGGCTTGTCTGATGTTGCCAAGCTCGCAGTCTGAGTCTTCGGCAAACTTTTGTGCTACAGCGCGTGCATTACGGGTTGCTTCTTCAACCATTTCGGGTTTTATGTCGTTCAATGCCGTGTATTCGAATTGTGTCTGATAGTTGTATTCATTGCTTATAATCACCCCGTCTTTCATAAGCTCTATCTGTTTACCCATAAGTTCTATAACCTTTTCAACTTGTGGTGATATGACTGTTATTACAGCCTCGGCCTGGTAACGGAATTGGATATTGTCGGGTACATAGCTCTGTGCAAGGCGGTCGGTGACGGCGGGTGCCGATACGACAATTTCGCTGTCGGTTATACCTCCATCCTTTAGGTATGAAAGGACTATGTTCTTGTTCTTTTCTATCTCGCCATACAATTTCTGCATATCGTTGCTGACGCATTTGTAGGGGAGTGGCCACACGACTTTGTTGGCCAATACTTCGCGTTCTGCAAGGCCTTTCACGGTTACATATTGCTCTTGATTGGCAATTTTTGTGAGTCCTTTTGAGATAAAGAATCCCAGCAATGTCAGTCCGGCTACAATTGCGATACTTGGCAATAGTATCTTTGTGCAGCAGCATTTCTTGTTTTCGCAACTTTCCATAATCAGATATTTTTAGTGTTGTCTAATACTTTGTCCAGGTCGGCCCGTTCAAAAATCTCGAGTTTACCGCCTCGTGTGGCATTGTATATTTTTATGCCTTCTCGGTCACATACCTCTTTTGCGCGTGCATAGGCCAATAGGTTAGTGTCTACTTCAGGTGTCGCATAGCTACGTTGGCTGTTGAACAGGCGAGGGTCGAAATAGCTGTCCTGCGTTATAACGCTGTTGTTGCTTGAATAGTTGCAGTCGACTCCAATGAGATATATTTCCTTGAATCCCATATATGCCGCGAACTGTATCATTGAATATGTTACAGTTTGTCCGCTGTAAACGACTTTGGAAATGTCTTTTGAAAAACCAATGGGATGCTGTGGAAAGAGCATATTGTAATATGTGACTCCTTTGATGTGATAACGGCTTGCATAGTGTGCCTTGACAAATCGTGTGCCCTGGTGGTTTGCTATTTCGTCCTTGTTGTCGAGGATTATTTTGTTGTCCTGTGCAAAATAGTATGTGGGTGAGAATGGTATTTCGTTGAATAGCTTTATTAACGAATTGCAGGCGAAGGTTGTTTCACCAAGCTCCATAAGGCGTTGCAGGTCGCTGTTTTTTAGGCTTGGGCCATTGCCGATTATAAAGCATCTGCCGGTGTGGATGCCTTTGTAGGAACTCAATCGTTTGCGGCTGCCAATGAGTAATGTTCCATAGAGGTAGTTGAGAGCATTCCAACATTTTTGCCAAGTTTTGCCCATAAATGTTATTTTTGGCTTTTAGGAGTGGATGTTATTTCTCTGGTAATACCCGTGTGGCAAATTCAAAATCCTCGGGATTGTCTATGTCAATTCCTTCAATGGGGTCGACGATAGCCATATAAGGCTTCTCTCCTATGCGCTGGTGTGCTTCGGTCCATACCTCCTTTCGGAAAACATAGAATGCGCTTGTCTCAAAGTATACAGGCTCTATAGTCTGTGTGCGTGGAATCTCCTTTAGATTGTAGTTCAAAGGGTGTCCTTTATACCAACTGAATGTCTGCACCTTCTGTGCACTGAAAGCCGAATCATAGTGTCTGTCGATAACTTGTCTGACAGCATTGTCAACGGTAGCTGCTTTTATGAATGGCGATGTGGTGTGTGCAAGGACATATATGTCGGCATCTACTTCCTTTGTGAAAGCATCATAAATCTCTTGCCCCAATGTTTCATCGCGGTCTAGCATTTCATTGCGTTTGAGGAATTTTACGCCTTGTGGGAGTAGGGGACAAATATCCTCTTGGCTACAATATACATAGACCTCGTCAATTGACGGCGTTTCTTTTAAAGTGTCCAGTATGTATTGCAACAACGGTTTGTCGCCAAGCATCTTTAGATTTTTGCCGACAACACGTTTGCTGTTGAGTCTTATTGGAACAAATGCTACTACCTTCATAAAGTTGTTTTTAAAGACAGCTGAAAGCGTCTATTACACCTACGAGTTTGTTGTCGTTGTTTACAACGATGAGTGACTTGATATTGTGCTGGCGCATTACCTCTTCGGCCTGCGAGAGCATAGAGTCTTCCTTTATCAACTTTGGATTTACGTTCATCAAATCCTTTACTGTGAGTTGGAAGAAACGATCCTGGTCGCGTTGCATTGTTCGACGGATGTCGCCATCTGTTACAACGCCTATTATCTCATCTTTTTCAATAACAACTGCAATTCCCATTTTTGTTCGGCTAATCTGCATAAGGGTATCGCTTATCTTTGACTCCTGTGATACAATAGGCAGATTGTCACTTATCATATAGTCTTTTACTCTTGAGAGCAGGCGACGGCCGAGTGAACCACCAGGGTGGAACTGTGCAAAATCTTTTGCCTGGAAATTGCGTACTGTCATAAGTGCGCAAGCTATGGCATCGCCCATAGCAAGGGTGGCTGTGGTAGATGATGTCGGAGCCAGGTTCAAGGGGCAGGCCTCTTTCTCAACAGCTACATTCAGGTGACATTCTGAAAATTTTGCAAGTAGTGATGCTGGGTTGCCCGACATTGATATGATGGGGATGTTCCTCTCTTTGAGTAGTGGTATAAAACGCAACAGTTCATCAGTCTGTCCTGAATTTGATATTGCCAATACAACATCGCCCTCGCCAATCATTCCAAGGTCGCCGTGAAAAGCGTCTAGTGGGTTTACAAAGAACGCCGGTGTGCCGGTGCTTGCCATAGTTGAAGCAATTTTTGCACCGATGTGTCCCGATTTTCCAACACCGGTTACAATCAGCTTGCCCTTGCTGCCGATGATGAGCTCAATGGCTCTTGTGAAATTTTCATCTAAATTGGGTATCAGGCTCAAGATTGCCTGTGCCTCGTCCTGAAAACATTTTTTGGCGACATCAATTACGTTTGTCATATATAGTTTTTTTAAATCTTTGTGTATTCAGGCTCTATATGAGCCGTCGCGTAATTACTTTACCGCGAAGATAGTAAATAAAAATGAATTTTAGAAAATATCGGGATATATAAAAAGCCTTCGCTGTTAACAGCGAAGGCTTTTTATCTGATGACTGAAAGAACTATTAGATTTCAGCAATTACCTCAACCTCAACGAGCACGTTTTTGGGGAGTGTCTTTACTGCAACGCAAGAACGAGCAGGCTTGCTGGTGAAATATTCTGCATATACAGCGTTGAAGGCTGCAAAATCGGCCATATCGCTTAGGAAACAGGTTGTCTTGACAACCTTCTCGAATGATGTGCCGGCCTCTGCAAGTACTGCAGAAAGGTTTTTCATTACCTGTGTTGCCTGGTCTGTAATGCCCTCAGCTTCAACGTCGCCTGTTGCAGGGTTGATGGGGATTTGACCCGATGTGAACAACATGTTACCACAAATTATAGCCTGTGAATAGGGGCCGATAGCCTCGGGGGCATTGCTTGTATAAACTTTCTTCAACATAGTTATTTTGTTTTTTAATGGTTAATCAAGGATATTGAACCCGGCTGTTGTCAACGCTGCCTTAATCTTGTTGATGTGCTCGAAGTTGCGTGTTTCAAGGTCTATGCGTATCCAGCAACCAGTCACACCGGTGTTGGCATTTGTACGTTCGTGGTGTACACCAATAACATTACCGCCAAGGTCGGCAATGATTTTTGATACCTGTACCAACTGGCCTGGCTTATCGAGAAGCTCAACCTTTAGAAGTGCTGAACGGCCCGATGTGAACAAACCACGCTTGATTACGCGGTCGAGGATGTTTACGTCAATGTTACCGCCTGAAACAACGCAGATAACGTTCTTGCCCTCTACTGGAATTTTGTCGAACATTGCTGCAGCAGCGGCAACAGCACCAGCACCCTCAGTGATAATCTTCTGGTGTTCGAGCATTGAGAGGATAGCCGATGAAACCTCGTCGTCGGTAACAGTAACAATACCGTCGACATACTTGTTGCAGAATTCAAATGTATTCTCTCCCGGTTGTTTCACAGCAATACCGTCGGCAATTGTTGAAACAGAGTCAAGACGCTCAATCTTTTTGTGTTCAACAGAGTTCTTCATACTTGGAGCACCTGCTGCCTGCACACCGTAAACCTTGATTGAGGGGTTGAGTGACTTTAGGGCAAATGCTACACCCGAAATAAGGCCACCACCGCCAATGGGCACAACAACAACGTCTACGTCTTTCATTTGATCAATGAGTTCAAGACCTATTGTTCCCTGTCCGGCAATGACATCAATGTCATCGAATGGGTGGATGAATGTGTATCCCTTCTCGTCACGCAGTTCAATTGCACGCTTGTATGCATCGTCATATACACCTTCTACAAGGCAAATCTCAGCTCCGTAGCCTCTTGTTGCCTCAACCTTTGAGATTGGCGCACAGTCGGGAAGGCAGATAGTTGACTTGATACCGTTTTTGGTAGCTGCAAGTGCAACGCCTTGTGCGTGGTTACCGGCAGAGCAGGCGATAACGCCCTTTGCCTTCTCCTCGTCCGAAAGCTGTGAAATCTTGTAGTATGAACCACGAACCTTGAATGAGCCTGTCAACTGTAAGTTCTCGGGCTTCAAGAAAATGTTGCCCTTTTTGTTCAGATAGGGAGCTGGGATTAGCTCGGTACGGCGTATCACATCCTTCAGGACGTATGATGCGTGATAAATTTTGTCGAGTGTCAGCATTTTATTGTTATTTTAATGTTTTGTATTTTTACTCGTTTCGCAAATTTACAACCATTTTTATTATAATTGGTAAATTGCCACATTTTTTTAATAAAAAAGTGATAAATGGGGCGGTGTGAGTATTTTGAAGCTATGTCTACACAAAAAAAATGCGATGGAAAACCATCGCATTTTTTTGTACTATATGTTGTCTGTTTACTTTGTTGCACTTGATACAACAACGTTCTTCACTTCCCAAGTACTTGAGTTTGCTGTAGATGACATATACTTGAATGCAATTACAACAGCTCCCTTGTTCATCATAGACTGGGGTAGTGCAATTGCACCAGTGCTGTTGAATGTCCAGTTATTGTTGTTTACAGCTCCGTATGAAATCTCGGTCCAAGTGGTGGTTGTTACATCACCTGTATAGTTGCTTGTAATGAGCAACTTGTGGTTTGCTGCGGCTGCATTTGCGTCACCTTTGTTGATAACATAGTCGAATGTGATGTTGGCTGCTGTTTCGCCGGTGAGGTTCATTGCAGGAGAAATGAGCCAGCTCTCGGCATCCTGGCTTGCACCGTTGGCATAACCTGAAACTTTTGCGTGGTGATAGCTTGCATCGATGCTCCATCCGAAATTGCCTACAACCTCTTTTGTTGTGAATGAGCCGAATGAATCATAGAATGTGGCATTGAGGTATTCACCTGTAGCTGGTGCCTCAGGCTCTTCATTGTCTTCGCTACCATTGCCGATGCTTCCGTTTGCTGTTGTCAATGCAGCATCGTCGACAAGGAATGACGCTCCATTACCGGTCTTGTTGTTCATTACAATGAATGCAAGTTCTGTCTCTTCGGTGAGTGTGAACTCGAAAACTCTTGCTGTCCATTCTGATGATACTGCAGATGCAGCGGCAGACTCATAGGTGTATGTTCCTGCAACACCGTTGGTGATTGTAACATAACCCAAACGGCAGTGTCCGGCTTCGCTTCCGTTGGTCTTTACGTAAGCACTGAATGTGTATGTTCCGGGCTGGAGAGTGTAGCTCTGTGATGCAAAACGCTTGTTGCTTGTAGCGCCGCCCACAACAACTGCATAGTTGCCGGTGCGGGCATCGCTGCTCTGTGAGATTGTTGCATTAGAGGTAGAAAGTGTTGCCCAATATGCAGGCTTGCTACCGCTCCAATCCTCGAAGCTGCCGTTTGTGAGCAGGTTGTTACCGGTTGGCACCTCTGGTGTTTCTGGAGTGTCTGGTGTCTCAGGCTCTTCAGTTGATGAACCCTCTATTTCATACTTTGTTACATTCTTCAAGCCGGCTACACCAAAGTATTTCTCAAGGCTACCGGTGAGAACTACCTGCTTTTTGTAGTTGCCTGGGTTGTCGACAAGGTTGAGCGCATTGCGTACAGCTCCCGAAGGCAACTGTACAGCCAAACATTTTGTGATGTCTTTTTCGTCGGCATTGTCGGCGATAAGAAGGTTTGTCTTCAATACTGCATTGCCGCTGAAATTAGCGTCATCAATTGATTTGTCATCGATAGAACCTACAATGTAACCCTTCACGATTGCCGGTTTTGCAACACCGGTGAAGGCTGCAAGAGCTTCGGCAACTGTATATTCAGATGCTTCCTCTGGCTCTTCGGGCTCGGCTGCTGTTCCGTGAGCGACTTTGAAGTTCTTCACTTCCCAAGTGCTGGCCTTTGTTGTTGCTGTGTAACGGAGTGCGAATACGACACCGCTCTTTCCAAGGAATTCGGCAGGAACAGTTACGTTTGCTTTGTAGAATGTATTCCAGTCGGCACCTTCAACAGCATTGTATGGAAGGTCTACCCAAGTTGCTGCAGCAGCATCGCCTGAATAGTTGGCACTGATGAGAAGCTGATGGTTGTTTGCAACCTTGCCGGTCTCGGAATAACGGATGATGTACTCAAATGCAACATACGCTTCTGTTTCGTTTGTGAAGTCTACGGCATCTGAGATTAGCCAGCTTGTTGCCGGGTTGTTTGCCTGTGTATTAGAGTCGTAGCTTGTTGCCTTTGCGGTGCTGTAATCAATTACCCAAGGGTAGTTGCCAACGGTTTCTACAGTGCTGAACACACCAAAACTTGTTGCGAATGTTTCGTTGATGTAATAATCTGAAGTAGTGCCTTCGTTTTCACCACCACCGCTTGATGGAAAATTATAGGGCGATTCAGGTATGAATGTACACGCACCGAATGCGAGCATAGTCATTGCTGCCAAAAATAATTGTTTAATCTTCATAGTTATATTTTTTAGTTTATTTATACTCTGTTTCATTTTCCGGCTTTTTCAATGTCGGTTGTGTTGCTTATGACAAATTGCCAGTAGTTGTTGTAGCGTGTCATTACACCGTTGATGTTCAATTTGCCGTCGGGCATTGCTTCGTTTGCAAAGTCGGCGTATGTGCTCATACGCAATACAATGTTTGTGCTGCCCATTTTAATGTGGCGTTCTACAACATTGCTGCTGTTCTGTAGCTCTTCGGGTGCCCAAGTGGCTGTGCCGTCGGCTTCTGTGATTTCAACACCTTCAAGACGTACATATTTTGCCAATGCATTCATATTGGCATCGGTGAAGAATGACGCGTTGATAGTGTCCGGTGTCATCTCGGGCTGTGTGGGGTTTGGCAAGTCTATGAGGCGCACGTGGCTTGGGAATACGTACTTGTTCATACGGCCCACCTTGCCATTGTAAAGAGCACCGATTTGTGCCATCTTGCCATATCCTCCAATGTGAAGTCCCTTGCAGTCTATGCGTACGCGCTGTCCCTTTGGAGCTATAGCGTAAAGGCCGACATCGTTGATACCTATGATTATTGCACCTGTAGCGTCATTTATGATAATCTGTTTGTATACGTTGCCACTCTCATCGTTTGCAACGACAACGCCTTCGATGATGATGTTGCTTGTGATTTCCTGTACTCCCCCGGCCGAGATGGTTGAGGAGTATTTTGCTTTCAGTTCGGCAATTGTGGTGTTTGCCTCTCCAATTCCGCTATTGCCGAAAGGTGGCTCATTGAAATTCGGCTCGTTAAAATCGTTCATACAAGATGTTGCCATGAGCGACAGAACGAATATGGATAAATATTTTATTGCTTTCATAATTGCATTGTGTTATTAGGTGTTATCAGAAACGGAAACCTATGTTCAAATAGAAGTTGAATGCATTGGCATAGTAGAGGTATGGGTTCTTTGAGAACTTGTATGTACGCTCACTGCCATCGGCATAGCTGTCATCGCGGTTCTGCTCATAACCTCCGGTAATCATATTCTGGTTGTTGAGAATGTTGCTGAGGCTGAGGTTGATATTGAGCTTTTTGCCACCGCGCAGACTGATGCTCTTGCCAATTGAAGCATCTACTATGAAACCGCCTTTACCCTTGTATTGTGTTGGGATATCGAGTCGCTCCTCGCCGGTGGTTGCATCAATTACCGGATTACCTACAACACTTGCAAGACGTGCATACTTTGATGCATCGATGTATATTCTGTCGTAGTAGTTTACGTTGGCACTCAAATACCATCCCTTGATGTTGTAGTCTGCACCAAGGCTCAACGCGGTGAGTGGTGTGCCATCGAGTTTTACACCTTTCATATATACCTTGTCGTTGATGACAACCTTTTCATTCTCACTGATGAGGAAACCGTTGGCGTTGTTTGTGTATTCTGCATCACCAACAGATGCAATTGCATTAACAGAGAGTGATGATGTGATGTTGTAGACGATGGCTGCCTCAATACCATAGTGCAGCTTGTTCACACCGGTCATTGTGAGGTATGTGAACTGTGACTGTTGGTCGTTGTAGAATGCGTTCTGCTCGACGCTGTTCTTGATGAGTGTGCCATATCCGCTGACCTTCGCTGTAACAGGGCCGACATTCAGTCTGTATGATATTTCGGCATTAAGAACGTCTTCGTTGCTGAGCCCTCTCACAAAATCGTTGCGCATACGTGGAGCAATGAACGAGTTGTAGGCGATTGGTGCACGATTCTCGTATCCCCAACCGAAAGAGAATGTGTTGTATGCATTGAATGGTAGAGTAATACCGAATTTGGTGCCTGCACCAAGGAAACCGGCTGTGCCGCTGCTACCCTTAGAGAATTCCATAGCACGTCCGTTGCGCATATGTCCGTAGCGCTCCATGGTTGTTCCTTCAACGTGTGCACTCCAGAAGATGTTGAAAATATCCTTGCTGAACAGGTGCTGGTAGTACAGTGTCGCTTTATTTACATGAATGTCATAGTCGTAACCAAAGACGTCACCCTTTTTGATTTGACGGTTGGGGTTGTCGATGTCGTTCTGTACATAGTCGCTGTTGATACCGAAATCTCCTACAGAGAATTTGTCAATATCCGTGTACTTGTTGGCACCCAAGAGGTCATCCATTGTCTTGTAGTGCATACCTTTGGTTGTTCCAAGCTGCAAACCTACCGTTCCTTTATTGTAACGGTTGAAGTCAATGTTGAGTGTAGAACCCAAGTTGAATGTCAACTGGTCGTTGTGACGACGCTCTACATAGTACAGACATTCGCCTCCGGTGGCGTTGGCCTGCTGGTTTGCATAGTACATATAGTCCCAGTTCAACTGACGGTTGGCCTTGCTTGCTGTCCAATAGTTGTATCGTGCAAAGAAGTCGTTGAGTTCGTCCTCGGTTGGGGTGTACTCCAAATCCCATACATCGTATGCCGCACTAGGCAGGTTCTGATAGTAGTTGGGACGTGGGTCAGCTGCATTGCCGTTCCATCCAAGTGCCGATGTGCTGTACATTGAGTACTTGCCAAAGAACGATGTTGTCAGTTTCATCTTGTCGTTGATGTTGTAGTCCCATGTAATGACCAATGATGGTTCGTATGAGTTTACAACTCGAGCATTGCGCTTCTTGCCCTGCTGGTATCCCCAGTTAGGGTTGTAATAGTGGCTGCCTGCAAGCCAATAGGCCTCCTCGGTTGCCGCTCCTTGCTGTGCACGTTCAGTTGGAGAGCCCCAAGTGGCAATTGATATGCTATGGCTGTCGTTGATTTTCTTTTCTGCAGCGAGGAAATAAGCGAATGAGTTGTAGAATGTGCCTTCGATGACACCCTCGTTTGCCCAACGGTATGATGCTGAACCTGTGAACGCCCAACCGTTCTGCATAAGACCGGTAGAACCGGTGTACATTATGCGGGCAAGGTAGTTGCGGTTACAGCCAACAAGAGAAGCCTTGTGTCCGGCTGCATATTGGCTTGCTCGTAGGTTGATGTTGCTTGCTCCACCTATTGAACCAAGGCCGAAACTGTTGTGCTCAAGGTATGTCGCACCCTCTTTGTTGCGTGTCGCGTCGTTCAGACCGCCAATCATACCATAGCTGAACTGTCCTCTTTCGGCATCGTTGAGCAATACGCCGTTGGCATATACATTGTTGTACAGCGATTCGTAGGCACGGATGCGGAAACGCATTGAACTGAAACGATAACCTGTTTCCGAGAGGAAATAGTCGTCGTTTGACGATATCATTGCAGTGGTGCCAGAGAAATCTTCGTCTTCGCCGAGCTGTCCTTCGGAGAAGGTGTAGGACTCATTATTGTCATCAAGAATAATGATGTTCTCCACTTCGTTGATATTGTTTAATAAGGTGTCGGCATAGAGCGTTCGTGCTGGTTGCTCTTTTATCATGCCGTTGTTGCCTTGTCCGTTCATACTGTACAAGGCTGTCACTTCCTGTGCGTTCGCTGTTGAAACAAAGCCGAGCAACAGGAGTGTGGCAAATTTTGTTAATTTAATCATGATAATATAATAAATTGATTTACAAATACTTGTTTGTTGTTAGTCTGGTGGCTTGTGTAAACTCTTGCACAATAACCCCAAACTCCTACAAAGATGGTAAAAAAAAGTGGATATTTGTGAAATATTTTTAAAAATTTTGCTTGCCGATGGGGATAAAAAAACGACCGGCGAATTCGCCGGTCGTTTTTTTATCTTAGTTGATGATGTTGCCGAATCAGTTGTTCTCGGGACGTAGCTTGCGAACTACTGCGCCAGCCTGCCACATTTCTGTTTCGCGCATTTCACGCAACTCCTCCTCGAGCTTCTGACGGTAGTCGGGCTGTGAGTTTGTGTCAATGCTACGCTGTGCCTCGTTGCCACAAGCCACCTCGTTGTATAGCTCGTTGAACACAGGCATAGTAGCATCGCGGAACTTCTTCCACCAGTCGAGTGCACCACGTTGTGCGGTAGTAGAGCAGTTTGCATACATCCAGTCCATACCATTCTCTGAAATCAATGGCATAAGACTCTGAGAAAGCTCCTCGACTGTTTCGTTGAACGCCTCAGAAGGTGTGTGCCCGTTCTTGCGCAATACCTCGTACTGTGCAGCGAAGATACCCTGGATAGCCCCCATCAAAGTACCGCGCTCACCGGTAAGGTCCGAGTAAACCTCACGCTTGAAGGTCGTCTCGAACAGGTAACCCGAGCCGACACCGATACCAAGTGCAATCACGCGCTCCCACGCACGGCCTGTAGCATCCTGGAAAATTGCATAGCTTGAGTTCAGTCCACGTCCCTGCAGGAACATACGGCGGAGTGAAGTTCCTGAGCCCTTTGGGGCAACAAGGATAACATCCACATCGGCCGGAGGCACAATGCCTGTACGCTCCTTGTATGTTATTCCGAAGCCGTGAGAGAAATACAATGCCTTACCAGGAGTAAGGTGTTTCTTCACTGTTGGCCAAACAGCAATCTGTCCTGCATCCGAGAGCAGATACTCGATGATAGTGGCTTTTTTGCAAGCCTCTTCGATATCGAAAAGGTTTTCACCAGGAACCCAACCGTCCTCGACAGCCTTGTCCCAGCTCTTGGAGTTCTTACGCTGACCTACAATCACATTAAAACCATTGTCGCGCAAGTTGAGCGACTGTCCTGGGCCCTGAACACCATAACCGATAACGGCAATCGTTTCGTTCTTCAATGTTTCTAAAGCCTTAGCCAATGGATATTCTTCTCGTGTCACGACGTTCTCGACAACGCCGCCAAAATTCATCTGTGCCATAGTTGTATATATTTTTAGTTTATGAATTCTTAGGTTAAAGTCAATGGCAGCATCAGTGGTGAATGTTACTGCCTGATAATCAAAAAAACCTCTCTCATTGCGAGAAAGGCGGGGCTCCTTTTTGTTTGCCTCGCGAAAGTAGTTGTAAATTTAATAAAAACAAAGGTTTTTTTCCAATAAATTTTATTAATTTTACCCGCAGTAAGATATTTGCTGTCTGTTGAATCAAATAATATTATATATAATGAGAAAGAACAGTTGTATGTTGATGCTGTTGATGCTTTTTGCTGTGTTGTTTTCGGCATCGGCGCAGGAGAAGAAAAAGTATGAGGTATACAGTGTGGGTTTCTATAACCTTGAGAACCTTTTCGATACAATCCATGACAAAGGTAAGAACGATTACGAGTTCTTGCCCGATGGAACGAATAAATGGGGTACATTGAAATATACCAACAAGTTGAAGAATATGGCTACCGTACTGAACGAGATGGGTACTGATGTTCTTCCTGTAGGAATGGCTGCTGTAGGTGTTTCTGAAATTGAGAATTCACGTGTGCTCGATGATTTGGTCAAACACGAAGTGCTGGCACCACGTGGATGGGATTTTATTCATATAGAAGGTCCTGACAGACGCGGTGTTGATTGTGCATTGCTCTATAACCCCAAGCTCTTCAAGCCTGTAAATGCAAAACTTGCCCCCTATACAACCGTGGACAATGATACTACATACAAGACCCGTGGCTTCCTTATCGTGAGTGGTGATATGGGTGGCGAGCTCGTACACATAATCGTTAATCACTGGCCATCCCGTTATGCAAAATCTCCGGCCCGTGAGCGTGCCGGTGTCCTGGTGCGTCAGTTGAAGGATTCCATTATGGCTGAAATACCCGATACGAAAGTCCTTATTATGGGCGATATGAACGATGACCCCGATGACAAGAGTATGAAGACCTGTCTTGGTGCTGTGCGCGAGAAGGAGGATCTAAAAGCTCCGTCAGACCTTTATAATCCTTGGTGGAATATATTGCGTAAAAAAGGTATGGGTACCTTGAAGTATAAAGGTAAATGGAATCTATTTGACCAGGTTGTATTGAGCGGAAATCTTATTGGTGCAGACCGTACAACACTCAAGCTTTACAAAACGGAGATATTCTCTCGCAGTTATATGTTCCAACAGGATGGACGATATAAAGGAAATACCAAGCGTACCCACGCCGGTGGTGTATGGCTTAATGGATACAGCGACCACTTGCCTGTGATTGTATATCTTGTCAAGGAGGCGAAATGATTTCTTATATCACAATATAACTCAAAAGGGAACACATTGTGTTCCCTTTTGAGTTATATGTCGAGCCTGCTCTCTACGACTTCCCAGTCTACAATCTCCCATAATCTCCTGACGTGTTCGGCACGGCGGTTCTGATAGTCGAGGTAGTAGGCGTGTTCCCATACGTCAATTCCGTAGAGTGGGGTCATACGACGGTGCATGGGGGTGTCGCCGTTGTAGCAGCTGATGATTGACAGCTTGCCGTTCTCTTCCTGTGTCAGCCACACCCATCCGCTACCGAAGAGCGATGCGGCGGCCTCTTCCATTTTCTTCTTTAGGTTGTCGAAGTTCCCGAAGTCAAAATGAATGAACTCCTTGAGATTGCCTGTCGGGCGGTTGTTGCCAGGCGGCATAGGGGTGAACTGCTCAAAGTAGAGTGAGTGGTTGAGCACCTGTCCGGCGTTGTTGAAAAGTGGCCCGGGAGGTGCCTGCTCCACAATTTCCCGCAGTGTGCAATCCTCATATTCGGTGTTGGTGACTAGCCTGTTGAGGTTGTCGATATAGGCTTGTAGGTGCTTGCCATAGTGGCACTCGATTGTACTTTGGCTTATTACAGGCGCCAATGCACCTGTCGGATAGCTGAGCGCCGGCATTTCAAAGCCGATGCGTGTTGTTCCAGTGTATGTACTCATATTTTTATAGTTTGGATATAAAATGTAAACAAGGTTTTGTGTGTGATGTTCGCATTTGTGCCGTTTTTTGCATATCTTCGCAAATTATTGGTGCTGTTTGTGGCAAACGGATATTTTACAATGATAAATTACGAGGATGAACTGAACGGGGCGCAGCTCGATGCTGTGCGTTATCTTGACGGTCCTTCACTGGTTATTGCCGGTGCTGGGTCGGGAAAGACACGTGTATTGACATATAAGATAGCCTATCTGCTTGAAAATGGCTTTGAGCCGTGGTCAATCCTTGCGCTTACCTTTACAAACAAGGCTGCCAATGAGATGAAAGAACGTATAGCTGCGCGTGTGGGTGAGAGGGCAGCCTCAATGCTGTGGATGGGTACTTTCCACTCTGTCTTTTCCAAGATTCTGCGTCGCGAGGCACATCACATCGGGTACGATTCCCAGTTTACCATCTATGACCAGAGCGACTCGCGCTCTCTTGTGAAGAGCATAATAAAAGATATGCAGCTCGATGATAAGGTGTACAAGCCAAATGCTGTAGCCGAGCGCATATCCTCGGCAAAGAGTAACTTGATTTCACCGTCTGATTACGAGAACGACCAGGGCTTGCGCAACGACGACAAGCGTGCGCGTATTCCGGCAGTTTATGATATATATAAAAGGTATGCCGAACGTTGCCGTCTTGCAAATGCAATGGATTTTGATGATTTGTTGGTAAATACATATCGTCTATTTATGGATTTTCCTGATATTCGTCGTCAATATGTCGAACGTTTCCGTTATGTGCTTGTCGATGAGTTCCAGGATACAAACTATGTGCAGGCCTGCATTGTGTGGCAGTTGACACAGGAGCGTAAGGCTGTGTGCGTGGTGGGTGACGATGCACAGAGTATCTATTCGTTCCGTGGTGCCAATATTGGTAATATCCTTGGCTTTACCGAGCGTTATGGAGGTGCAGAGATATTCAAGCTTGAGCAGAATTATCGTTCTACAAGAATGATTGTCAATGCAGCCAATAGCTTGATTGCAAAGAACAGCCAACAGATAAAGAAAAATGTATATTCCGAGAGGGGCGAGGGCTCTCCGCTTGAACTGTATCCTGCATATTCAGACCTGGAGGAGGCCGAAATTGTTGCCAACAAAATTGTTGAACTGCGTCGTCGCGAAGGGTTGAGCTTCAGCGATTTTGCTATACTATACCGCACAAATGCCCAGTCGCGTGTGTTCGAGGAGGCTTTCCGTAAGCGTTCTTTCCCATATCGTATATTCGGTGGCCTTTCGTTCTATCAACGAAAAGAGGTTAAGGATGTCATCGCATACTTCCGCCTTATATGTAACAAGAACGACGAAGAGGCTTTCAAACGAATAATAAATTATCCGGCGCGAGGCATTGGTGACAAGACGGTGCAGAAGGTTAAGGATATTGCCGTTGAGCGTTCTTTGAGCTTGTGGCAGGTGCTCTCCGACCCATTCCTTTGTGGGCTCGAAGTGAATAAGGGAACGCTTGGCAAATTGATGCAGTTCACCGGTATGATAGAGAATTTTTCTCGTTTAGCCGGAGAACAGAATGCCATTGAGGTAGCGCGTGCTGTAGTGAAAGAGAGTGGCATACGCGACGAACTGTACCGCGATATGAGTGTTGAGGGCAAGGGACGACAAGAGAATCTTGAGGCTTTGATGGCCGCTATACAGGATTTTGTCGATATGCACCTCGAAGAGGGTAACGAACAGAACAGCCTTTCCGATTTCCTCTCCGAAGTGTCGTTGATGTCCGACCTTGATAACGATGACGATGGCGATGGCGAACGTATAACATTGATGACCGTACACTCGGCAAAGGGATTGGAATTCCCGACAGTGTTTATTGTAGGTCTTGAAGATGACCTGTTTCCCAATTCAAGCGCCCGCGAGTCGATGCGCGAGATGGAGGAGGAACGCCGCTTGCTCTATGTTGCCATAACGCGTGCGAAAGAGCATTGTATTCTCTCATTTGCCAAGAGCCGTTATAAGTATGGACAATTCGGGTTCTGCGAACCAAGTTGCTTTATAAAGGAGATTGATCCTAGATTTATGGTTATGCCTAATGGTGGTGGTATTCAGCAACGACAGCAGCAATCATCGTTCCGTACAGGTGGAATGTTCAGTGCTACAAATAGCTTGAACAGACGTTCTGCTTACGGTTACGGGCATGAGGAGAATGGGCGTCCGCAATTTAGCCGTTCAAACTCTGTATCCTCGGTTTCCGGTCGTGCAACCTTGCAACAAAGGAGCAATGAGCAAGGTGCCGGAGCGGCAAGTGCTTCGTCAAATACATCGCGTCCATCGAACCTTTATCGGGTGTCCGATATACAGCGGTACAGTCAACCGATGGCAGGTGCTACGCAATCGGCCCTTTCGTTGGGTGCGATAGTGCAGCACGACCGTTTTGGCGTTGGTGAGGTGATGTCTACCGAGGGTGTCGGTGAGAATGCCAAAGCAACAATAAAATTCCAGAATGCAGGAGTAAAGACCCTGTTGCTTAAATTTGCAAAATTGAAAATTATAGGATAATGGAAAAAGAAATGATAAACAGAATACCATCACCCTGTTATGTGATGGAAGAGGCTCTCTTACGCCGTAATTTGGAGTTGATAAGCCGAGTGGCACGCGAAGCCGGTGTTGAGATAATATTGGCATTTAAGGCTTTTGCTCTTTGGAAAAGTTTTCCTATTTTCCGTGAGTATATAAATTCCGTGACAGCAAGTTCCATTCACGAAGCGCGTCTTGCGTATGAGGAGTTCGGCAGTAGGGCGCACGCTTTTTCGCCGGCCTATACCCTTGAGGAATTTGATGAGATGATGCGATGCAGCAGTCATATATCATTCAATTCACTCACGCAGTATGAGCGTTTCTATCCAATGACAAAAAATGCAGGGCACGTAATATCGTGTGGAATACGTATAAATCCCGAGTATTCCGAGATTGAGACTGAACTTTACAATCCTTGTGCTCCCGGTAGCCGTTTTGGTGTTACTGCCGATTTGTTGCCCGATGAACTGCCTGCCGGCATAGAGGGCTTCCATTGCCATTGCCATTGCGAGTCGAGCTCCTATGCTTTGGAGAATACATTGGTGCATATTGAGGAAAAATTCGGCAAATGGCTGCCTGAAATCAAATGGCTCAACTTGGGTGGCGGTCATCTGATGACACGTAAGGATTATGATGTCGAGCACCTGATAGGGCTTCTTAAGGGTCTGCGTGAACGCTATCCCAATCTACAAGTGATACTTGAACCCGGTTCGGCCTTTGCATGGCAGACAGGCTCTCTGGTGTCTGAGGTGGTCGATATTGTGGAAAGCCGTGGTATCCGCACTGCAATTCTGAATGTCAGCTTTACTTGTCACATGCCCGATTGTCTTGAAATGCCATATCAACCGGTGGTTACAGGTGCAGAGTCACTTGATGCCGATGCAGTGAAGGGTGCTCCATTCGAGGAGAATATTTATCGTCTTGGTGGAAATAGTTGCTTGAGTGGTGACTATATGGGCAGTTGGAAATTCCAGCAACCGTTGAAGGTTGGTGATAGAGTGGTGTTTGAGGATATGATACACTATACAACCGTCAAGACAAATATGTTTAATGGTATCTCTCACCCAAGCATTGCGCTGTTGCGTCAAAATGGAGATTTGGAAATGTTCAAGGTCTTCAAGTATGAAGATTACAGAGATAGAATGTGTTGATGCTTTGTAGAAACTCTCTAGAAAAAGTAGCGAGCGATAACCAAGTTACCGCTCGCTTTCTGTTGTTTCAGATGATACTTATTTTGCAGGCTCCCATTTGCAACGTACGGGCGATACAATTGCTCCCTCTTCTTTCAACTGTTTCATTGCTTTGTCCACCTCTTTACGGTCAATGCCGCTGAGTTCTGCTATTTTACCTGCGTTGACCGGCTCGCCGGCTTCTCTCATAACTTGTAATACTTTTTCTTTTGCTTCCATAATTTTTGTTTTTAATAGTTGTTGTCAGTAGTTGTACGATATATTAATACCGTTGTTTATCTTTTTGTTCTCATTTGTTGCGATTTCTGATTTCTAATGTTATGTCAATGTAACCACGTGTGCCGTTTATATAGTCGGCATAAAGTGTTTCCGGGTCACGGCCTGTCAGTATGCGGCATTTGCCACAGGCTTCGCAGTCGTTGAGGCATTTCCACGCATCGAGCACATAGGCACGGCGTTCCTCTTTTGTCGATTTGTCAATTCCCGGAGGTGTCATAATGCTTTTATTTCCTGTTGTAGTTGCTCAAGGAAGCCAGCTCCGTGTCCGCCATCCATTTGGACATGGTGGAACTGAAACGAAATGGGCAATGTCGTTTTCAGTAATTTCTTGCGGAACTTGCCCCACATAACCATCGGGTTACAGAATTTGTCGGTATATTGGTTTACAATGCAGTCGAGCTCTGTTTCTATCATAGCCGATGTTCCAATAATCATATAGTCCTCCAAGAACGAACTTTTACATTCTGTGGCTGCCTGTGCTGTCAAGCTGTTATAGTCACTTGCGAATTGTCCAATGTCGTCGGTGAATGCTATGTCGCAAGAATTTATACCGCCTTCGCGGTTGTTGACTATTACATTTATAGCAATACGGTCATATTTGTAGAGCTTTCCTTGCTCTGGCAGAGTGTAGAACTCCTTTATGTTGCTTGCAGCTTTGCCAATGCACCAGCAGAGCAGGGCATTGAACCTTATGCCTAGCCTCTTGCTTGCCTTGAGTACATTGCTTACATTGAATGTCTTGGTCAATGTTACCATAGGCATAGGAGAGGTCATCCACAGCGAAAATGCTGCTGCGCGTGTGGATTCTTCTGGAGATATTTCTGTTTTCATATTCTTCTCTCTATTATTGCTCTAATTTCCAGCCATTGTCACCGTGGTAAATCATCTGTCTGGTCATTCCTCCGTCTATGCATATATTCTCACCTGTTATAAACCCTGCCTTGTCGCTACACAAGAACAGTACCATATTGGCTATGTCCATCGGGTTGCCAACGCGTCCGGCCGGATGTTGTGTGGAATCGGCACCGTCGTATGTGGTGTATGCGGTGTCTATCCATCCCGGGGAGATTGAATTTACTCTCGCTTTTCCGGCAAGGCTCACTGCAAGAGCGTGTGTCAATGCTGCAATGCCTCCTTTGGCGGCAGTGTAGCTTTCGGTCTGCGGTTGGCTCATCCTGTCGCGTGATGACGAGATGTTTACGATTGATGCTCCTTCGGCCAAATTGGACTGCAATAGTTTTGTCAGGTAGAATGGGGCAGTTATTCCAACGCTGAGTGCATACTGAAACTCCTCGTATGTACATTCGTCAATGCCTTTCATCAACGGTAGTGCGTTGTTTATGATGCAATCTACTTTGTCGTGTTTTTTGAGAATGCTGGCAACAAAATCCTCCAGTACTTCTTTGCTGGATATATCGCCAATGAAGTGGTTGCCCTCTTCTTTGTCTATAACATAGACAATGGCACCATTTGCGCGGAACTCATCGGCAATACACTTGCCAATGCCTTTTGCTCCGCCTGTGATAATGACGACTTTTTCCTTGAATATCTGCTGCATATCTGTATGTGGAAAGTTTGCTGTTTGATTACAATGGCTCTTATTTTTCAAAAGTAATATAAATACCTGTCATATTCATATAAAAAAACTTAAAAAACGCAAAGGGGGTGTCTTTGTGAATTTGTATGTGTATCAGATGAAAAAAACGGGTGACAAGGGTTGAGGTTCTGTGAAAAAGGGTAACTTTGCCTTGTTTCAAGTTATGTGATAATGTATCAGAAATTTATAATTACCGATAGTGGAGAACTCAAGTTCGGAAATGTGTACCATCACCGTAATCTCTTGCGGTGTGATGAAAGTTGCCCTTATGGGGGTGGATTGTGGCGTTTAGACGATTCCCGTGAGGCTGTGGTGCTGTATGGGCGTTCATTTGAATTTGGCGCACCTTTCTTTGATGCGCTCAGGTTCGTGAATTGGGATGGTATCGATGGCAAGGAGAGGACTCTTCTGTATCAGCCTCATTGGCCTTATGATGATACATTGATATCGGTGGCTACCGGCTACTGATTTATTGGCGATAAATATAAACAGTCCGGGAATTGCTTGTATGAGCAATTCCCGGACTGTTTATATAAGATATTTTACTTTCTTCTTATTCTTATTTGTATGGCCTCTTCAATTGGAGTATCGTTTATCAGTACTAGGTATCCACCACCACCGGCACCGGTTATTTTATATCCCTTTACCTTGCCTTGATATTCATCGATAGCCTTTTGTACGTGTGGCGAAATCATATTCGGGAACATAGCTGTTTGTGCCTTGAATGAGGCAGTGCAAGCTTTTCCCCACGCTTCAATGTCCTTTGCCATCAGTGCGTTCCAACAATCGTCTGCGGCTTTTGCAAGAGCCTCGGCACCGGCTTTGTCAATATGTGTATCGGCAAGCACATCGTAACTGCTGTCGCGTGGTGCAAGCGGTACAAGCCATAGGTTCTTTTCAATGAAGTCGAGGATTTCGTCTTCTTTTACGCTTTCAATGTTCTCTGGCCAATATCCGCCGTCGTAATTCAAACGGTTCAATCCTGGCATAACAATACCAATGGCATCCTGTGAACCGCTGATGTATGGGCTGCCTGGAGGATTTTCGTAGCGGAACACCATTTTTGCAAGTGTTTCGCGGTCACCCTCCGGAATGTCTACGTGCCACATTTCAATAGCTGCCTTTCGCGATGATGTACTCATTCCACCGCGGTTGTTGAAATCATAATCCGGCTCAATGCAGATGGTCAGCACCGGACCACCATGATGTTTGCTCACGTATGGTTGGTCGAGCCAACCACCCGCGAGGTCAATGCGGTATGGTATTTTGCACTCCTGACGCAAAGCTGTTGTTGAGCGTGTAGGCAGGCCGGCTTCGGGAATTCGGGTGCTCACAACAAGCTCAATGCCGTTTGCTTCGCAGAAACGTTTCTTTCCGGGTGTATAGCCGTCGCTGTTTACAAAAAAGATGTCCGGTTTCAGACGTTTTACATCCTCTTCAAAGTCGAGCATGCCGCTACCACTGTTGATAAAAGCATCCTTTACGTAGCGGATGGCCTTTACCATATACAGGCGTTCTTGCTCTGTGTTTATAGTCTTGCGGTCTTTCAGTTCACGTATAGTGGCATCAGAACCTATACCCACATAAAGGTCACCGTATGTTGATGCCTCCTTGAAAAATGCAACGTGTCCCGAGTGGAGCATGTCGTAACATCCCGAAACAAATACTTTTTTGCTCATTTTTGTGTTTTTTATTCAATGATTGTAGCAAAGGTATAAATAATCTTTATATATGCAAACTGTGTGTGCAATATTTGTGTAGTCTTATACTGTGATGATTTCCTGTGTCAGAAACCATTGTATGTATAGGCAAGTGTGAATATGCTGACCTTGCAATTATACCATGTTCTCATTGTTGTTGCGCAGCTGCATAGTGTTGCGCCTGTTGTGAGAATGTCGTCAACGAGCAGTATATGTTCGTTGTTTAAAGTGTATGGGGTTGTAACCGAGAAGATGTCCTTTACATTTTCCCAACGTTCGTCGCGGTTCTTGTGTGTCTGCGTTTCATTAGGTATATCACGTACCATGAGTCTTGTGTCAATGGGTATACCTGTTACGTTTGACAATCCTTTTGCGATGTATTCGCTCTGATTGTATCCTCTCTTGCGTTGTTTGCTTTTTGATAGAGGCAAAGGTACTATGCGTGTTATTCCATTGAAGAAATCACTCTCAAGTAGCTCCTTTGCTGCCATTTCGGCAATGTATGTTCCAACCTCGGGCGAATCGTTATATTTCAATTTGTGCATCAACGCATTATATGGTGAGCCTTTACGGTAGTACATAAATGATGTGGCACGCTCAATATCAACTTTTCCCCAGAATGTCTGTTCAATATCAATTTTGTGATGTGCTTCAATTTTTGGCAGTGTATACAGGCAATTCAGGCAGATGTAGCGCTCTTGGCGTGATAACACTTCGCCACAGACAGCGCATCGACGTGGGAAAATGAGGTCTATGAGGTCAGAAATCCATTTCATCGCCTTTGTATTTTATTGTAGAAATAATGAGTGAGGGCTCATATCCGCGACTTGATGCGTGACGGATGATTTTTTGTTGTGTAGCAAAATCGTCGGCTCCTTTTAGTTCTCTGCGCTTTATCTCAATAACATCTTTGAGCGACTGCAAGTATATATCTTCGTCGATATTATCAAGTGCTTCTTTGATATATTCTTGTGGCAAATGCTTCTCGCGAAGTGTTGCATTGATTTTTATGCGCCCCCAACGGTTGAACTTTACCTTGTCGTTGACAAATGCACTGCAGTAGCGTACTTCATCTATGAATTTCTCCTCAATGAGCCGTGCTATGATTTTTTCTTGCTCGGTATGCGGTATGCCCCACGTTGTGAGCTTTGTGCTCACCTCGCTTATGCAGCGTTCACACAATGTGCAGTATGCCGCAGCCTTGTTCAGTGCTTCACTGGGAGTAAGTGGTTTTTTCATTCACCTTTCAGTTTTCACTTTTCACCTTTCACCTTTCCCCTTTGGTTTCACTGCTCTAATCATTCTGTCATTCTCGGCAAAGTCCTTGTGCAGTTCGATGCTTGTGTAGCCTAGCGACAATAACATATCAATTGTTTCCTGTCCGTGGGCACGGTTAATCTCAAAGTAGAGTGTGCCACCGGGTTTTAGAAGTGTTAAGCCCTTTTCGGCTATTGTGCGGTAGAATAGCAATGGGTCGCTGTCGGGCACAAACAGGGCGGTGTGCGGTTCCCAATCGAGTACATTGGCGTGCATAGCCTCCTTTTCGTTCTCCTTGATATAAGGCGGGTTACTCACAATAATGTCGAACAGCTCGCCTGTTGGCTGATATGCCAATATATCCACCTGTTCAAATGTGACAGCACTGCCATTGGCCTTGCTGTTTTCTGCTGCGACAGTAAGCGCGTCGGGTGAAATATCCCAAGCGGTGACGTCGCTCTGCGGTATTTTATTGGCAAGGCTAACCGCAATGCAACCACTACCGGTGCCAATGTCAAGGATGCTCTCCTTCCCTATAGCTTCGCTCGCAATCCACTCGACAAGCTCGCTTGTTTCCGGGCGAGGAATGAGCGTTGCCGGTGTGACCTTGAACCTTAGTCCGCAAAAATCGCAGTAGCCAAGAATGTATTGTATCGGCTCTTGCTTTTTCAAACGCTCAATGGCATTGTCAAGCTGCGTTTCCTGTTCTGTAGTGAGAGTGATGTCATCTTTCAGGTAGAATGCCATTTGTGATATGCCAAGCAATTCCACTGCAATGATGCGTGTGAGGGCTGAAATTTCCCCGGCCGAGTAACAGCCGGATAGCTCTTCATTTATATGCTTGGCAATCGCTTTCATTTTTTTTAGCCGTTTATCTCATTGAATAGTTTTTCCCATTCAGCGCAGAGTACCTCGATTGATGGGAATACAAGGTTTGCGCCGGCTTGGCTCAACACCTCGTCCTTCAATGGCCCTGTGTTGGCTGCGACGGTGAAAAGGCCTGCTGCAACGCCTGCTGTTACGCCAAGCGGTGCATTCTCTACAACTATCACCTCGTCGGGGGCAAAGCCACCGCGTTCCAACGCCAAAAGATATGGGTCAGGGTAGGGCTTGCCACGTTTTACGTGGAAACTGCTGATGACGTGGCCCTCGGCAAACAGGCCTGGGAAGTTGCTTTGTATGCGGTCGAGCAGCGTTGGTGTGCCACTGCCTGTTACAATCATCGGTGTGAGTCCGCAAGCCTTCACCTTCTGCACCAGTTCGAGCGCGAATGGCATTCGCGGTGTTGGCGGGTAGGTGTCGAAGATGTCACACTTTGCCTTGCACAGCGCATCTATCTGCTCCGCTGTTGCGGGTTTGCCGAATTGGGCTAAACTTGCAGTGTTGATGGTGTCGGCACCGGTGCGGCCCTCGTTCATATAGACATCCTCGCGTGAGAATACAAAACCTGCGTCGGTCATCACTCGCGACCAGGCATCGGCGTGGTAGGGCATTGAGTCGAACAGCACGCCGTCCATATCGAACAATACAGCACGCAACTGCAAGGCTTTGTGGCCTTGCAGTTGCTTATAGTTTTCAATAGCTTTGTTATAATCCATTATTATAGTCTTGCGCGGATTGCCTTGCTCTCCTCTTCGTAACCTGGTTTGTCGAGCAGTGCGAACATATTCTTCTTGTATGCCTCTACACCAGGCTGGTTGAATGGGTTTACGCCAAGTACATAACCGCTGATACCGCAACCAATCTCAAAGAAGTAGAGAAGCTGGCCGATGTAGTATGCGTTGAGCTCTGGGATTGAGATGCGGATGTTGGGTACGCCACCGTCAACGTGTGCGAGCTGTGTACCAAGCTCTGCCATCTTGTTCACCTCGTCAACGTGCTTGCCAGCGAGGAAGTTAAGACCGTCAAGGTTCTCCTCGTCGCTTGGAACGGTGAGTGAACTGTTTGGCTTCTCAATTGAGAGCACTGTCTCGAAGATTGTGCGCTCGCCCTCCTGAATCCATTGACCCATTGAGTGGAGGTCGGTTGTAAAGTCAACTGACGCAGGGAAGATACCCTTGTTCTCCTTACCCTCGCTCTCGCCGTAGAGCTGCTTCCACCACTCAGATGTGAAGTGGAGCTTTGGCTGGTAGTTTACGAGGATTTCAATCTTCTTGCCGTCGGCATAAAGGGCGTTACGTGTTGCTGCATACATTGCTGCAATGTTCTCCTCGAATGGCACCTCGGGAGCGCAGTTCTTCTCCATATCGGTTGCACCCTGTACAAGTGCCTCGATGTCGAAGCCTGCAACAGCAATTGGCAACAAGCCTACCGGTGTGAGAACAGAGAAACGTCCGCCTACGTTGTCGGGGATAATGAAGCTCTTGTAGCCCTCCTTGTTTGCTGTGATGCGTGCAGCACCCTTAACTGCATCGGTGATGGCAACAATGACCTTGCTTGCCATCTCCTTGCCACGCTGGTTTTCGCACTGCTTCTTCAAAAGACGGAAAGCAAGTGCTGTTTCGGTTGTTGTACCCGATTTTGAAATGTTGATTACACCGAACTTCTTGTCCTTGAGGTATTCTGTGAGCTCAAAGAGATAGTCCTCGCTGATGTTGTGGCCTGCGAAGATTACGCGTGGGTTCTTGCTGTCGCCCATGAGTGCTGCAAAGTTGTTGCTGAGTGCCTCAATAACGGCGCGTGCACCAAGGTAGCTACCACCAATACCAGCAACGACAACAACCTCGCAGTTCTCGCGGAGTGTCTGTGCTGTAGCGTTGATGTCGGCAATGTGCTCCTTTGTGATTGATGATGGAAGGTGCAACCAACCGAGGAAGTCGTTGCCTGGCAATGTGCCCTCTTCAAGAGCTGCCTGTGCGCGTTTAACCTGTGGCTCAAGAGCCAAAATCTGCTCGCGTGTAACAAAGCCTGTAACTTTGTCAATATTCAAAGATATATTTTTCATTGTTATATTTATTACTTGAATGAGTCAGTCAATAGTTTAATCTCAATTACCGGTGAAATGCCCTCGTAGAGAATATTGTACACGGCATCAATGATTGGGGTGTTTATGCGGTAGTGCTCGTTTATCTCCTTGATGCACTTTGCAGCATAGTAACCCTCGGCAATCATCTCCATCTCAATCTGTGCGTTCTTCACCGAATAGCCCTTGCCAATCATACTACCGAATACACGGTTACGGCTGAACTTTGAGTAACCGGTAACAAGCAGGTCACCCATATAGACAGAATCGTTGATAGTGCGCTCAATAGGGTGTACCACGTTCAGGAAACGGTTCATCTCAATTGCAGCGTTAGACATCAGTACAGCCTGGAAGTTGTCGCCATACTTCAATCCACTGCATATACCTGCTGCAATAGCGTATATATTCTTGAGTACAGAACCATATTCAATACCTACAACGTCGTCGCTGACAGATGTCTTGATGAAACTGCTTCCGAGTTTCTTCGCAAACTGTTTTGCGTGGTCAATGTTTGCACAACCCACAGTGAGGTACGAAAGTCGTTCAAGAGCAACCTCCTCGGCGTGACAAGGTCCTGCTATCGCTGCGATATTATCGTATGGTACTTTGTACACCTTGTTGAAATATTCCGAAATGATGAGGTTTTCATCGGGGACAATACCTTTGATGGCATTGACAATGAATTTATCCTCGAGATTGGCTTTCAACTTCTTGAGGTGGTTCTTCAAGTATGGAGATGGTGTCACAAACACCAGAATATCACTCTCCTTGACAATCTTGTTTATGTCCGACGAGAAGTTGATTCTGTTGGTGTCGAATTTTACTGATGAAAGGTACGCTGGGTTGTGTCCGAGTCGTTTGAAATCTTCGATTCGGTCTTCGCGTCTGATGTACCAATTGATGGTCTCGACATTGTTGAGCAAAATTTTGGCAATGGCAGTAGCCCAACTGCCGCCACCCATAATGGCAACCTGTTTGTTGGATAGTTCCATAGTGTAATATTTATTATCCGAGCTTCTCAATCCACGCAGCAACATCGTTTACCGATGGATTTGTGTAGCCCAATTTGTATTTCTTGTTGATGCCTCCAATTTCCATTTGGATTTTCTGTGCATTGCCACCCTTGAGGTCATTTACAAGGTTGTAGCCTGCCTTGTGAAGCACAGGAACCCACTCCTCGGGAACACCTATGGCAGCAAACGCTGCAGCGTTGTCCTTTGGCACCTTCTTCTCGGGGCGCATCTGTGGGAAGAAAAGAACCTCCTGGATGGTTGTCTGTCCTGTCATAAGCATTGCAAGACGGTCCATACCTATACCCATACCGGATGTAGGAGGCATACCATACTCGAGTGCGCGAACGAAATCCTTGTCAATGAACATTGCCTCGTCGTCGCCCTTTTCGCTCAAACGTAGCTGCTCCTGGAAACGTTCTGCCTGGTCAATAGGGTCGTTGAGCTCGCTATATGCATTGCAAAGCTCCTTACCGTTTACCATAAGCTCGAAACGCTCTGTTAGGTCGGGATTGTTGCGGTGACGCTTGCAGAGTGGCGACATCTCAATCGGGTAGTCTGTGATGAATGTTGGCTGTATGTAGTTGCCCTCGCAGAACTCACCGAAAATCTCGTCAATGAGTTTTCCCTTACCCATAGTCTCGTCAACCTCCATCTTGAGCTCCTTGCAGATAGCGAAAATCTCCTCTTCGCTCTTGCCGTTGAGGTCGTATCCGGTAAACTCCTTGATTGAGTCGAGCATTGTCACACGACGGAAAGGTGCCTTGAAACTGATTGTATGCTCGCCAACCTGAACATCTGTTGTGCCGTTGACATCGAGCGCAATCTTCTCGAGCATCTGCTCTGTGAAACACATCATCCAGTTATAATCCTTGTATGATACATAAATCTCCATACAGGTGAACTCGGGGTTGTGTGTGCGGTCCATACCCTCGTTGCGGAAGTTCTTTGAGAACTCATATACACCCTCAAAACCACCTACAATAAGACGCTTGAGATACAACTCGTTTGCAATACGCAAATAAAGAGGAATATCAAGTGCGTTGTGGTGTGTGATGAATGGACGTGCTGCTGCACCGCCTGGGATTGACTGCAATACAGGTGTCTCAACCTCCATATAACCCTTTGAGTTGAAGAACTCGCGCATTGAGCTGTATATCTTGTTACGCTTAATGAAGATTTCCTTTACATCATCGTTTACTACAAGGTCGACATAACGCTGACGGTAACGTAGCTCGGGGTCTTCAAAACGGTCATATGCCACACCGTCCTTGTATTTTACGATTGGCAATGGACGTATGCTCTTTGAAAGGAATGTTATCTCGTGTGCGTGAACGGTGATTTCTCCTGTCTGTGTGCGGAAAACGGTACCTTTGATACCAATGAAGTCACCGATGTCGAGCAGACGCTTGAAGAGAACATTGTATGTGTCCTTGTTCTCGCCCGGGCAGATATCGTCGCGTGTGATATATACCTGTACGCGACCTTTTGAGTCCTGAAGTTCAATGAATGAAGCCTTGCCCATTACACGGCGGCTCATCATACGACCAGCGATGCACACTTTGCGTGGCTCGTCCTCGTCCTTGAATTCTGCAATTATATCTGTTGAAAATGCATCTGTCGGGTATTCCGCTGCGGGGTATGGCTCAATGCCCATATTGCGCAACTCGGCAAGTGCCTCGCGGCGTACAATCTCCTGTTCGCTAAGTTCTAGAATGTTCATTGTTATAATGTTTTATATTAATTTCTTAAAGTAATCTATTGTATATCCCAATCCTTCGTCCAATTTTATCTCGGGTTTCCAACCTCCAAGCATCCTGTTGGCCAGTGATATGTCCGGCTTACGTTGGCGAGGGTCGTCCTGTGGCAGTGGCTCGAATACGATTTTTGATTTTGAACCTGTCAGCTCTATTACTTTCTCTGCAAGCTCAAGCATTGTGAACTCGCCGGGATTGCCAATGTTGACAGGGCCGGTGAAGTTGTCGTCTGTTTCCATCATACGCACCATTCCTTCGACAAGGTCGTCTACATATTGGAAACTGCGTGTCTGCTTGCCGTCGCCGTAGATTGTGATATCCTTGCCTTGCAGTGCCTGTACGATGAAGTTCGATACAACACGACCGTCGTTCATACTCATGCGTGGCCCGTATGTGTTGAATATACGTATTATCTTTATTCGCAGATTGTTCTGTCGGTGATAATCCATAAACAGTGTTTCTGCGCAACGCTTGCCCTCGTCGTAGCAGGAGCGTATTCCAATGGGATTCACATTTCCCCAATACTCCTCAATTTGCGGGTGGATGTGTGGGTCGCCGTAGACCTCGCTTGTAGATGCTTGCAGAATCTTTGCTCCTACTCGCTTTGCAAGTCCCAACATATTCATCGAACCAATGACACAGGTCTGTATGGTCTTTACGGGGTCGTGCTGGTAGTGCACCGGCGATGCAGGACAAGCAAGGTTGTATATCTCGTCGACTTCAGCAGTGTATGGCTGCGTAATGTCGTGGCGGACAAGCTCGAAATGGTCGTTACCGATGAGGTGGCGTATGTTGTCTTTGCTGCCCGTGAAGTAGTTGTCGAGGCAGATAACATCGTTTCCGTCATTCAGCAACCTTTCGCAAAGGTGTGACCCAATGAAGCCGGCTCCTCCTGTTACAAGTATTCGTTTCATAAATCTCTCTTATTCAAAATCGGCATATCCCTCGCCAATCATATTGCCGTCGACAAAAATGAAGGCTTGGTGGCGTCCTTTCTGTAATGTTTCTTCAATATTCCAATAAAAAGTGAGTGACTGCTCTTCGCCGGTGAACTCAAAATCTTTGCACATTGAATAGCCTATGTCGCGGTTCTCATACTTGAAAATGTAACTGATACCTTTGGTTAAGGGTTCTCCGTTAGGTTGTATGATTCTCACGTATGCTCTCTTGTCGCCAGTGGCTGCTGTAATGTTTTTTGATATGGTGCAACTGACGCTTATCTGCTTAGCGCGTTTGATTTTTTCGGTCACTTTGCCGTTTCCGCGTAACAGTTTCACATTGACATCTGTTGCATCGAGCTGAGAGGCAAGGTCAACTTTTTCAGAGAGTACCTTCTTCTCTTTGGCAAGGTCGTTTCTCTCTTTTTCAACCTTTTTCTTGCCGGCAATGAGTTTGGTGTTCTCATTTTTCAGTTCGGTGTTTTCGCGGAAGAGCGAATCAATCTGTACCATATAACTCTCAAGAACTCCGCGAAGTGTCTTTAGCTCTTTCTTCAAACGCTTGATTTCGGCAGCGTTTGTGGCTTTAGTGCTCTGTAGCTCCTCGTAGAGCTGCTGGGTGCGCAGCTGTTCCTGCTCAAGTCTCACCAACAGTGAGTCGTTGCTGAGTATCTTCTTTTTGAGTTCGTCATACTCAATCTGTGCATTCTGTAGGTCGTTGAGCATCTCTTCCTGCTCAAGAGCAATAAGCTCCTGTATCTCTTCGTTCTGCTTTTCACTCTCCATGAGGCTTATCCAGATGCTCACGATACCTATTGCCAATGCAGCAACAAGTACTCCAAGAGATATTATTATGATTTTTTTCTTATCCTTCATTTTGTATTCAGCTTACTTAGAAAGTTTCTGTATGCTTTCCTTGAGCATTGCAATCTTTTCCATCGCATCCGACTGTTTCTTGCGCTCAATGGCAATAATCTTTTCAGGGGCCTTGTTTACAAAATTGGGGTTGCCGAGCTTTGCCTCAACGCTCTTGAGGAATTTCTCGTGGTAAGCAAGTTCTTCCTGCATCTTTGCAATCTCGGCATCCTTGTCGATCAGTGAACCCATCGGGATTGCGAATTCTGTTGTGCCTACGCGGAACGATACAGCTGTGTCGTCGGGTGTTGCAACGCTTTCAAGTGATGAGAGGTTTGCCATCTTGGTCATCACACACTCAAGGCCGGCAACGGGTGACTCTCCCACAACCTGCAATGCCAATGGCTCGCGTGGTGAGAGATTCTTCTGCTGGCGTGTAGCGCGTACACCGCCGATAACCTCTTTCATAATGGCAATTTTGCCAAGGAAGGCCTCGTCGCACTCAGCAGCAAGTTCCTTGGTGCTCTGTACCATAATACTCTCACCCTCATTGCGCTCTTTGATGCTCTGCCACAGCTCTTCTGTGATGAAAGGCATAAATGGATGCAACAGACGCAATAGACTGTCAAAGAAACCGAGTGTAGCCTCGTATGTGGCTGCATCTATAGGTGAACCGTATGCCGGTTTAATCATTTCAAGATACCAAGCCGAGAACTCGTCCCAGAAGAGTGAGTAAACGGTCATAAGAGCCTCATTCAAACGGTATTTTCCGAATAGGTCGTCAAGTGATGCCGCTGCCTTGGCAAGTGTCTCATTGAAATATTTGATGGCAAGTTTGCTGCTCTCGGGCTGCTCAATATCGCTGCTTACGTTCCAGCCCTTTACAAGGCGGAATGCATTCCATATCTTGTTGCAGAAGTTACGTCCCTGCTCGCAGAGGCTCTCGTCGAAGAGAATGTCGTTTCCGGCAGGAGCAGAGAGCATAATACCCATACGTACACCGTCGGCACCGTAACGTGCAATAAGGTCAAGTGGGTCGGGGCTGTTGCCTAGTGATTTACTCATCTTGCGTCCAAGCTTGTCGCGTACGATACCTGTGAAGTAAACGTTCTTGAATGGCATATCGCCCTCATATTCATAGCCGGCCATAATCATACGTGCCACCCAGAAGAATATGATGTCCGGACCTGTTACAAGGTCGTTTGTGGGGTAGTAGTAGCTTATCTCCTTGTTGCCCGGTTCAAGAATTCCGTTGAACAGTGATATTGGCCACAACCAAGAACTGAACCAAGTGTCAAGTGCGTCTTCATCGTGGCGGAGTTCCTCGGCTGTAATGTTCTCATAGCCTGGGATTGCCTTTGCCAGTGCAAGAGCCTCCTCGCGACTTTCAGCAACAACGAACTGCTCGTCGGCACCCTCTGCAACCGGCAAGAAGTATGCCGGTATACGGTGTCCCCACCATAGCTGGCGGCTGATGCACCAATCCTGGATGTTTGCCAGCCAGTTATTGTATGTTGTCTTGTATTTTGTTGGGTAGAACTTGAGCTTGTCCTCCATTACAGGTGGCAATGCGATGTCTGCAAAGTGTTGCATACGCAAGAACCACTGCATACAAAGACGTGGCTCAACAGCCGTGTCTGAGTTACGCTCGCTGTATCCCACCTTGTTCTCATAATCCTCAACCTTCTCCAAAAGGTCTGCATCGGCAAGGTCCTTGGCAATCTGTGTACGCACGTCCATACGATCCATACCCACATACATTCCGGCAGCCTCGCTTATTGTTGCATCGGCATTGAAAATGTCTATTGTTTCAAGGTTGTGTGTCTTGCCCAGCATATAGTCGTTTGTGTCGTGTGCGGGAGTTACTTTCAGACATCCTGTACCGAACTCGATTTCAACGTATCGATCCTCAATGACAGGGATAGAACGGTTGACCAATGGAACGATTACTCTCTTTCCTTTTAGCCAGCTGTTCTTTGGGTCTTTGGGGTTGATGCACATAGCTGTGTCGCCCATGATTGTTTCGGGGCGGGTTGTAGCAACAACTGCGTATCGACGGCCATTGGCATCGCGGTGTAGAATCTGGTGCTTTACAGCCGGGTCAAAAGCATCGGTCGCTGACAATGTTACAGCGTCGGCCTCTTCGCCATCGGTGCAGCCGGCAGCTTCGTCTACATAATATTTAAGGTAATAGAGCTTGCTTTTCTCTTCCTTGTATATAACCTCCTCGTTGCTTAGTGCTGTCTGTGCCTTTGGATCCCAATTTACCATTCGCAGACCACGGTATATGAGGCCTTTGTTATAGAGGTCGCAGAAAACTTTGATTACGCTCTTGCTACGTATTTCGTCCATTGTGAACGATGTGCGGTCCCAGTCGCACGATGCACCAAGCTTGCGCAACTGCTGAAGGATGATGCCGCCGTGCTCGTCTGTCCACTCCCAAGCGTGTTTCAGGAACTCCTCGCGTGTGAGGTCGCTCTTTTTGATACCCTGGCCGGCAAGTTTTTTCACAACCTTTGCTTCTGTGGCAATTGATGCGTGGTCGGTACCTGGTACCCAGCAGGCATTCTTGCCAAGCATACGCGCGCGACGTACAAGGATATCCTGAATAGTATTATTCAGCATATGGCCCATATGCAATACACCTGTTACGTTTGGTGGAGGTATAACTATTGTATATGGTTCTCTCTCGTCTGGCTCTGAGTGGAAAAGATTGTTCTTCAACCAATACTCATACCATTTTTCTTCAACCTCTGAGGGTATGTAAGTGCTTGCTAAGCTCATAATTTTTATAATATTTTTTTTATTTTACAGATTAAATCCAATCAAATACAATTATTGCTAACTGCAAAGTTAATTCTTATTATTTAATTATTTATCTTTGTATGGAAAAAAAATACAAATTATGCATAGTAGAGAAGAAATTTTAGATGCTTTCGGACGTTTTTTGGATGTTCTTGATGAGTTGCGCGAAAAATGTCCCTGGGACAGGAAACAGACGAACAGCAGTCTGCGTCCTAACACAATAGAGGAGTGTTTTGAATTGTCCGATGCTCTTGTGGCTGATGATACGCAGAATATATGCAAGGAACTTGGTGATGTGCTGCTGCACGTGGCTTTTTATGCCAAGATTGCACAGGAAAAACAGCAGTTCGATATGAAGGATGTATGCGACCGCCTTTGTGATAAACTGATATATCGTCATCCACACATCTTTGGCGAGGCCGTCGCCGAAACGGCAGGCGAGGTGTGCAAGAATTGGGAACAGTTGAAGATGACCGAAAAAGATGGTAACAAGACAGTGCTGAGCGGTGTGCCCAATTCAATGCCTTCGCTCATCAAAGCTTATCGTATGCAGGAAAAAGCTGCGAATGTTGGCTTCGATTGGGAAAATAAAGAGGAGGTGTGGGCAAAGGTAAAAGAGGAGATTGCCGAGGTTGAAGAGGAGATGAAAAACAACAATACGGTAAATCTTGAAAAGGAGTTCGGTGACCTTTTCTTTAGTCTTGTGAACGCTTCACGTCTATATGGAATTAATCCGGACAATGCATTGGAATTGACGAATAACAAGTTCCGTCGTCGTTTCAATTATGTCGAAGAGCGTTCGATTGGGCAGGGGTGTAATCTACGTGATATGTCGCTCAAGGAGATGGATGCTCTTTGGAACGAGGCCAAGGGTATCATTGATGAAAAATAACAATTCAATAAATAATATCAGTTATGGCTATAATAGAATGTAGGAAATGTGGTCAGCCCGTTTCGGATAAGGCTGATTTCTGTTCAATCTGTGGAACTCCGGTTGGAGAAGAGAATGTGGCTCCCGAGAATATCTCGCCAACACCTCCGCCTCTTGTTAAAGAACCATATAGGAGTGCACCTGTGCAGCCTGTAATGAACGTGTCGCCGGCCCCAGTAAAGGATGCGGCTCAGCAAGGTGGAAAAAAGACATCGTTGTTTTTGATTGTAGCCCTGTCGCTATTGGTTGTCCTGTTGTGTGGTGTTGTGCTATATATGGCTCTCTCGTCGGACGACAGGGGTGATGCCAATGTAGAGCAAGGCCGTGTTGAGGTTGCTCAGGTGGTAGAGGAAACTCCGGCTCCGGAAACAGCCGCTCCTGTGACCGACGAACCGGTTGCTGTTGTAATTGAAGAGCCTGAGCCCGAACCTGTGGTGTTCAATAATAGGACGTTTACAGTAAATGGCGTAGCGTTCAATATGGTGGCTGTCGATGGTGGTACTTTTATGATGGGTGCTACACTTGAACAGGAAAATGCATATAATGACGAGAAGCCTCTTCATACAGTAACCGTTGATAGTTACTATATGGGTGAAACTGAGGTTACACAGGAGTTGTGGAACGCTGTGATGGGTAACAATACATCATATTTCGCCGGTAACAATCAATTCCCGGTAGAGAGCGTGAGCTACAACGACTGTCTGCAATTCATCAATTCGTTGAATGATATTCTCGCCGATGAACTTCCTGACGGTTGCCGTTTCCGTCTTCCCACAGAGGCTGAATGGGAGTTTGCAGCCCGTGGTGGCAATGCTTCATTTGTGGCACATAAATATAGTGGCGGCAACGAAATTGACCAGGTTGCGTGGTATGATGCAAATAGCAATAGCTCGCCGTCCGAGGTGAAGAAAAAAACTCCTAATAAGTTGGGACTTTATGATATGAGTGGTAATGTCTATGAATGGTGTAGCGATTGGTATTCTGCCGATTATTACAAAAATTCTCCACTGAAGAATCCACAAGGTCCTGCTTTGGGAGTACAACACGTAATTCGTGGCGGTAGCTGGGATTTGCAATCAAAATATTGCCGCATATCACTGCGTAACTATGCATCTCCAGGAGCACGCGGATACTCCAACGGCTTGCGTTTGGCTCTTAATGCTCCAGTCAATAAAGAAGGAGTCTTGGAGTCTGCCACCGATGGCTATGAAAGAGAGCTGATAGAAAGCATCTTGAATAATATCTCTATCTCACTTACCGAAATGTATGAGAACTCAGGGCATACATACACGCCGCCATTCTCTACCGAAATGAATGTCTTAAATTCAAAGGCCAGGAAACTTGCCACGGATATTATGAGGGCTACCGGATCTGAACTTTTTGAAGACTGGACCGATGTTGACTGGAATTGGCTGGAATCACAGGATTGGGAAACGATATCTTATAGAATAATAAACTATAATAAGGTTTCTGAAACATCGATATTGGTAGATGTGCAATTTGTCGACTCGTATTCTGGCGATATGACAAAGAAACGTATTGAGTTTATTAATATGGGAGCAGCACTTGTTATAGATGATATTTGGAGTCTTGGCTATGGTTCGGCTCCGGGTATCACAGCCTCTTCTGTTTCTCATAAAGTGTCTACAACACGATTTATTCAGGAAAACGAAGGTAAATATGATACAACCGAAATGTCTGTGATAGAGGTCGTGGAGGAAGATGTTGAGCCCGAAGAACAGGAACTTGTGCAAGTGCAGGATGCAAGTGAATATGCTGATTATGAAGAATATGATAATTCAGAAATACTCTATTTAGAGGAAACTCCTGAATTATAAAGTATTGACGAAATAATATTGGTTATCTAGTCCTGTTCACGGGAAAACAACTCGCAATGTAGAACTGTATGTGCGCAATTTGTGTCGTCATCAGGTTAATCTTCTTCATTGCTTGACAATAACAGCAGAGGCTCTCTTGCGAGAGCCTCTGCTGTTATTGTCTTATTCGTTTTTCTTCTCTTTCGACATTTTGTTGCGATGTCCTGTCATCTTTTTCATCAGGTCGCGCTGGAATGAATTCTCGGCGTGTAGCACTCTGCGCAGTTTGCAGGGGTTGAGGACATTGAGATATTTCTCGGCGTATTCTCTCTCCAGCTTTGCGACTTCAATCTTTGTGTCGGCCATTTTGTAGACAAAGTCACGGCACTCTTCTTCGGTCATTTTCTCTTTACGGTTCTTTTTGAAGTCTTTGCGTGCATCGCGTTCAAGGTCGAACTTCTTTTTCTGCAACTCAAAGAATAATGGGAAGAAGGCCTCGGCCTCTTCTGCCGTCAGGTCGGCTTTCTCAGTTATGTATGCTCTTTGTTTTGCCTGGAACTCCTCGGGTGAGAAGTGTGGCTTGTTCTTTCTGTTCTCTTGAGCGCTTGCTGCCATAACGCTAAGAAACATAATAAGCAGTGTAAATAGATGTCTTTTCATATTGTTGAGTTTTTAGTTTATTCAAGGTCGGTGTCAGTGAGGTAACAATAAAATGTATAATCGTCTATTGTATAGCTGTTGAGTATATTATCGATGTACTCACTTTCGTTTGTTTCAATGTTTGCGATATTTGTATAGCTGTTATTTACGGGCATCAGAATGTTGAATGCCAAGATGAAAATTACCGCAATTGCCGCTGCATAACCAACCGCGCGACCAAACTTTCCAAGAATGTGGGTTCTTTGTCGTTGAATTGTTCTGCTGTTCTCAACTGTTGAGCTCAATATATTCTTGTTCAATTGCTCAAAGTAGCCTTCGGGAACAGTGAATGTTTTTTTATTTATGTTGTTTTTCTTCTCCATAATCCTGTTTCTGTTTATATGATGGAATATTTTGCCGATGGTTTAATCTGTTGTGTTCAAGAAATTTCAACATTTCCTATGTATTCCTCAATTTTCTTTACTGCAATGTGGTATGATGCCTTTAGTGCACCCACGCTGGTGTTGAGCATCTTGGACATCTCCTCATATTTGATTTCGTTGAAATATTTCAGGTTGAATACCTGCCGTTGTTTTTCGGGTAGTCGTGCAATGGCTTCCTGAAGCATAGCGTCGGCTTTGTTTCCGCAGAAATGTGTGTCGCTTTCCAGAAATTCGGCTATTGCTCCATCGGGGCTGTCAAGTGAAACGGTTGTATTCTGGTTCTTGTTTAGGAATGTCAGCGTTTCATTTATTGCAATGCGGTAGAGCCAAGTGGATATCTTTGATTTTCCTTGGAAACTTTCAATGTTTATCCACGCCTTTGTAAAGGTGTTCTGTACAATGTCGTTTGCGTCATCGTGCACCAGTACCATACGTCGGACATACCAATAGATACTTTCGCTATGCTCGCGTACAATAGCTGAAAATGCACCAGCCCTGAGTGTGTTCACTTTGAGTTGTGCAATGATGGTATCTTCATTGTATTTTTTGTCTGACACAGCGATGTTCTGCTTTTTATTTTTTCTTTGACAGGAAATATTGCAAAAGGTTTAAATTCTTATTATATCTCCCTCGGTGGCAGCAATGGTGTTGGAAAATAGTTCACGTGCTTCGGCGAGCAGTGTGCTTGGCGTTTCGTATCGCGATGAGTAGTGCCCAATCACCAATTTCTTTACTCCGGCATCGCTTGCTGTCTGTGCCGCTTGTTTCGCTGTGCTGTGGAAAGTCTGTGCTGCACGCTCCTTTTCGCTGTCAGCGAATGTGGCTTCGTGGTAAAGTAAATCGACGCCTCTTAGAAATTCGCTGTTGTTGCAAGGGGCTGTGTCGCTGCAATATGCATAGCTACGTGACGGGTCTGCATCCTTTGTGAGTCTGTTGTTCTTGATAATCTCTCCTTCGGGTGTGGTGTAGTCTGCGCCGTCCTTTATCGACTGTCGCATATATGCCGGTATATTATAGAAATTTGCCACATCGCCAAGCAGATGTCGTCTTTTGGGCTTTTCGCGGAATAGAAAACCGCAACAGGGTATGCGATGTCTAAGCGGAAGCGTTTCTACTGTTATGGTGTTGTCTTCGTATATTGTCTGGTGTCTTGTTGTGTCTATGCCGTGAAAGAATAGGGGATAATGCATGCCCTTGCAGAAGAATTCTATTTGCGGTTTCATTAACTCCTCAAGCATAGGGTCGGCATAGATGTGGAGTGGAGCAGTGCGTCCGAGTAACCCGAATGTGGATATCAGGCCAATAAGCCCAAAGCAATGGTCGCCGTGCAGGTGTGATATGAAAATGTGGTTTATAAATGAGAAGTGTATATGGTTTCTGCGTAGTTGGACTTGTGTACCCTCTCCACAGTCGACCATAAACTGTTTGTTGCCTATCTTGATTATCTGCGCACTCGCATTGTGACGTGTCGTAGGCAATGCCGAGCCGCAACCCAGTATGTGTATCTCGAATGGTTCCATAGTTTGGCAAATTTAGTTATTAGGTCGATAAAAAGCAAATCCTTGCCTGCGTAATGGGATAAAAAAAGTAAAGGCTGTCAATTGACAGCCTTTACCATTGATATTGTGAATTGTTTAATTATTCACCTTTACCCTCGAGCTTGCTCTTGAGTGCAGCAAGTGCGTCGATGTCGCCGAGAGTTGTTGCAGCAGCCTGGTTCTGGATTGCAGGTGCAGCCTCTTCTGCCTTCTTGCTCTTGCGAGCTGCAGCAGCTGCCTTCTTCTCTGCCTTCTCCTCCTCCTTAGCAGCATCCTCGAAGATGCGGCTGTGAGAAAGGATGATTCTCTTAGCCTCCTTGTTGAACTCAATTACCTTGAATGACAACTTCTCCTCTGCAGCAGCCTGTGTGCCATCCTCCTTAACGAGGTGCTTTGGAGTAGCGAAGCCCTCAACGCCGTAAGGCAATGAAACAACTGCGCCCTTGTCGATAA
>JAGCMB010000062.1 GCA_017646665.1 Bacteroidaceae bacterium
AAGGATTTAAGTTATACACTTGGGACTTAGCCCCTTCGTCAAACCAAAGATAGCGATTGCGGTCTTATTTTTATTCAGCTGGGGTAAAAACTTATTCTTATATTGGTTTGAGCGACAAAAAGCACGTATAGAAAGACTTGAGAAAAATGAAAGTGAACAATTAAGGTTGAGGAGAGCCGTAGAATATCATAGCGAGAGAAAAAGAGCACTTTTAACCTCCTATAGTTTGCAGGTGAACCATATAAATACAAGAGTATCAGTGCGCGCACTGATACTCTTGTGTTTTATTCTATTTCATCCGGTTCTATAATCACTTTCATTCCGTTATGGCAATGGGGGTAGAGCGCCTTGATGTCCTCGTTCCTCATTCTTATACATCCTTCACTGCTGCGTGTGCCGATGCTCTCGGGGAATATTGTTCCGTGGATACCTATATCGTTGAATCCCGGAACGTTGAGCCTGAAAAAGAGTGGCCCGTATGCTCCCAGGCGCATTCCCTTCCCATCGCCAAAGTCGTGCTTCCACGATGTGGCATCGTACATCATCTTTATTTTAAATTCACCCTCAGGAGTCTTTTTGTCACCGATTGTGGTCTTGTTCCCAAAATTCTCGCCACAGGCAATGTCGCGTTGGAACAGAGTGTCGTTCTTTTCGTTCATAACATATAGTTGCAGTGCCTTTTTCGACACTACAATATATTTTTGAGCGCAGGAAAGTAGCGGCAATGTCACCGCAAGTATTGCTAATATGTATCTTTTCATAACAGTTTTTATCGTGTCAATGAGAATTTCATACTTACACCAAAGTCGGTTGTGGTTGTTGGGTATGAATTTGTTGAAATCAGCGGTATTGTCCTCTGGCGGTCAAAATAGAGGCTGAAAGAGATTGATTTGCTATAGGCATAGTCGGCGGTTATCGAGTAGTTGAACGACTGGTTGCCACTTGTTGCCTGCGTTGTTCCCTTGTCTATGCTGCGGCAGATAGAAGAGGTGCTCTTGAACGAGAAGTCGGCACGTATATTAATGTCGTTTCCACCACTATTCTGCTTGCTCTTTTTTGCCTTCTTGCCGCCAAAGAGTTTCTTAAGGTCCAGAATCTTATATCCGATGTTGAATGCAATCTCCTGGTTTTGTGTTTCAACCATCTGTATGGCAGTGAGGCTCAGGTTTATCATTCTCGACTTTATGAACTTGGCTCCCAAGGTGAGGTTATAGTTGGTAGTTACATCGAGTCCTATCAGTGGAGAGAAACTCTCGTTTATCGATACCGTACCGATGTTATAGCGGCTGCTTGGTATCGGCAGTCCTGTTGTCGTGTTGTTCACAAAACCGATACCCTTGCTGTATTCCATATATGTAGCGTATGTGCTATATGCGCCAACTGCATATACACTCTTGTAGCCGTGCTCAATGTTTACGCTCTTGAAGAACTTTTCCAAGAAAGGCAGCTTCGACAAACCGGAGTATCTGATTTTCCAGTTGGGCAGCATACGGAACATATTTGGGAATATATCATTACCGCCTATGCCTGTGTAGGCATCGAGGAACGACGGTATCATCACATCGGCCGAGTAGATGTCTACTCCTCCGTTCTTGGGGTCGTACTTCTGTCCGGCAAGGCTGCTTGAAATGGGGTATTCGCTACCTTTATATATCTCTTCAAGATTCATACGGTTCTTTTCGAGATTGCCAATGAACTTGTCGTACACATCCGAGTGGTAGTTGTTGTCTGCATTGCCACCTCCGAATGATGTTCCTATGGTAATTGTTGTCATTGAGAAACCTCCCGATTCATTTGTCGGCATACCGTCATACATAAACTGTATGCTCTTGCTCTGGTTGCGTGTCCAGCTTGCATTGAGGTCAATCTTGAAATCCTTAAATGGCTCAAGTGTCATCTTTGCCTGCAAGTCTTCGGCGGCTGTTGAGTTTGCCATCGAGGCTATACTGTCGCTTCGTAGTAGCCAGTTGCGTCTTTGTGCCTTGGCAAGATAGCTGTCGTCAATAAATCCAAAGGCAAAGTCAAGGCCGGGGGCAAAAGCTCCGTCTACCCTGTTCTGTCCGAATATGTCCCCTGCACTCGGCATAAATCCCGGCAGGTTCATTGCGTATGCATTGGTGTAGTTGAACGATGCGTTGCGAATCATCATCAGCACACGAGTGGGGTATTGCATTGCTTTTGCAAACTTGCTGCGTTCATCACTCTTCTGTTTTGCGGTGATGGTTACCTTTATGCTTATACTGTCCTGGTTCTTGATGAGAATCTTGTTCTCGTCAAGGACTTTGTATTTGAGCTTGTATTTCTCGCCTTTCTTTGTTCGTGCCAACACCTCGATTTTCTTGTTCTTCAGGTTGTGTGTCAGTGTTGTCGTCGTGTCTGTTTTCAAGCGTACCTCCTTTGTGAAAGGCTTGGCTTTCTCCACTTTGGGCTTGCGGCTCTTCGTGCTCTTCTGTTTCTTGTTGTTGCCGGCAAAGCGTTTGTTCGTTTCTTCGAGATATGGTACAAGGTTATACAATTTCTCAAAGTTCAATGTTGCCTTGATGGTTATATTGCGCTTGTTGGTGATGTTGTTGCCGACATTCACTCCCGATATGCTGTTGCCGCGCAACCAATTATATGTTGCCGAATAGCTTGCATCGGCAGTCAACCACTCAAATAGCGGGAACTTGTTGAGTGGCAGAGTATATGACGCACTGAAATTCTGCTGGTAGCTGAGAGGACGGCCAAAACTTAGCAGACTATGCTTTACAGAGTCCTTCCAGACAGCATATTCATTCGGGTATCGCTCCTTGTTGACAGGCAGGAATGGCTCTTCAATCTCGGCATTTGTTCCGGTGTTGAGGCTCATTCTCAAATTGGTGGTAGGGTCCCATTTAATGGCCAACGAACGGTTCCAGTTGAACTGTTGCGAGAAGGTCAATGGTATTTCGCTGTCGCCCGCCATTGATTGCAGGTCGCGGCGTTGCAACTCGTGATATGTGCGTGTCATGTCGGTGTTGAACGCCAAGGTTTGTGGTAATGGGTTTACGCCCCACTCTTTGAATATCTTGAGCCATTTCGATTTGCTCTTTATTCCCCCAAAAGGCTTCAATGTCTTTATTGGGCTGGAGTAGTTATAGCTGAACGACGCTTTCCAGTTTATAAGTCTTTCCCAACTGATGGTACTGCTGCTGTTGTCGGTTGCAGCGTGTGAAAAACTGAAACTGAAATTCGAGGGGTCGTATGGCATAGGTGTCTTGCTCGAAATATTTATTTTTGCATTGCTGACACTGAAATTACGGATAATAGAACGTGTCTCGGATATGCTTTTCAACGAGTCTTTGCCGGCATCATCGTATGTGTCGAGAACATCGTCAAACATAAGGTCGGTGTCGAAAGGACTGTAAAGTGGGGATGTCACCTCTTCGGTGAAAGAGTAATAAGTTGGAATACTTACCTTGAATGAACGTGGCAGAAGACGACCCACATCCAGTGTTCCCGTTAGCGAGTAACGGTAATGGTCGTCGGTGCGACGTGCCGCAAGTTTCTCTTCAAGACCACCAAAGCCGGCTGTCTCTATCTTGCCTTGTGCTGCAAATGAACCAAGGTCACTGAGCTTGATGTTCAGATTTCCTTGCGCAGCCCATCCGCTCTTGTTGTTGAAACCGATAAGGCGCATTTCGTTTACCCATACAATGGCCGACTTGTTTACCGAACTGTTGTTGCGCACACCAATCATCATCACCTTGATTTGTCCCAATGACGGGCTACCGACAATGCTTATTCTGTTCTTTGGAATATCACTGTCGTATTCACTGTATATTGTTGTGTTTGTGACGCCCTCGGCATTGCTGTTGCGCAAGGTGTTTCGCCTGATTTTGATATCTGACAGTTTGCTGAGCGGAATATCAATCATATTCTCTTGTGGCCACACGATGCTTGCCGCTGCCGAGCTGTTGCTGTCGTACGAGCCGTGTGGAGTCACTGTCAATGGCACCTCGTATTCATAGTAGTTGCTCTTATAGTCCGAGCCGAAACGCACGAAGAGTGACATATCGTTGTTGCCAAGCTGTGTGACGTCAATTTCCGGAGCCTCGGCGTGTATGAATAGCTGTATGCGCTCATATTGACGGATGTCGAGATTGCTCTTCTTGTAAACGGCGCGGCTCTCTTTGCTGCCAAGATTGTTGACGTTGAGTGCCAAAGCCTGTTCGTTGTCCTGTCTTAGCTGTGGTTGACTCGGGTCAATGATACGTGTGACACCCGGTGGCAATACATAGTTCACCGGTCTGCGGTCGCCGTGCTCCTCAATGCTTATGGCAGATGTGGTGAACTCGCCCGAAACTGTCGGTGCTGTGTTGTTCTTCGATGCAATGGGTTGCAAATAAGGACGCCAATCGCCGCGTACAAGCTGCATTGTCGCAAAACGCAATGTAACAGGCTTTTGGAACTGCGTCATATACATACGGATGAAACGTATTGATGTGAAGTCACGTATTGAACCTACAGCCTTCTCATACTCGTCAATAGGTATGCGGAATTTGTACCAGTCAACGCTCTCGGTGTTGCCGTTACGCAATTTGGAGGTTACGGTACGCTTGTCTGTAATGTAGTTACGTCCAACCTGCATATCCTCGGGACGCAAGGAGATTCTGTACTGGAAGAAATTCTCATATTCGTCCATCGTGAAATCCTGATTGGCATCTTCGACGTCGGGAGTGGTCTTGGCTGCGCTGCTATATTCGCTGTCGGAATTGCTTGGCGAGTTGCCCTCTGTGTTGTTGAAGTACTTGTAACGCTCTATTATGCTTCGCTGGGCTGCGTCGTAGTCGCTGCCACGGAAGTAGTGGTAGTTGTCACCGGCCGGGTCGGCTACAATACTGTCGTACACCTCCTGTCTTACGCGGCCTTGCAGTGCAGTCAGGTACTCTTTGTATGTCGGGTGCTCAAGCTCGTTGGTGCTATTTAGTCCATTAAGACCGGTATCCTGCTGGTCGCGGCTCTCGGAGTTGTTGTCGAAAGCGTATACAAGACTGGTGTTTGTCGGTATACGGCCCCATACCGTTTCTTCATATTCGTATTGGTTGCTGGTCGATGGCAGACCGTTCTCATAGAACTTCTTGCTGTCCTTGAGAATATCTTCCGAAACCTCACCCAAATTGAAATAGAGGTCACCGCCCATACCAGTCTGTTCATATATGAATGGGTCGAGTAGCCAGAACTCGATATATTGTATGTTGGCACTCTCGAAATCGGTTGTTGTCAGTTGACGTGTTATACCGCCCCAACGTTTTGCCGGGTCGTTGAGCCTGCCCTCGAAGTCAACATCGGTATCAAGGTTGTATGGTCCTCGTTCGTTAGGATAATATGTGACATTGAGGAGTGATAGCGTCGATGATTCACCGTAGGTCGATTCCTTATTGGGGTATAGCTCGCGCTCATATACCTCACGGACATAATGGTTTGACAACTGTTCCAAATCGCTTTTTATGTGAGCTGGTGTGAGTGACGAACTGCGGCGTGTGAAAAGCGGGTCGATGATGTACCAGCTGATGCGTGCACGGTTGTAGCCGGTGCGTATATCATTCGTCAGGTTGCTGTACTGCATACCGTGTGGCAAGGATGCCAACATCCACTGCGACGGCGATGAAATATCCACACCGTTCTCGGTGTTTTCAAAATCATCGATATACGATGCCTCGCTCTGCACTTCGTCCGATGTACCGGCCTCGAGTCTTGCAAACTCTGCCGAGAAACTGATAGAGGAGGGTTCTGTACAACTTATCAGCGGTAGCCAATCTATGATATTTGTAAGCCATTGGCTTTGTCTTTTCCACGACAGGTTGAAACCCCATAGGAAATTCTGCAACGGCTCTGAGCCCATATCAACCTTTGAAGTCAGCGGTTTCTCGGACAGTGACATAAGTGTTCCTCCAAATTTGAAATCGTCCGAGAAGTCATATTTCCAGTTCAAGCCTAGCACAGTCTTACGCTGCATATTGAACATTGTATTGCTTTCGAGTGACACCTGTACATTCGTTCCTGCATCAATAATGTTCTGGTTTAGGATTGTTACAGTTCCCGATGAATAGTCAACCTGATAGTCGGTGTTTTCAACAAGTGTAACGCCACCGGCGGTTACGACAACCGAACCGCGTGGTATATTGGTTGAACCGGTTTGTATTACATTGGCTGCGCTTCCAGTGTATTCACCAATCAGGTAGAACTTGTCCTTCTCTGCTATCTGTTTTGCGACAGTCTTAGTAGAGTCGTACAATTCCCTGAATATATACTTGTCGGCGATAACCTTATTGTTTATTTTTGCTTCAAGATAGCTGCCGAACGGCTCAACCGACGGGAAGAAAATTCGTCCTGATGCGGCATCGACCGTGTAGCCCTGTATGTAGTCGAACACGCCATTGGGGTTCTCCTTGCTGTTGTTGCTGTCGAGCCTGTCAAGTCCCAGCAACTGCAACAATGTCTTGCTTTTCAATTCCGTTTCGGGCAGATACGTGATATTCGTTCCAAGACTGTCGCTCGCATAGTAGATATCGAGCTTGAAATTTGTGTTCTGGAGGTTGCGTGTACCCAAAGAGTAAACGTTTTTCATCATAAGGTCCCAGCATCCGTTCTTTGGTGAGCAGGCGTTGGGCTTGATTAGTTTCAAGAAGATGGTTGTCTTGGACTCCTTGATGTCGTTTGAGAATTCACCGACTTGAAATGTCTGGCCGCCATATGTGTATTCGTATGCTACCGCCAACACTTCGTCGGCTCTCAATGGTGTCTTCAATGAGATGTATCCGAGTTCCCTGTTGAGTGTATATTCCGATGATGAAAGAAGCCTTGCATTGGAGAGCTTCTCATAATCGGCGCCGCCACTTATCCCGTCAATGTCGTTCAGTATATTATTTGCCTGGTCAATATCCCTTATTCCCGAATAGGTGGTATTCATTTGGGTATATAGATCATTGGCATTGTTGTGCGGTATAGTCGTGTTTCCCTGAGCATTCCATAGTTGGTTGCTTATGTGTCTGTTCTCGGCTATATCGGTGAAAGCTATGATGTTGCGCGGGTTGTTATAGTCGCTTGTCTTGTTGGTTACCCACACCTCTATGCGGCTGATGTCTATACCCGACAGGATTGTGGGAAGCTGTGACATTGAACGGTCGTAGTTGTCACGGAAATAGTGGGCTAGGAAGAAGTGCTTGTTCTCGTCGTAATTGGTAATTTCAATCTCGAACGTGGTGAGTTGTGTTCCTCCTTTGGAATTCACCACTGTACTATTCGAAGTCTTCTGCGAAATTACTGTCTGCAACGATAGCTTGCCGAATTGCAGGTCGGTTCTAATACCAAAGAGTGACGATGCACCCTTGATGAGGCTTGAGTTGGTCGGGAATGATACATTTCCGGCTTCAATCAATTTGACTATCTCGTCCTCCTTGCCATCGTATTTAAGGTTTATCTTCTTTGCGTCATAACTGAATGTGGCTTCGGTGTTGTAGTTGAAGTCCATATTCATCTTGTCACCGACGCTGCCTCGAACATTGATGTTTATCTTTTCGTCAAAATCAAAGCTGTTGGTAACTCTGCTTCGTGATGGTAGTGCAGGGTTGTCAATTGATTGTATGGAGTATCCTATCTTGAGCTCAGCATTTCCCTGTGTCTTTACGCGTACTCCACCGGGGCCGAAAATTTTTTCGGCCGGGCCCAGGTCGAAATGCATATCAGTGAAGTCGAATTTGCTCTTGTTCTTTGAATTCTCCCAGGCTTCCTTGTTCTTCTTTCTGAAGAAATTGTTCATTGAGCTCCGTTCCTGCCACTTTGCATACTCCTCGGGTGTGAGCAGGATGGGCGCACTGAGCTTGGTGTTTTCACCTAGTCGGGTGCTTAGCAAGTAGGTGCTCTCCTCTTCGTTGTAGATGGTATCGGTGACGATGTTGCCCGGCTGCTTGAGGTTTAACGGATGCTGACGTATGTCGTCAATGGAGCCAGGAATTGTTTCGGCGATGGGGTAGCGCGCCGACACGGAATCTTGGCTAACCTCCTTGTTTGATTTTGTCCTGTTCCTCTCTCTTATGGATTTGCGAATGGAATCGTTGCGCACGACACCCTGCGCGAGAATTGTCATTGTCGCGAAAAACAGGGTGAAAAGTATAAACGCACGCTTGCCCATAACTGCTGTGTTCTGTTACAACTGCTTTAAAGCCAATTTGATAACCTGCTCTATTGTCGCTGATGGCTCGCTTTTTACAATTGCCTGTACAACCTTGTTGGTAGCAGCCGATGGGAATCCTAACATTATAAGGGCTGAAACCGCACCGTCAATGACATCGTTGTTGGGGGTTGCTGTTGTAGTGGCAACGCTCTGTACTCCACTGCCAATTCCCTTTATTTTGTCCTTGAGGTCTATGATGATGCGTTGTGCGGTCTTTAAACCAATTCCTTTCACGCTTTTTATTGCAGCCTCATTGCCCGTGTAGATAGCCTCGCACAACTCGTTGACGGTAAATGCCGACAGGATTGTGCGTGCTGTGTTGCCACCGATTCCGGATACCGAAATAAGTAGCAGGAACAATTCACGTTCTGCTTTGTTGCTGAATCCGAAAAGTTGGTGTGTGTCTTCACGGATAACCTCGTAGATATATACCTTGACCTCTTTTTTGTCCTGCAGTGCGCTGTATGTGTTTAGGGTGATACTTGTTTCATAGCCCACACCGCAACATTCGATGATGGCTGTTGCCGGTGTCAGTTCTGCGAGTTCCCCTCTCAAATATTCAATCATAGCTTCAATTGTCCTAATTTATCTATTACTAAACGTCAGAAGATGACATTTATTGTATTGTTTTGTTTAAAATGCAAAAACACCCAGTTTGGGGGTGTTTTTGCCATTATTTTCCTGTTTTTTCAATTCTCAGTACCTGTGAACAATATTCCATTACAGCCGGTCTGTGTGTAACGAATATGAGCGTTTTGCCAATTTGGCTTTGTGTGAGTCGCTTGAGCATCTCCTTTTCTGTTGACTCGTCGAGCGCTGATGTTATTTCGTCGAGTATGAGGATGCTTCCCGGGCGCAGAATGGACCTTGCTACGGCAATGCGCTGTGCCTGTCCTTCGCTCAATCCTCCGCCCTTTTCGGTTATAGGGCTGTCAATACCTTCGGGCAACTCAAGCACATACTCGGCACACGCAATGTGCAGTGCCCGTCTGATATCCTCTTCTGTTGCCTTTGGGTTGCCCATAAGCAGGTTCTCTCTAATTGTACCGCTTACAAGGCTATTGCCTTGGGGAATGTATACAAAGTTCCGTCGGGTGAGGGTAGATGCTTCGTATCTCTCTCTTTTGTTGTAAAGCTCAATGCTTCCACTTTGTGGGTTTATAAGTGCTATCAGTAGTCTGATGAGCGTTGTTTTTCCTGCGCCGGTCTCGCCCACAATTGCTGTACTGCTATTAGGTGGAAAATCAAACGTGAAATCGTTGAGAATAAATCGTTTGTCCTCGTTGTATCGGAACGTTACATTCTTGAACCGGACTCCGGCTGTGCTGTCGAGCATAACGGCCTCGCCTTGTCTTTCTACAGGTATATCCTCCAGCTCATAAAGTCGTTCTGCTGCTGTCAATGATGACACTATACCCGGTATGTAATGGCTTAAATCCATCGTCGGGCGCTGGATGAGGCCAACCAACTGCAGATAGGCAGCCATAGTACCGTATGTTATAATCCCATCGCGCAGGCTGTCGGCACCCCAAAGGAATGCGATCACATATCCTGCAGCAAATCCAAGTTGTATGAGGGAGTATGCGCCCAACGAGAATTTTGTGCGACTTGTTACCTGGTCTTGCAGGCGGTTTTGCAGCTGTGAGAGTTGTTGCTCTGTGGAGTCGTTCTGCTCCAGTGACTTTATAAGTTCCTTGTGCTGAAGGCTCTCTTGAAGTACAGACTGAATGCGGCTGTCGCTGTCACGTACATCGCGGTTCAATCTGCGCATTTTTTTTACATATACATGACTGATGGCCAGGCATATTGGCAGTATTATGAAAATTGCAATGGAGAGCAGCGGGCTCATTGTGAACAGCAGCACGAACGATGCAAATAGTTGGGTTGCTGCAACAACGGCTGCCGGAATAACCTCCGTGGTAAGTGTCGTTATGGCGGAAACATCCCCTTCTAACCTATTAATGAGGTCACCGGTGTGGTGTTTCTGCAGGTGTAACCAATCGCATCGCAACAATCTCGCAAAAACGTCGCGACGCATCCTGTTACGAACCTTGTTGCCTGTTACAGCGTGTATCCATCTGCTTGCAGCGCGCGATGTTATCTGCGCCAACATAAGGGCTGCTATGACAATGCCTGTTACAGCGAGTGAACCCTCGTTGATGCCTGTGGCAATGTCAATGGCGTGTTTACAGGCGAGTACCCACAACAGTTGGCAAGCAACATCAAGCAACCCGATACCGGTGTTTATGGCTGCTTGTTTGCGAGCTCCTCTTGAATTGCGCCACAACCAAAAGAATAGTCTTTTTGTAGATATGTTTTTCTCTTTATTGCCCACGTTGTTGAATTTATAGACGCATCATTGTCTGTTGTGCCCGATGCGTTAACTGCAAATATAAGAAAAAACCTTCATTACGGATGCTCTTGACGACAAAAAGTGAAATAATGGAGTAATAAATCATAATAATTGCTGTTTCTTTGACTAATAATCCCTATATTTACACCATAGAAAATAAATTGCTATGAAGAGATATATAATGTTTTTTTCGGCAGCGATGCTTCTTTTGATGCCGCTGTCAGCCCGTGAAAATCTTGACAGGAACGGTAAGATAGCCAAGGATTTCAAAGCGCGTTGCGAGGTGGTTAAGGATAATGGTTTTTTTGAAGTTTTCAATACGCTTTCAGGTAGCAGATTGCAGGCAATGCAATTCCTTTATGCTTATATGCCACTCCCCGATATTGCGGATTACAGCGCAGAATATCACTTGGAGAATGTGGATTATGCATTGAAGGCGCGTAATGAGATGCCGTGGGGAAAACAGGTTCCCGTGAGGGAATTCATGCATTTTGTATTGCCGGTCAGAGTCAATAATGAGAATCTGGACAGTAGCCGTCCAGCTTTTTATAAGGAACTGAAGGAGAGAGTACAAAACCTCACAATGCGCGAGGCAGTCCTTGAGGTTAATCACTGGTGTCACGAGAAGGTGACATATACCCCCAGTGACATACGCACAAGTTCGCCTTTGGCAACCGTGCGTACAGCATACGGCCGCTGCGGTGAAGAGTCTACATTCACGGTTGCGGCATTGCGCGCAGTGGGTATTCCTGCCCGTCAGGTATACACACCCCGTTGGGCGCACACCGACAACAATCACGCTTGGGTTGAGGCTTGGGTTGATGGCAAATGGCATTTTCTTGGTGCTTGTGAGCCCGAGCCGGTGCTCGACCTTGCCTGGTTCAATGCTCCTGCATCACGTGGCATGTTGATGCATACCAATGTCTTTGGCAACTATAATGGCCCCGAGGAGGTTTTGAGCGTGACACCCTGCTACACCGAGATAAATGTTACGGCCAACTATGCTCCCGTTGTCACCACCAAGATAAGTGTTGTTGACGATAATGGTGCTCCGTTGAAGGCAAATGTGGAGTTCAAGATATTCAATTATGCGGAATTTTATACTGCTGCATCAAAATTGACCGATGAAAAGGGACACACTTCAATAACATCGGGCTGTGGCGATATGGTGGCTTGGGCTTCGGCCGGCGGTAAATTCGGATTTGTGAAGTTTACTGCAGGCAAGGACAAGAATGTCAGGATTGTAGTTGACAAGGCTCCCGGTTACAGCGCGACACTCGAGATGAACATTGTACCTCCGCGTGAACGTAACACAGTGCCTTACGTGAGCGATGAACAGGCCGCAGAGAATGCCCGTCGTTTTGCTTGTGAGGACTCAATCCGTAACGCCTATGTGTCAACATTCATATCGCCCGATGAGGCTTTGGCATTTGCGCAGAAACTTGAATTCAACGATGGACACGAGAAGGTCGTTGCACAATTATTGTTAAAATCACGTGGAAATTATGCTACAATAAAGAAATTCCTCTCAAGGACTCCTCGCGAAGAGCTGGAGCTTGCCTACTATCTTCTTTTGAGTATATCGGACAAGGATTTGCGTGATGTGAATTATTGGGTGTTGCTTGACCATTTAATCAGTTCGCCCCGCAATGGCAGTTATGACGATATTTATCGCCGTTATATCCTCAACCCACGTGTGAGCAATGAAATGCTGACCCTATATAAGGGATTTTTTAGAAAATGTTTTGATACAGATAAAAGACGTTTCTTTGCCGGCGACCCACAGCGTTGGGTAAAATGGTGCCGCGACAGTATCAAGGTCGATGCATCGTGGAATCCCTTGTCGCTCTGTATGTCGCCGGAAGGCGTGTGGAATATGCGTGTTGCCGACCCTCATTCGCGTGACATCTTCTTTGTTTCGGGTGCCCGTGCAATGGGAATTCCATCGCGTATAGACGAGGTGACCGGCAAGACACAGTATATGGAGAACAACAGATGGATTGATGTGGATTTCGATGTTGTAGCTACTGCAGCAAAGAATGCTCCGCAAGGCACGCTGAAAGCATCATACACCCCAACTCGTTTTATAGATAATCCGCGTTACTACTCGCATTTCTCTATCTCAAAGATTGTTGACGGTCGTCTGCAGCTGCTCGGTTATCCCGAAGAGGGTGTTACTTGGGAGTCTTTGCTCAAAGAGGGTACTACACTTGATGCTGGCGATTACCTTATGATGACCGGTACGCGTATGGCCGACGGTAGCGTTCTTGCGCACTTGACATTCTTTGCAATAAATGAAGGCAAGGTGTGTGATATTGAATATGTGCAGCGCGAAAGCAGTGAACAATTGCAGGTAATTGGTGATTTCAACAGCGAGAATCTTTTCTATGACCTTGCCGAGGAGAGAACACGCTCGTTGCTCTCATCAACCGGACGAGGTTACTATATAATAGCAGTAATTGCTCCCGGTAGTGAACCAACCAACCACTTCCTGCGAGATGTTATGCCATACAAAGAGGATTTCGAGAAGTGGGGACAGAAGATGGTGCTGCTGTTCCGCGACAAGGACGAGGCCGCCCGCTTTGTAAATGACTTCCCGGAATTGCCGTCGACAGTGGTATGGGGTACAGATATTGATGACAAGATCTATAACGAGATTGTCACGAATATGAAGTTGCAGAACCCCAACCGTCCGTTGATTCTTGTTGCTGACACATTCAACCGCGTTGTGTTCGTTTCGCAAGGTTATTCAATTGGTCTTGGCGAGCAGTTGGTCAAGGTTATCAAGCAGTTGGGAGAATGATACAGGACTTTCATATATTGAAAAAGGCATCGGATACCGATGCCTTTTTCAATATATTTCATGTAGTTCTATGAAATAGATTCTACAATTTTTCTTACTTCATTCTCGTCGGTTTCCTTGCGTGCATATTCATCCCTGTCGTGGTTGCCCATTGATACTCCGCTGTGGCGGAACAACATTCCACTGCCGACGCTTTTGCGTGCCGATGCGTGGATTTCCGTTGCGCCGGTGGCTTTCAGAATGACTGCAGCGTTCGCACTGCTTACTCCGCAACCGGGCATAATGATTATGCGCCCTGCAGCCTGCTCAACAAGTTCTTTCAAAAGTGGAATACCGGCTTGGGCTGTAGCCGCTTGTCCCGATGTGAGCACTCTGTGGCAACCGAGCGTAATGAGTTCTTCCAAGGCCTTGCGTGGGTTACGGCACATATCGAATGCGCGGTGAAAGGTCACGCTCATTCCATCGGATGCAGCAATGAGTCGCTTGCAGGTGGCTGTGTCAACATCGCCATCGGGGGTGAGTGCTCCAATTACAACACCATCCACGTCCAACGTCTTGCTTAGGCGTATATCCTCCTCCATGCAGGCAATCTCGTATTCGTTGTAAAGGAAATCACCTCCGCGTGGGCGTATGATAACATTAAGGATAAGGCCTTCAATCTTGCGCGCCTCTTTGATAAGCCCAACCGACGGTGTTACGCCGCCAATCTCCAAGGCAGCACATAGCTCGATGTGCTTTGCTCCGCCATTGCGTGCTGCAACGGCACTCTCTACGCTACCGGCGCATATTTCAAGTATTGCCATAATCGTTTACTTTGTAATCAATTCCACAATGTAGTCAATACCCTGGGGTATTTCGTTGAACATGAGTTTTACGCCCTCTTTTGTCTTCTTGAACTTGACAGGCTGCTTGTCACCGTATGTAAATGCCTTCTTTACCTTGCAATCAAGTGGCAGGGTCAGTTCCTTCTCTTTGCAGTCGAAGATGTGTACGAACAGGCGGTTGCCCTTGCGTGTCGTTACTCCCCACTCTTGTGCAGGAATGTCGCCGGCTGTGGTTCCGTATATGGTTTCTCCGTTGGCGCGTGTCCATTCGCCCATCTCTTTCATACGTTCAAGGGCTGTAGCCGGGATTTCGCCGTTGGGCTGAGGGCCTACATTGAGCAGTAGATTGGCGCCTTTGCCCGATGTGCTGACTAACAGCCTGATAAGTGTTTCGGTGCTCTTGTAGTTCTGGTCGACCAGCTTGTAACCCCACATACCGTTCATTGTCTGGCAGGTTTCAAGTGGCAGACGGCTTACGCTTTGTCCGCTGAGTCCTGCTTTGTTCTCTCCGGGCAGGTCGCGCTCGAATATCTGAATATCCTCGCCGGGGAATGGCGTTTCGTGATGGTTGTTGCCAATAAGACAAGCAGGCTGAAGGCTATGTATTAGGGCGTACTGTTCATCAAGTTGCCAATTGAAAGGAATGGTGTCGTTATCGCGGTCCCACTTGCCGTCGAACCATATTGCGCCAATTTCGCCGTAATTAGTCAATAGTTCCGTCAACTGTTTGTTCATAAAGTCGTAATATGCAGGCCAATTGGCTTTGTCGTAGTCGCGCCCGATAACATTTCTTCCTGTGCGGCCAATGGGGTATTCGTCGCGTGCCCAGTCAATGTGCGAATAGTAGAAGTGTAGTTTTATGCCTTGTTTGTGACATTCCTCGGCAAGTTCCTTGATTACGTCGCGGCCGAATGGGGTGGCATCAACAATGTTGTAGTCGCTCTGTTCTGTGTCCCACATTGAGAAACTGTCGTGGTGGCGGCTTGTGAAGCATATATATTTTGCTCCGGCATCTTTTATTGCGGCAACCCACTCCTTTGCATTGAATCGGTGAGGGTAGAAGGCGTCTGCCGCCTTTGCATACTCATTCTTGTCAATAGGGTAGTTCTGCAAATACCACTCGCCTTGCGCGAACATACTGTATATGCCCCAATGGATGAATATACCGAATTTGCTGTCGGCAAATTCCTGACGTGCTTTAAGGTTCTCGGCTGTCGGTGTATACTGTGCCTTTGCAACTGTTGGTGCTACAAGCAGCAATGCTGCAACAGCTGCCTGCATAAATCTTCTGATTGATTTCATATTGTGTGTTTTTATCTCCGTTTATGCAAAAATAGACGAACGATGTGAAAACTACAAGTTATTCTTTTAAATTCATTATTTTATGTTATTTTTGTAGTTGTGAAAAAACGATATAATAAAAAATAATATGAAGAAAACATTTAAATTCATTTGTTCTTTGCTTGCATTGCTCCTTCCATTGCAGCACCTTGCAGCCCAGGAACTGGAACCGACAGTTGAAAAAGTTACGGTTTATCGTATCGAGAATTTCGCCAACGGAAAATTCCTTTCCAATGGTGACAATGTAAACAATGATGCACGAATAATCTTTGCCGATGGCAATGAGGCTAGTACCGGGCAGGAGTGGGCCATGTACCCAACTGAGACCGATGGAGTCTTTTCATTCGTGAACCCTACATCGGGCAAGGCGCTTGATATGGCTCCGGGCGTGGGTCATCCCGTGCAGTGGAACTATGAGCCTGCGAACCCCAACCAGCGTTTCAAGATTGTGGCTCCCGGCGATGGATATAACCGCATGGCAAACTCTTCGAATCCATACCAGTATCTTGCAGTGTCAAACGACGGCTATCCCATGATGCTCACCGAATATGCACCCGAGGATATTCTCTACTTCTTCCACAATACAGGCAAGCAGTTCTCACAGGCCAAGGTCTATGTCGGTAAGAGTTATGTCATAAGCAACGTTGCTACAAAGAACGTGTTGACTATTTCTGCAGATGCTGCGCTTGCGGCTCTCATTGACGTGAAGCCCTATGTGGATGGTGACAATGCCCAAACTTGGAGAGTCTCTAATGGTAAAACAGGTTTGATATTGACATCGAATAGTTGCAATATGTCAATGGATATGTTCCTCAATGGCGACAGGACACCGCTTGTATATACTACAGAAACCACCAATGAAAATCAGAATGTAATTCTTGAAGAGGCCGGTGAAGGTTATTTCTATCTTACAGGATTATATAAGGGTACAAAGTTCTATATAAAGGTAAGTGGTGACAAACTCATTGCATCTTCTGACAAGGATGGTGATTACAGCAAGTTCTTCTTTACCGTGGCTGCAGGTCCGGTGGGTGACTATTGGGAAAACCAACAGGTATATGAGGAGAACAAGGAGGCTGCACGCGCAACATTCATCCCTTATACATCTACAGATGCCATGAAGGCCGATGTCAACTACAACAAGCCATGGCTTACTCCCGAAAAGGCCGACTATCTGTCGCTCAACGGTATATGGAAGTTCAACCTTGTTCCCGAACCCTCTGTTCGTCCGGGCAAGAGTGATTTCTGGGGCAACGATGCCGATGTTTCTGCTTGGGATAACATAGAGGTACCATCGTGTTGGGAGATGAAGGGCTATGACCTGCCGCTCTATGTGAACGTGGAGTATGCATTCTTGAACAATCCTCCTTATATCAAGAACAAGGTCGATGGCGTGGGGGATAATCCGGTAGGTTCATACCGTCGTACATTTACCTTGCCCCAGGGTTGGGATGCAAAGAATGTGTTCTTGCATTTCGACGGTCTTTATAGCGCTGCGTTCGTGTGGGTAAATGGTGAATATGTCGGCTACACTCAGGGCGGAAACAACGACCATGAGTTTGACTTGAGTGCCCATGTGCGCACCGGCGAGAACAACATCTGCGTTCAGGTGTTCCGTTGGAGCGATGCATCTTATCTCGAGGGACAGGATATGTTCCACATGAGCGGTATGCACCGCGATGTATATCTTTATGCCACACCCAAGACTTTCGTGAGCGACCATTATATTACAAGCAATTTGAACTCGACATATAACGGTGGCAGCATGAATGTGGCGCTTGAGATTGATAACCGTAGCGGTGAGGCTACGAGCAAAGTCGTTGAGGTGGAACTTGTTGCTCCCGACGGTAATGTGGTGGCAACAAATAATGTAGCCGTGGAGTTGGCGACCGGTATAAAGAGTATGAAGAAGAATGTTGCATTTGACGCACTTGCTTCGCTTTTGCCATGGACCTCGGAAACCCCGAACCTATATACCGTCATTGTCCGTCAGAAGGATGCAGCCGGCAACGAAGAGATGGTATTTTCTACAAAGTATGGTTTCCGCAATATTGAGATAAAGAACGGCGTGGTGCTCATTAATGGACAGCGTGTATATTTCAAAGGCGTGAACACACAGGATACACATCCGCTTTACGGCCGTACAATGGACGTTGCCACAATGTTCAGGGATGTCGAACTGATGAAGCAGGCCAATGTGAACCTTGTGCGTGCCAGCCACTATCCACGTGCTGCCAAGATGTATGCGATGTTTGATTATTACGGACTCTACTGTATGGACGAGGCCGATGTGGAGTGCCACAAGAGCTGGAGCGACAAGAAGGACAACAGTATCTCCAACGATCCTACATGGCAGGCACAATATGTCGACCGCACAGTACGCATGGTGATACGTGACCGCAACCATCCTTCAGTGGTCTTCTGGTCACTCGGCAACGAGTCGGGTACAGGTGTCAACTTTGATGCTACATACTCGGCAACAAAGGCACTCGATTCACGTCCTGTACACTATGAAGGTTACTCTAATGTAAACTCGGCAAAGAATACCGATATGGATTCAAAGATGTACCCGAATCTTGATTACACACGTAACCATTGCAACAACAGCATCGGCGGCGAGCCTTTCTTCCTTTGCGAGTATGCCCATGCAATGGGTAATGCAGTAGGTAACCTGCAGGATTACTGGGACATCATTGAAGGCAGTAAGTATGGTATCGGCGGTTGTATCTGGGATTGGGTTGACCAGTCAATCTACGACCCGCAGGCAATAAAGAACGGAGCACTTGAGAAGAACGGCTTTCCACACTTTACCACCGGTTATGACTATCCGGGTCCTCACCAGGGTAACTTCTGCAATAACGGAGTTGTTACAGCCGACCGTGCTTGGACTGCAAAGCTAACAGAGGTGAAGAAGGTTTACCAATTCGCGAAATTCACTTATAGTAACGGTGTCCTTGAAATCAAGAACAAACATAATTTCACAGACCTCAACAACTTTACATTGCGTTATACAGTGCTTTGCAATGGTGAGGTTGTAGAGATAAATACCATGGCTGTGCCTTCAACTGTCCCCGGTGCTACAGCTGAAATGCCATTGACCATTGCAACTGCAATGGAGCAGGGTTGTGAGTATGCCCTTAACGTGGAATTGCTAAAGAATGAGGCCGAGGATTGGTGTGAGTCTGGTTACCCAATGGCAAGCGAACAGTTTGTGTTGCAGGAGCGTAGCGCATTGCAGGCAGCAGTCCAGGGGGACGAGACGCTGACTGTTGACAAGAGCAATGGTGTCTCTGTTTCGAATAGTAAGATAAGCTTCAAGGTCGATGCACAAGGCTTCATCACAGAGTGGATTGCCAATGGTGTGCAGGTTGTTGAACCGGGTAAATATCCTATCTACAGCAACATTCGCTGGATTGAGAACGAGAGCCCTTACGGTGAGCACAAGTTCGGCGACAAAACGGCGTCAATCAATTCGGCAACAGTGACAAGCGCACGTTCAGGCGATGGCAAAACTTGTAATATTACTGTCAATGTGAACCACAACCAGTGTCCATATGTAATTACATATTCGGTCTATTCAAGTGGAGTTGTGGATATGAAGGTGCAGTACTCTCCAAAGGCTTCAGGCTTGCGCCGCATTGGCCTTGATATGCTGTTCCCTGCCGGCTATGAGAATGTAGAGTACTATGCAAAAGGTCCATGGGAAAATTATATCGACCGCCAGACAGGTTCTTTCCTTGGCCGTTATACAACAACCGTTGATGATATGTTCGAGATGTATCCACATCCACAGTCACACGGTAACCGCATGGCATTGCGCGACCTCACAATGTGGAACCCTGAAAATGGCAATACTATCAAGATTGAGGCTCAGGGAGTGGTGTCATTCTCTCTTTCACACTACGACCAGCGTCAGTATCTTACTCCACAGCTTCATCCTTGGGATTTGAAGAAGGACGATGTTGTGTATGCTACATTCGACTACATGCAGCGCGGTTTGGGTAACGGCAGCTGCGGCCCTGGTACAGAGAGCCAGTATCATTGTCCTTCATCCCAGACATACACACATACATTGCGCGTGAGCACAATCAACGGTGCCGAGACCGGTATCGGTGAGGTTGGAGTGAATGGCTGTGAGGTTGAATATGACAAGGCGGCACAGACTGTGGAATGTAATGGTGTAGCTGCCGGTGCAACTGTAGCTGTGTATAATTTGGGTGGCGTGTCTGTGGGCAAGGCTGTTGCCAACGGTAACGAGGCTGTGATATCACTTGCCGGCCAACCACAGGGAGCCTACATTCTTGTTGTAAAGGAGAATGGTGCTGTGCGCACACATAGATTCTTGAAATGGTAATTCATTCCTTATAATCAGAGCCTGGTTCCTGTGCAGGAACCAGGCTCTGATATTATTGTTTAAAAGTAAAGCGTTATAGTATGGATTTCAATTTCTCGGGAATAATTATAGGAGTAGCCACGTTCTTGATTATCGGCTTGTTTCACCCTTTGGTGATAAAGGCTGAATATTACATAGGCGTAAAGAGTTGGTGGCTGTTCCTGTTGCTTGGTGTTCTATCGGCAATGGTATCGTTGCTGGTTGCCAACCTCATACTCTCAATCCTTTTGGGTGTCGTTGCCTTCTCCTCATTCTGGAGCATCGGCGAAGTGTTCCAACAAAAGAAAAGGGTAGAGAAGGGATGGTTCCCTGCTAATCCCAAAAAGAGAAAGTGAGATTACCTTATTGAATCATTGCTTGCAACAGTGGTTGTCAAGGGTATGCTTGTGAGGCGTTTTACAAGCGAATCGCGTACAATGGCAAATGCCTCTTTATTCGCTTCGCTGATTGGCATCTTCGGCTGTGACTTTATTGTCAACGGGTTGATAGGCTTGCCATTTTCATATACGCGGAAATCGAGGTGAGGGCCTGTTGAGAGTCCTGTTGAGCCTACATATCCAATAACCTGCTTCTGTTTTACATAATCTCCCTCCTTCAGGCCTTTTGCATATCCCGACAGGTGCATATAACTTGTTGTGTAGGTGCTGTTGTGACGTATCTTCAGGTAGTATCCTGCCCCATTCGCCTGGTAGGCCTTCTTTATTACCTTACCGCTGCCGATGGCGTACACCGGCGTGCCTTTGGGTGCAGCATAGTCCACTCCGTGATGCGCTCTGCGACGTTTTAATACAGGGTGCATACGGCTGTTTGAGAACTTTGACGATATGCGGTAGTAGTCGAGTGGTGCTTTAAGGAATGCTCCTTCAAGGCTATTTCCGTCGCTATTGTAGAAAAGCTCTTCGCCTGCCTGTGTGAAAGGTATGGCATATACCAAATTATTGGATGCGCAGAATGATGCAGCAATGATTTTGTAGTTGTTCAACGGGGTGTCTTCTACATATTCCTGTGCATATATCGCACGGAATTCATCACCTTGCTGAATACCGAAAAAGTCAATTGACCAACCGAAGATGTGCGACATCCCAACAGCCAGTAAAGGTGAAGCATTGTTTTCTTCCATAGCAAACCATAACGATGATTTTACTGTGCCGGCAACTTCGCTCTCACGCCACTCTACCGGTTTGTGTCTGCGTTCAGCGTAGTAGTTGTTGGCAATGTCAAAGGTTATATACGATTTGGGGCTCTCCTCGTAAATGAAATAGCGTGGAGTAGCAATGCTGTCCTTTTCGCACAATAGCGCGCAAGCTTGCCCGGGGCGTATCTTGCGCACGTTGAAAACGCTGTCGGGGCATTGTGTCAATTTGTAGATTTCGTTGGCATTGAACCCAAAATCATATAATAAATCTGCAATTGTCTGTTTGGGTTTTATAGTATCATACTTTACATCAAAATCTTCAATAGGAAGGTTATATTTCATTACAACATTCTTTTCTCCACTCTCTTCTGCCGCTGTAACTTCATCGGTTTGTGGAGTGTCGTTTTGTGAACTGCCCGAACAATTTGTAAGGCACTGTGTAAGGGCTATGAGTGCAATGATTGTAGAACGTTTAATAGTTCTGTATATTTTTGTCATCAGTATGTTTTCTTTATGTGTTTAAAATACAAGAGGTTGACTAAAAAGGCTCTTTTGTCGTTACGCTTGACTCCAAAATCCTCATTTACTTCAAGTAAACTGCGGTATTTGGAGCCTTCGCAAGCCTAAAAATAGCTCTTTTTATTCGAACCTCAACAATAAGATGGTGACCCAAAAGTAAATGGGTCACCATCTTGATTGTATGTTATTTTAGTTATTTTATAACTGTCTTGGTGCCGTTTACAATATAAATGCCGCGAGGTAGGGTGCCGAGCTTGCTTGCATCCTTGGTGTCGAGAACCTTGATACCGTTTGTGTTGTAGACAATCCAGCCATTCTCTCCATTTGCAATGATATCCTCAATGGCTGTGTCATTCTCAACATAGTATGTGAGTGTGATGCCTTTCATCTCCTTTGAGTTGCGGTCTACAAAATAGCCATCAGCAATCTCAAGGATATAAGTTCCGTTCTCTGTAACCGGTGCGTCAAGTAAAAGTGCACCTTGATTCTGTGCTAAGTAAGAACCATCTTCTTTAAGGTTGGTGAATGAGAATGGAATGGCTTCGTCGCTTCCCTCCTTGTGTAGTTTAGCGTCTTTTGATGCGTCTACTGTTGTAGCAATGTTGCTGAATGTGAAAAGGATGTAGCTCAAAGACTCAACCTTGCTACCGTCTGCCGGTTCTACAGCTGTAATTACTGCAGCAGCCGATGAGCCTATGTGGTTGTATGAGCAGATGCTGTTTGTCCATCTTCCCTTAATTGGGTGTTTGTAGTTCATACCCTTGGGGTTCAGATAGATGTCTCCGGTGATGATGAGGTCTATGTTGATATTGTCAACCGATACCAACTCCTCGTCTATTGTGAACTTGAGTGTGTTGTTGTCAACCTGTGTACAGTTGTATGTCTTGTCAATTTCGTAGGTTCGGTCCTCTCTCTGGCCACTCTGCGCTTTGAGACTGAAATCGCTTGAAACTGCAATGCCTTCGTCGCAGGTGATCGTAAATTCCTTCAATCCCTGTACGTAGCTACCATCCTCGGGGGTGATTATTGCCTTGGGGTATTCGCGTACCATGTATACAGATGGCAACATCATATCGTCGGTCTTCTCGGCATAGCAACCGAAGATATCATTGGCTGTTGAATAGTACAGGGTGCTGCTGCCGTTCTTTATGGTAGCCTGTCCGTTAACAATCGTCACGCTCCAAACTGCACCTGTTGCGGGCTTTTCCGCTGCAAATGAAACCTTACCGTCGTTGCCGGCTAGATACATATATCTCTCCTCAGCATCCTGGATTGTGTAACCACCGGCTGTGCTTGTAAATGTAAATGCATTGTACTCAATGGTCTCAATGTATTTGTCGTATTTGCCTGAAATTGTGCGGCTCTGTAGGTTACCGTTTGTAGCACCAAAAAGGAAATCGGCAACGCTGTCGTTTGCCACGAATGCATATCTGTTGCCGCTTGCGATTGTCGCAGCAGGAACGTAAGGCTTTGTTGGTGATACGATGTATCTAGCCTCTGCAATTTCACTTTGGTAAACTGTTTCTCCGTCAACTCTTATGGCAATGGCTTTGATTGTAGCACTGCTCTTGAGTGTTTCGTTTAGAACGTAGTAACCGCTACGCTTTGTTGTTCCTATACGTGGATCGCTGTGATACTCTTCGAAACTGGGTGTTGTTCCATCTATCGTATAGTATAATGTGTCGCTCTTAACGGATGTTTCAGCTTCTACAAAAACCTCGTTTTCATATATGCCCATAGGTGTTTTGAAAGTCGGTTTTTCAACATCTACCATATCAGCCGACAATTCATACTCAACAGTGATGCTCTTTACATAGTATGCGCGGTCTGTAGCTGCCCAGCTGATGGTGATGTCGCCTTTTGTATCATCACAGTCAAATGTGTAGGCTACATTAGATGTGGTAAGCTTGAAGGCTTCCGATGTCTGGCTGCCAACAGTGATTGTAAGTTTTGCATCACCGTTGGCCGCGATGCTGCTGTTCACGGTTATGCTTCTGATGGTGCTGCCTGCAAACCCCGATGTGCTTAGTGTGTATGATGGGTTTGGGTTGTTCTTTGAACCAAACTGTATTCCTTTGGTATTGCTCCAACCTATTTCATTTACACTTGAAGCACTCCACTCAACGTCATTGAGGGTTACTGTGCCACCGGTGGTTGTGAGTTCACCGTTCTTGAATGTGTGTGTGTAGGTCTCGGCGTTGGCTGTTGCGAGAATGCAGAAAATAGTGAGAATTGAGAGTAGAAATTTCTTCATATTGATTTGTATTTATTCTTTCAATGATTTTCGTTTGCAAAGTTAGTAAATTATTGAGTAATATATGTTATGGCTTGTGTTAAATATTATCATAAGTATCGCAGACCGGCAAATAGCCGGTCTGCGATACTTATGAGTGAAGATTTTTTACTTTATGTTTTTAATCTCCTCAATTTTTTCAATGAAGGCATCGATGTTGGTTTCTGTTGCCATCATAATTCCTGCAAACTCTCCATTTGGCTCGAGAATAATGTATGTAGGGTACATCTGTATACCATATTTCTCTATTATTTGTGGCCCATCACCGTTTTCGTTGTCGACACTTATGCTTACAAACTCATTGTTGAGGTATTCTGCGCATTTCTTGTGTGCAAAGACTTTGTTCTTCATCATTTTGCAGGGTACACAACCATCGGTGTGACATTCAATGAAGATGTGTTTGTTCTCCTTGCTGGCCTTCTCTATGGCTTCGTCTAATGTTATATCCTGGAAATTTGTTCCGGGGCCGGTGTAGAACTCTGCAAAGCGTGCTGTTTCAATCATAGCAGCCATTTCGGGACCTGGAACCGGAGCGTGTGCCGAAACAATGTTGCCGTCCTTGCCTATGATGATATATCGGGGAACTCCCGAGATTTGGAAGTCGCTTTCAAACTGTGACTGTTCGGCGCAATCGGGAAAGAGGTTCAGAGTGCTCTGCATTTTGTTGTTTTCAATAGCCTGAAGCCACGCCTCCTTGTCCTCGCTACGGTCAATGGATACGGTTATGAAGCAAACGTCACTCTCATCTTTGAACCAATAACGCATACCCTGGAATCGGTGCATATTGGCAAGACAGCTATGACACCACGTCGCCCAAACGTCAATGACAATGACTTTACCCTTAAAGTCGGCGAATGTGTATTCCTTGCCTTTTGCATCCTTGAGCGTTGATAGGGGAGCCTTGTTGCCTGGCATAATACGTGTGAAAACTTCGTACATTGCAAGAACTTCACTCTTCAATTGGCTGTCTGCGACGTTTTTCTCGATAAGTGGCTGTATTCCTTTTAGGCCATCGGTGCATCCGCTGTTGTTTAATGGGAACTTCAACCTGTTGAGATATTCGTTGTGCAGTTCGCTATTCTTGCTTGTGAAAACAGTGTATAGCTTATTATAGTCGTTGTCGTTGAGTGCTCTGATGGGGTAGAATACTGTTGCTGTCACGCCATCGCGTGAGTCGTTGAAACTGTCGCCCTTTTTCATAGCCTGCATGGTGAAGTAGTGGTCGGCAAACTTGCCAATCTTCTTGCCTGATGCAAATTGTGAAACGATACTGTTGTCGAATGACAGTGTTGTGCTGTGTTTGGGCAGTTCATATATGTCATCGTTCTTACCACGACAACTGAACATATATTCTCCACTATGCCAGACGAAGTGGCATTGGTTTAGTATGTTCATCCCTTTGTTCTCTTCGGGAGTAGTCTGTTCTATAGAGTCGTATAAGGCTATTATACCTTGCGCATCGTTGAATTGACGTTGCCAAAGTGTGTTAAGCAATGCAATCTCTTCTGCCGATACTCTCTCCTCTGCTGCGCTCTCGTTCTGTGAATTGCCACAAGCTACAGCAAACATCGTTGCAAGCGTTATGGCAAAAAAATGAAAATAGTTTTTCATAATGGCCTTATTGTTGTTCCTTCTTTATTCCGTATGCTATACCCTGCAAATCAATACCGTACTGTTCCTTCATATACTTGACGGTTATCTCATATTTTTCTGTCAGCATAGGGAATTTGTTGCTTGGGTACTTTTCCTCAAATTCTTCGGGTGTAAGCCACATAGCATTCTTTATGTATGCGTTGAATAGGTTATACTCTTTATATTTACCCTTCTCCCAATAGTAGCAACTTACAATTGTTTCCAATGGACGCCACAGCTGCTTCTTTGGACCTGTTCCGAAATTGTCGTTGATGTCATCAATGAAACCGAGCTTCCACTTGTAGTTGGCTTTTGATTCGTCGTAGTGGTCCATCTTTTTGCCTTCGCTGAAATCAAATCCCGTCCAGAATTCGTCGGGTGATGTGATTTCACCTTTGTCCATAGCATTCTTGAGTGCTTCAATCATAAAGACACAACGCTGTTGCTTGAGAATGTATTCAGTGTCGCTACCATTGATTATCTCATCCTTGAAACTGATGGCCCAGTTGTCGAAATTGCCAAGCTTGATGGTCTTGTATGGGTCGGTTGTCGTTCCTTCTACGTTCTCACCGCTATCATCGCCGAAATCACGTGGCTCGGTGCGCAGATTATGTATCATATATATTTTCACCGGGAACGATGACTTTGCAAAATCTGCGCTGATGTTCGGGAATATGTAGTTATTGAAGTAGTTTACATAGAATGGCAAATGCTCCTCGGGGAGATTCCAGGCTCTGTCCTCCCTCTCGTCCTCGTATCCGGCTACATATATGTCACCGGTACCGACAGAAACCCAGTCGCGGTTGAGGTCCTCTTCGGTAATGTCTTTATAGAGCAGATAGACGCCATACTCCTGTTTTATATTATATATTGTGGTATCGTATTGGCTGATGCCTTGTGGAAAACCACCTCGTATGGGCGAGTAGTTGCCCGAAGGTGTTATTTCCTCCTCGTTATTGCAGGCACTGAATAAGACAATGCTTGCCAATATGATTGCAGTTGTCAATAGGTGCTTTTTCATAATATATCAGTACTGTGAATCAGTGTTATTGTGGTAATCGTTTACTTGGTAGCTCATTCTGGACGAGGCTCTTGTTGCTTTGCAATGCTTCGTCGGGAATGGGGACTGTATAGAGCAGGTCACCCTCTTGCAGTGTGTAATTGCTGCTTTGTGTCTCGCTGTCATGCCAGGTGTGGGTAATAGCAGGCATTCCCCAACGGCGTAGGTCGAACCAACGGTGACCTTCGTAGCAAAGCTCGCGGCGACGTTCATCGCGCACAAACTGTACAAGTTCGGCATTGCTGTCGAATTCAACCTCTTCAAAATCCTCGGGGTCGAAACGTTTCTCAAGCAATTTGTTGAGTGCTGCTGTTGCCTCCTCGTCGCCACTGCCACCGAGCATAGCCATTGCCTCGGCATAATTGAGGTAGGCCTCGGAGAGGCGCAGAGTGCGACCGAAAGAACCAACGACAAAACTTGGCTTGTGTGAGGTCTGTCCAATGTTGACCTTGCCATACGCCATTGCCATTTCGCCACCCTGTCCGTCGGGCGCTTGAACGATATAATGTATCAGTCGCAAGTCCCATTCAAGATAACTGTCAAGTAGGCTCTGCGAAGCCTTGAAGTAGGCGTGCATATTCTGTCCATTGGCTGGATTGGTGGGGTTATTTGCATATTCGCTGGTCCAACTGAACATGTCCTCGACATTGCCGAAAGGCCAAATCGTTTCGCTGCACTTGTAGTTTGTCATATCAAAATATGTTCTCACATATTCGCCGTTCTCGTTTAACTCCTCTACGGGTAGATTTATCAGGTCAACAAGTTGGAAACGTGTGTCGTCCATCACCTTCTTTGCATATCTTGCTGCTTCTGTCCAATTTTCCATATAAAGGTATGTGCGCGAAAGCATCAGCTGTACCATTGGCAGGCTTGTGCGGAAATTATCGTTCCACTGTTCGCTTTCCGGCAGTTCTAGATATGCAGCCTCGGCTGTGTGTAGGTCGCTGAGAATCTGTGCATATACTTCGGCAACGGTCTTTCTTTTCAGATAGTCGTCGCTGGGCTCAATACCGCTTTGCAACTTCAAAGGAACACCAAGCGCTGTGGAGTCGCTGTTGTATGGCTTGCCGAATATGTTTACAAGGTTGAAGTAATAGAAACCACGCAGTGCGTATGCCTGTGCCTTTACTTTGTTCTTGTTGTCTTCGGTGTCATTGACTTTTGGCAAGTAATCAATGATGGTGTTTGCTCCAAGAATAACGCTGTAATATGATTCGTACATATTCGTATGTCCCGAGCCTGCAGCATCCATAAGTTTGTACATATCGGGTTGCCATGAGTATGATGCAAGGTATTTGTTGGCATCGAAACCGGTGATGGGCGTCTGGTAGGGAGCGGCTTCAATATCGTCGTCAAGCAGGTTCAGGAACACGTTGAATCCTGTCATGTCGTTTCGCTGATAGGCCTCGCCCAATAGCAGCTCATTGAGTGAAACAGCATCTTTGGGAACGAATTCGCTTGTAGAATTCGGCTCAAGAAAATCTCCGCACGATGTCGCTGAAAAAACAGCAACTATTGTCGCAAATATATTTATATACTTTTTCATAATTTCCAATTCTTATAATCCGATACCTAGTCCGATAGAATAAACCCTTGGCTGTATGCTGTTACCTAACTCGGGGTCATAGCCTCTCCACTCCTTGCTTGCGATGACAAAAAGGTTATTCACGTTCGCGCTTATAGATATGCGTGTAAGACCTATCTTCTGGCAAATCTTGCGTGGAACGTTATATGAGAGTGATATTTGTGTACAGCGTAGGAAAGAGGCATCAACAACTCTGACATCCGACTGCGACCACATTGAGTAGATGTTGTCGTATAGGCCGTTCGGCAAGTTCAGGTTGTAGAGGTCACGTACCGAGGTATACAGCGCGGGAATGTTGGTGTTGAGTTCGTCACCGGGCTGTTTCCAACGGTTATTTAGCTCTTTTGACAAGTTGCTGTAGATGTCTGGCATCTTGCCGTATGTGAATGTGGAGTAGGGATTAGGCAGACGCTTGGATGCTCCGAGCGATGCTGCAAAGTCGATGCCGAAATTGAAGTCCTTCCAACGTATTCTTGTGTTGAAACCTCCCGAGAAGTCTGGCTCGCTCTGTCCTGAATACACAAGGAATGTTGTCGGGTCTACACTGCCGTCGCCATCCACGTCGTCATACGTTGTATGTGCGAATGTCGGATAGCCGTTTGTGCTGTTAAGTCCTGTGAACTGGTACGACCAGAATGCCGAAAGGGGATAGCCCTGCTTCAATGGACGGCTGCTGCTGCCTGCAAGGAAGTCATAGTGTGACAATTCATCGGCTTTTGCAGTGCGGTCGTCAGTCTCGGAACGGTTCCAGTTCTTGCTGGCATTCATTCCTAATGTCCAAACAAAGTCCTTGGTACGTATCGGGGTGTAATTCAATGTGAACTCAACACCCTGGTTGGTAATCAGACCACCGTTAAGAGGCATTGTCTTCATTCCATACTCCTGCGCGATGTCCTGGCGGATAATGGCATTTGAACGGCGATAGTAGTATTCAAAATTCATTGTTATGCCAAAAAGCGCAAGGTCAAGTCCAAGGTTTGCCGACTGGGTACGCTCCCATTTGAGCTGGTTGTTCGGCAGGCTGGAAATAGAGAGATAGTACTCGTTGTAGCTGGTATGTAATCCTTCGTATTGAACAATCAGTTCCGGGCTCAATGAGTTCACGACGTTACCCTGTATACCGTATGTAGCACGCAGATTGAGCTGGTCGAGCCAAGGAACGTACTTCATCATGAAAGGCTCTTGGGCTATCTTCCACGATGCACCGAATGACCAAGTGGGGTCGAACTGCTTGTTGACATCCTGGCCAAAACGGTTAGAGGCATCGGAACGTACATTGACGTTGAAAACATATCTGTTCTTCAGCGAGTAGGCAACGGTTGCAAAGAACGATACATAGTTTGTGAGTGTAGATGTCTTGCTCCAACCTCCGTTGTAGAGCTGTGACAACGCACCCCATCCAATGGAAACATCGCTGCCGATAGGCTTGAAGTTTTCGGGCAGTGTCGGTGATACAATGATTTCACCACGCTCAGGAACGTATCCCCAAACGGTGTTGCCCTCGCTGCTACCTTTACTTGAACGTATCTCGGCACCAAGCATTGCATTTAGACGGTGATTTTCATTGAACTCCTTTGAGAATGCCAAACGGTGCGAAGTGCTGTATGACACTGTCTGGGAATTGGCCTGCTGAAGCACGCCTCCGTATGGCATCAATGCCGCGTTGTACTTCTCCGAACCAGCCTTCTCTGTACCGTATGGGAAACCACGGTATAGCTGCTCAACCTGTGAAGTCCTTTCACCGGCAAAACTCTCGCTGGCATTGTTGTTCATTGAAATACTTGCCGTTCCCTGATATGACAACCAACTGAGAATCTTGTACGAGGCATTTACTGATGCGTTGAATGACGTACCGGTATTCTTTGAGTAACTGTTCTCCATTTCATTGAAGATATTGTACGAGTACTGGTTGTGTGCTCCCAGTTGGGCGTTATACTGGTATGTATAGTATTTCGAATAATAAGCTCTTGAACCGTCCTCTTCGTATGCAGGGATTGCACGGCTGGTGTTCATTGCATAATTGTATGGATTTACACCTGCTCCATAACCATCGGAATTTCTGATGCTTCCATTGAGCTGTGCGTTGATGCTGAGCCTTTCGTTTACATTGCTGTTGATGCTCAAACGGGTTGTCAGCTGGTCGTTCTGGTTGCCGACCTCATAACCGTTGTTTATCTGATAGCCGATAGAAGCATTGTATGTGTATTTGTCTGTTCCGCCCGAAACGCTCAAGTTGTGGTTGTTGCTCACGGAATTGCGTGTGAGCAGGTCGAACCAGTCGGTGTTTACTGTTTCAAGACGTTGCAGATAGTATGAGAATTGCTCCTCGGTAATCATGCGTTTGTTGAACATTGCCATCAGGCCTTCGTATGTATATACCTGTGGTAATGGCTCTGTCTGGTAACGGACACCGGCTTCATAAGCCTCCTTGCTGAATTGTATACGCTCCAAAGAGTTCATGAAATCATACATTTCGTATGTAGGACGTTCTCTCACAGATACATTGGCGTTGTAGTTTACGCTTATACGTCCCGGAGTACCTTTCTTTGTGGTAATGACGATTACACCGTTAGAGGCTTTTGAACCATAGATGGCTGTTGCCGATGCGTCCTTGAGAACGGTGATATTATCAATATCCTGTGGGTTTAGCCACGAAATCTGGTTACCGATGAGTTCTTTCATATCGGATGTCAGCGCGGCACTGATGTCGATGGATAAGGGGTCTTCCTGAATGACACCGTCAACAACCCATAGAGGGCTTGTGTTGCCAAGGATTGTAGATGTACCGCGAATTGTGATTTTGGGTGATGCACCAACACGTGCCGAGGTATTGACCACCGACATACCGGCAATCTTTCCTTGCAACATCTGGTCAATGCTCTGGTATGCAGGCATCATGATGTCGTCGGCCTTTACTGTCGTGAACGCACCAACCATATCCTTGCGTGGCAATCGTGCATAACCATCTTCTACAATAGTTACCTCCTCGAGCATCTCGTCATCAGGTAAAAGCTGGATGTTGAAAGGCTTGACAATGTTTTGTTTTGTCAGTTTAATTGTTTGGGACTTGGAACCCATATAGCTGAAAACCAACGTCAATTTTTCATCCTCATTGAACTGGATGTCTATTTTGAAATCACCGTCAATACCTGTACTTGTGCCACTGACCATCTTCTTGTTCTTCATTAGAACGACATTGGCTCCGGGCAAAGGCATATCAAGTTCATCAACAACAGTACCGATTATTGTGTGACCGGTCTGTGCAAAGGCACCTATGCTGAAGGTCAGGCACAATAAAAGGCATAATAACCTGATTATCGTAGTTTTTGCTCTCATAGCGTTATTGCGTTATGGTTGTTCTTACATTTGAATGTGCTAAATTAATGTTTTTTTGAAATTATTATTTACATTTATCAAAAAAAGTGTGTTGATAGGTAAAAAAATGTCTTTTTGATGTCTGCGCGCAGATTTGAAAAAATAGCGGGTTTTGTATGAAAACAGATGATATTATGTATTTTTGTAAAAAAAATGATTATGAAAAAAGATAACAATGCCGAACTCTTGCCGATAGTGGATGAAAAGGGTAAGGTGGTAGGGTGTGCAACTCGTGGTGAATGTCACAGTGGAACAAAATTGTTGCATCCGGTTGTTCATCTGCATCTTTTCGATACAGATGAACGTCTTTATCTTCAGCATCGTCCACAATGGAAGGAGATTCAGCCAGATAAGTGGGACACTGCTGTTGGCGGACACATTGATTATGGTGAAGAGGTTGCCGTGGCATTAGACAGGGAAATTCGTGAAGAGTTGGGTGTTACCAACTGTGAGCCACGCTTTTTGCAGAGCTATATCTTTGAGAGTGAAAGGGAAAAGGAACTAGTATATGTATATAGTGCTGTTTATGACGGTGAGATTGTTCCGAGTGATGAACTTGACGGTGGCCGTTTCTGGAGCATTGCAGAACTTGACAATGCAATGGGTAAAGGCCTGTTGACTCCAAATTTTGAACAGGAATTCCAAAAAGTGAGGCAATGGATGGAAATATAACACCAGAAGTGAACCCCAAAGTTTTTCAAAACTTTGGGGTTCACTTCTGGTGTACCATCACGTTTTTTTATTATAATTTTACTTTCGTGCGTTTTATGACCTGATATACAGAATGAGCCCAGAAATTCCTCAATCCGAATCCTCGTGCTTTTCCTGTGACCTCTTTGCAGTACAGGATTTCTCGGCTTTCAATATCGAATACAACGGCATAATAGGTGCCTCTGCGAGCTGATTTATTCAGCAGTTTGGCAATAAGGACAATACCTTTTCCTTCTTTTTCGCGGAGGTGGTATTCTGCGATTATTCTGTTGCAATTAAGCTCGAAATCTTCATTTCTGTAAAGTTTGATATATTCATAGTCACAATACCTCAATCTTTCCATCATTGGCTCTGTGTCAATAGTGACCTGCTCTTTTACCATACGTGAGAAGTCATATTTCTTCATTTCGCCTATCAACAGTTCATTGATGTCTTCAAATGCTGTTGCGAGTTGGGACACAGACTCCGTTGCACCAATTACTTTTACATAAGAAAAATCGACACCGTAGGCGTAGTATTTATCCTTGCCCGATTGTGCATTTGCAAGAGTGGCGCCGACAATGCATACTATCAGCAGAAACAGTTTTTTCATTTTCTTTAATTTTATACGTTTGACCTCAAATCGAAGAATTTCACAACCTTGCGGCTCATTGGCGGCATCTGCAAGCGTGAAATAAGTTCTGCCGATTCAAATTTTATATCGGGAGCAACTCTCACCTTTGAGCGGAAAATATCTTTAATCTGCTTTATGAATGTTTCGGTGTGGTTATTGCTTCCGATTCTTATCTGTATCTGGTCTGTACCCAATGAATTTGTGAACACCTCTACTATGTAGTTGTCGACATCGGGTATATTGTCAAGGATGTCGAATAGGATAGGTGGATATATTGTTGTTCCCTTGAACTTAATCATCTGTCCCTTACGTCCTATGACAGAGCTCAAACGCGCACTGTTTCTGCCGCATTTGCAAGGCTCACTCATACGGATGCAGATATCTCCGGTCTTGAATCGGAGCAGTGGCATAGCCTCTACACCTATGGTGGTTATTGTAACCTCTCCGGGTTCTCCGTCTTTTACAGGGTTGTTGTTGTCGTCGAGTAGCTCTACAATTATCAAGTCCGAAGGTATGTGTCCGCCCAGATGCTCCTCGCACTCAGTGAACGATGTCTGCATCTCTGTCGATGCATAAGTTGAGTACAATTCCAGTGAAGGCCATTTCTCGTTGATTTTTTTACCGAGTGTGGTCAGTTCGCCATTGGGTGTACGCAACGCTTCGCCAATGCAAATGGCACGTTTGAGGTTCGATTTGTTGTAATCGATATTGTTCTTCTCGGCAAACTCAATCATCTTTGTCAAGAACGATGGTACAACCATACAAACAGTGGATTTTACCCTGTTTACAGTGTCCCATTGCAATTCGGGAATACCATTTCCGACACGGACTATGCCACAACCGAGTTCGCGGGCTCCCATAAAATAGGCAAGGCCTGCCATAAAACGGCGGTCGATGGTTGTCATCAACTGCATTACGTCCTCCTTTTTGCATCCTGCCATCGTGAACGAACAGGCCTCGTTGTATGCAAGACGTTGCAGGTCGTTCTCGGTGAGGGCGAATGTTACAGGTTCTCCCAATGTACCCGATGTGGTTACATAGTCAATGACGTCTGTGGGGCTGACGCACAGAAAGTCCTGATTGTACTTCTGTAAATCCTGCTTTGATGTGGTTGGTATCTTGCACAAGTCTTCGAGTGTGTTTATTGCCTCTATGTCGATATTGTGCTCGGCAAACATACGTTTGTAGTATGTTGAATGTTGTGCGAGATAAGCAAGTGTCTCTTTCAGTCGTTCCTCTTGAAACCTCTTGATGACAGACGCATCCTGATAATGAAGATTGATGTCCTTAATCATATTTCGTGATTTTATTTATAATGTCCTCTTTTTCGTTTGTTCTTGGTATCTCCATTGACAGGGCCTTTTGCCAATATGTCACAGCCTCTCTTTGATTGTTCCTTGAGAGCTCATAATCTCCAAGTATATTGTATACTTGAAAATAGTTGGGGTTGTTGTTGACGAACTCATTGATGAACTCCTTTGACAACTGTTGTCCCTCGTCAATGGCTGTTGAAATTTCTTTATACATCATTCTGTGTCGGCACACTACCTTGTAGTCTGTGCTCAAGGCTATGCTGTCGGCCTCTATATTATGCTCTTTGAGAGCATTTATCGTTACCGACTGTGTTGCACCGCCAAATATGCTGTCCAAGTCATAGCAGATATATTCTCCCAATTGCCAGGGTGATGTTGAAACCCAGAAACGCAACTCTTCGGGCTGGAACACGACAGAGTGGTGTGCAATGAACTGGTTGATGGATTTCTCATTGCTCAAACCAATGTCGGTGTTCTCCTTGCCATATCTGTTCCTGAGTATTCTCACCGCATCGTCGGCACTGACAGGCGAATGTTCGCTTATCAGTTCGCTGAGTCGCTCATGGCGGTATGGGCTATCGCTTGTGGCTATGTTCTCAATATTGTATTCGTCGTTGCTGAATGTTTCAGACTGGTAGTGGTTTGTACACAGAATACGGTTCTCGTTGCTTTCGAACAGAGCAATGTTTTCAGGTGTTTTTTCTATGATAGCTGCTTTTCCGTCAATAGCCGAGCCTATCAGCAACGACTCCGAAACAAAGGTCTTGTACTGTTTTGCTATGTCGTACGCCTCGTCAATGTTCGAAGCGTATTGCAGGATTTGTCTTGCCAACAGGGAAATTGGCATCGCCGACGATGTGGGAATGGCGCCTTTGGCTGCGTTGATTGTCACAGTGAGTCCTTTCTCATTCATTCCCGAGAGAACACCCATCATTCCCGGCCAGGAAATAGATGCGAAACGGTGTCCTTCGCTTGGCTCTACAAATAGAATTATCTTGTTTTTTGCAAAATTGTCACCTACATAGAAATCAAAATTGCGTCCAATAATCAGGTTACCGTCATTGCTGTCGTTTCCCCAGCAGGCAAAAGATGTACAACCGACAAGCATATACTCTTGCATCGCGTGTCCGATATCGTGCGCTGCGTGATAGTTCAGCTGTCTTACATAGGGTGAACCGTATGCATTGTGTTCATTGGTGCAGGAGAGTGACATCGCGTATATCTCTTCCCTGTATTCTGCAGGAATGTGCTTTGCCATATCTCCATTGAAAATGATAATCAGCTTGTGCAGGAATTCAACCCAAGAGTCCGACGGAATTATTTCGTTTATCTGCTCCACGAACACATCCTCCTGGTATTTCAATAGTCCCCGGCTCATTACTCCATATACGGCACCTCGTTCCAATGGGCTGCCAGAGATGTATGCCTCCCATAAGCCGTGTCTGTTGAGCTTCATATAATTACCATTGCAGGTCTTTAATGAATCACAATCTGTTGTCAAACAGTATTTGTTCAGGTCTACATTTGCTTGTGGCTGCATAAAATCGGACGTGTAGTACAGGCACGCTCCAATTATGAACGATATTATAGCTATTGTCAATGGTAATCCTACCAAGATGAACAATACTGTTCTTGTTATTTTAAATATCTTACGCATTTCCTATTTTCTTTGACAAATATTCACTTCCCAAAATCTCGGAGCAGGTCACCGTGGAGGACATTGTTGTACCAAGGCAACCGTGGATGTTTATGTTTTGTCCGGCAAGTAGCAGATTGCTGATTCTTGTTCTTGCCGGGAATTGTGTAACCATTGGGTTGCGGCAATCCTTGACGATTCCGTATGCACATCCTTGTGGTGTGCCCGTGTAATCCCTGTATGTCAATGGGCTTGCTGTGTATACCTTGTCGATGCAGTTGCGCAGATTGGGAAAGAACTGGCAGGTGAAATCGACTACTGCCTCGCTGAATCTGTTTTTGAAATCCTTATAATCCTCGCCTCTGTGCCCGATTTTTGTATCTTCCCATTTAATGTAATCGGAATAGAGAATAGGTGTCAAGAGTGTTACAACATTCGTATATTCGCTTGTTTGGCTCGGCTGCATACATAGCAGGGTTGAAGGGATGTTGTAACCCTTGTAATTGCCATCTGTAGCCCACACGTCGGGATTATTGAATAAATAGTGGTTCTGGTTTACGTACTTCAGGCTTTTGGGCTTGAGCAGCAGGTATGTTGTGAAAAGTCCATAGGTGTTCGCCATAGAATTGATTCTTGTGAAGAAGGCCTTCTTGTAGACGGTGTTGTTTTCCAACATTGAGAATGTGACAGACGGATGTAATGATGAAATGTAGTGTTCTGCTTCAACTTTTTCGCCATTATTAAGTTCTACGCATTTTACTTTGTCGCCATCCAAATGTATCTTTGATACCTTCGCATTTAGGAGTACTTTTCCACCGTTTGCTTTTATCTTGTCGGAAAGTAGGTCGGCCAACTGTTGCGAGCCGTCAGAAAATGCGTATGCACCCTGTATATTAGAGTGGGTAATCATTCCATACTCATAGAACGAAGTTGTCAATTTGTCGCCTGCAAAAAGGCCGCAATTACCGGCAAGGACATTCCTCAATTTGCTGTTGCTGATGTGCTCGTTGATTTTTTCGTATGCCGATGTCGAGAAATACTCCACGCCGCCGTTCGATATTCGTCCTTCTTTGAGAATTTCAGGCGAAATAAGTTCTCCCACCTTCTTCAACTGTCGGCAGAATTCGGTAAGGTTGGCCCTCTCTTCGGGGAATTGTTCAGAAAGGGTATCGATGAACCTTTCGTATCCCATTGCGTGACGGTAGCTTGTGCCGTCACTGAAATGGAAATGGTCGAAACCTGTCTCATCCAGTCTCTGCAGGTGTAGTTGGTCGATAATACCGAAATATTTGAAATACTGATGCATAATTTCGCCTTCGTCGAGGCTGCCGACATAGTGCATTCCGGTGTCAAGGGTGCGCCCGTTGCGCTTGAATGACTGCAGACAGCCGCCAATTACGCTATGCTGTTCGAGCAGGCATACACTCAAACCCTCCTTGCTGAGCATTGCACCGCAAGTGAGTCCTCCCAAACCTCCTCCAATAATTATTACATCATATTTTTTCATTGCTGTTCTTGGTCAAAATGTATAGTGTTTCGGAACTGTCCTTGTCGCATTGTCGCACTTTGATACTCATATTGTTCTTCTTTGCAAGTTCCCTCATCCATTCGGCGCTCACAAAACAGAGCTGTTCCGTTGTCTTGTTGAACTTGAGTATCTTTGTCGACCACACTTCGGTCTGTTCTATCTTGTTGTGCGTCTCGGTTCTTGATGCATCACCGTCCCTCACCACAATGAAACCGTTCTCGGTGAGGCTGCCGATGGCACGCTCAAGGATTGATTCCTGTGACTCCTTGTCTACGTAGTGCAGGCTGTCATTGAACAGAATTACGTCCGACTTTGGTATTTGTACTTTGCACATATCGGCGCATTGGAATCTTACATTCGCCTTCTTGCACAGAAAAGAGTTCTGAGCAATTTCAATCTTGTCGTTGTCATAATCGATGCCAAGAACTGTTCTCTCGGATGAGAGTAAGCCTAACATAAACACCATCTGTCCATATCCGCAACCTACATCGGTAATAGTCGCATTGCGTGGAGTCAGCCTGTCCCAAAGGTCGTAGTATCCATCTATGCGGCATTTTATTCGCATATACCACTCCAGTACAGGGCCTTTGTAGGTGTAGTTCTTAATGATTGCATTCCTGAAGTAGGCATCACTTGTCCTTCCCAGGTCGTCCTTGAGAATCCTGTATTGCTCGACATACCACTTTCTTATGTTCTTTGCCTGCTCCTGATATGTGTTGCCATGCGATGCGTCGCCATATTTTATGCGTTGCATTGTCCTTGTGGCAATGATACCCGATTTTATGTAGAATCCCTGTTTCTTTGCCGAAACCTGTCCTGCACCGTAAATCAGCATCGGGACAATATCAAGTTTCAGCAATTGCGCCAGATAGAATGCTCCTTTGTGGAAACGCTGTATAGAACAGTCGGCCGAACGTGTACCCTCGGGGAATACGATGACCGAATATCCTTCGTTCACACGCTCTTGCACCCTTTCGGCCAGTGCTTCATAGCCGTCGGCCGAGTGGTGAAAATCGGCATATTTCACAATCCACCCGAAGAATGGCGAGTTCCATACCCAACTGTTTGTCACCATTACTACTTTGGGAGTAGTGGACAATAACAGCAAGATATCGATGAACGATTGGTGGTTCGCGATGATTACGGCCGGTTTGTCGAATTTCTCACCATAAGGGTTTTGGCGCACCGTGCGCACCGTTATCATTGTGGCAAGGAATGTACGTGTAAAGCGGTAGATGAGCTTGTGGAACAACAGTTTCTTTGTTGTGCGCTTCAATGGCAGAGCCATCAGTATAAGTGTGTATACCTGCGACATTATGCAACCGAGCAGGAAGTATACAAAGCAATATATTGTGTTCAGTATAATGCCCAATGTGTATGGGAAGCCGCCTTTCTCAGTTTGCGATGTCACGAGCAACCTGAACAGCATTGGTTGCACGGTATATGATACAAGCACTACAATGCTCAATCCAAGCACCGATATGAGTGCGATGGATTTGAGTGCGGGATGCTCGGCGAATATCAGCACACCCATACCCACAATAGCAGTAAAGGCCGAGAAGAATATTGCTGTTTTGTGTGCACCGAGAACCTTTTTGCCGTTCTTGTACTCTTGCAGAAGACCATCCATTATGAATATACTGAAATCATCACCTATACCAAAGATGAAGGTCGCAAGAATAATATTGACAATGTTGAATTTAATGTCAAATACAGCCATCAGTCCAAGTATTATTACCCAACTTATAGCCATAGGCAGGAATGTCAGCACTGTCAGTTCAATTCGTCCGTATGAAATCAGCAGGGCTATGAATACAATCAGTGATGAAACCAACAGGATGTAGTTGAAATCGTTGCTGGTCGATTCCACCATTTTTGACGAGAAGTATCCCCTGTCGATGATTGCAGTGTTAGGCAACTTGTCAATCTCGCTGTATACTTCGGCTTTACTCTCTTCGCCAATTGTTATCTGGCTCAAAATGGAAGTATAGTCACCGGGAGAATTTACCCATTCGGAAACAACGGGTACATCACAAATCTCCTCTTTTGTATAATTACATACCGTATATTCTTTTGTTATCAGCTCCTCGAAACGGGCAAAGGCATTGCTCTTGAAACCGAACTCTTTTGCGGCATCTTCTAAATGCGACAATACCTCATCGCGGTGCTCTTTCCAAAAAACATTCCATCGCTCAATCCTTGCCAGTTGTTCTGTTGGCGCGATGACGAAGTCGCTGATGGTGACAGCCTCATTTATGCTACCGTCGAGCCTGTATTTGTCAAGCAACCCCTCAAGCTGGGCATATTCTTCAGTAAGATTTTCTATATCCTGGTTGCCGGTTACGATATATACATCCTTGCTGTTGTCGCCAAAAATCTCTTTTGAATGTTCCTCGGCTTTTGCTATATGTTCAGGAGTGTAGTTTATGTTCCTCATATCATCGTCGAACTTGACATCCTGATAGAAGAACAGTGCAGCTATTGTAACAATGATTATTGGCAGTACAATCCATTTGTTATCATATCTGTAACCGACCATTTGCTCTATTTTCTTAAGCAGCGGGCTCTTCTTTGTCGCATCAAAACCATTCAGGAAGTGGGGTAGGAATACTAGACTGAAAATTGTGGTTCCAATCAGAGTGAAGACCGAGAACAGTCCCATATCCTGTAGCAAAGGAGATGATGTAAACATCAGCGCGGCAAAGGCTCCAATGGTTGTAAAACAACCAATGGTCAGTGGCATTGTAAGTTCTTCAATTATCTCCTTGGGCGATGATATGTTGTTTAGATGCGAAACAATGTGTATCGAGTAGCTCAGAGCAATACCCAGCACCACAGTTCCAGCTCCTATTGCAATTGCAGATATCTCGCCTTGTACAAGCCATACCATTGCCAATGCAAACAGGGCACCAAATGCCGGCGGTAGAATTATCAGCGGAATAGACCTCTTGTTGCGGAACGAAAGGAATATTACCAAAAGGATGAAGAGTGTAGCAATGCCAAGGATTGTGGTTGTGTCCTCTTTTATTTGTCTTGCATTGTATACCGCCACTATTGGACCACCAATGCAGGCAATGTCAACGTTGTTCATCTCGGCCTTGTTCTCGGCGTTCTCAAGACCGTCGACAAGAGTCGCGTTTCCACCAGTGTCACCCATTCCGTTACTTGGCTGAATGAACATCAGCATAGTTCTCAAGTCACTGGTGAAAAGTCTGCCGTTGTATATTTCATACTGCACATCGGGGTTGAACTTCTCAAATTTCTGTAACAGGTGTGTTCCAATGTTCAAGGGGTCCTGCATAACCACCTCACCGACAAACATACCCGATGGCGATGTCTGCAAGTCATATACATTTTTTACAGCGGCCTTTATTCCCTCTTGAGAAATCGCTCCCTCCAATCTGTTGTAGTCGGCATCGGTAAGGAATATGGGTAAATTGTCATATACGAATTGTGTGCACTTTGCAATAACCTCCTCATCGGCATAGGCTGTAACAGAACTTATGAGCCCATTGTCAAGAAGTGCTGCAATCTCGCTCTCGAAAATCTCGGCCGATTCAATTATGCTTTCAGGGTCTTCTCCATTAAGCATAACAATTATCTTGTCCTTCACTGCAACATTTTCAAACGTCGCATTTTTCTTTTCGTCGGAACTGTTGAAGAAATTTGTTATGTTCTCCTGGAATGTTATTCTGCCTGCCAGGAGTGCGCACACTGAAATAAACAGACACAATACTGTATAAAAAACAGCCTTGTGCTGTTCAAACCAATCATATATGTTGATGAAAAATCTACTCATTTCTTGCTTTTACGTTTACAAACTACCATTATCAGAAGTGATACAGCAAAGACCACCAGGCCCGATACTGTCGCCAAGACAAAACTGCCTATTATGTATTGGTTGAGGCTTGGACCTATTGTGTCAAAAGAGATGCTGTCAATGGAGAATATGTTCTCTTTGTTCAGTACAATTGAACCGGCTACCATACTGCCATACAGCAGGAACGGTATCATTGGTGGAATACTGATGTTTGAGAATACAAGTGCAACAATTTTGTTCAGTTTCATAAAATGTGCTGCTACACCTGCAAATATCATCTGATAGCCCCAAATTGGAATTATTCCGCAGAATATACCCCAACCCATAGCTGCCGCCATACGTATATTGGAATCCTTGCTGTGTATTATCTGTTCATCAATGAACTTCTTTACATTTGCCGGTTTAAGGTGGCGAAGGAAGTTCCACGGATAATAGAACAACAGTGCATAGAGTACAAGCACTGTATTCAAAATGCTTATTCTCGTAAAGTCACGCAGTGGTCTGAAGTGTGACACACGCTCCTCTTCAGGGGGATAGTATACCTTGATGGGTACATTCTCGACATTCACTCCACGCCAAGCTGCACGTACAATTATCTCCACTTCAAATTCATATCGTCGGGTAATAAGGCGTATATTCTGCAACTTGTCTAGAGGATACAGACGAAATCCCGATTGTGTGTCGGTCAGTTTTTGACCTGTTTCAACCTTATACCAGAAGTTTGAGAATTTATTGGCAAATGTGTTCTTTGACGGCATATTGTCTGCTGTCAGGTTACGTGCGCCAATAAGCAGACTGTCGGGTGCTTCTTCTATCCTCTTGATGAATACCGGAATGTCATCGGCATAATGCTGGCCATCCGAATCAATGGTTATTGCATAGCGGAAACCCCATTCGTGCGCCTTGCTCAACCCCAATTTCAAAGCATATCCTTTGCCTTGGTTCTGGGTATATTCAATAACCCTTATATCCTTGGTTGTCGAAAGAATCTCCGAAGTATTGTCTGTTGAGCCATCGTTCACAACGATAATCTCATCTGCATACTCTTTGACATCCTCAATTACCTTGGCAATAGTCGTGGAGTTATTATAGGTTGGGATGAGGACAGCGCATTTTAAAGCCTTCATCCGCTCTTTATATGTCATTGTTGCTACGTCCATTATCTTATTTCGGCTCTTAATTTGAGAACAGCCTGTCCGTTATCAGCCCTTTCGGCCTGTACCTTTACCTTTGTGGTGTCTGTAAATGTAATATCTATTGCTACACTTAAATTCTCCTCTGGTATCAGAGCCGATATATATTTGCACTCTTTTATTGTTGCAAAAGAGATTTCCTTTTCCAAAATGCGGCTTATGCACTCCCTGATTATGGTCAGTGTACAAACGCCCGGAACAACAGGCTGCTCAGGGAAATGTCCTTCATAAATAGAATGACCTGGCAATATTGTTACAACGAAAGAGTAGTTGTTCTCTTCCTTTTGTGTAAAACTGTCTATCTTGTAAAAATTTCCTTCTAGGTGCATAACTACTTCGATGTGTTGAATAATTGACTGTCAATAGTTGCGTTGAACTCTTTTTGAGAAAAGGCATATTTTGTATAGTCACCCGATTTCTCAACCATATTGAGAACGTTCAGTGACATATCGCCTTTGTCGAAGTGTATTATGACGCGTGCAATCTTTGATGCAGCCTTTCCGCGTTTGGGTGTCAGTGTAACAACCCACTCTTTTTCCTGTTCTTCGAGGCTCATTGCAAATCCTTTTGTCATTTGTGCAAAATCACCGGCGACACAAGCTGCAAGAATTGAACTCAGGCTCTTCAGCATTGGGTTTGATGCCACCTTGGTTGTCGTTTTTTTGCCGGCGGTGTTCATTTCAAACCATTTGTCGGTCATCTTGATATAGTCGCCGTCGTTGAACGACAGCAACATATTCCCCGGTCTTTGAAAATAGTAAATTCCGTCTTTGCTCACTGTATTGGCCAAAACAGATACTTCGCGTGTCTGTGTGAACACGCATTTGATTGATGAGACATTTTCGTTTTTGCTTTTCAGCTCTTGCTCAAACTCCATCTGCTTGTCATTGGTGTTCTGTGCGTAGGATACTATGCTCACCAACATAAGCAACAGTGATATTATTTTAGTTTTCATAGGCTTTTATATTCAGTATTTCTTTAAGTGAAACGAAGTCGTAACCGTTCTGCTTGCCTGCTGATATAATCTCCCTTAAGAGTTCATCGGCCTTTTCACATCTATCGTGAAGCAGGATAATTGCTCCGGGGTGCAGCTTGGCAACCACCTTGTCACGCACCTCTTTTCTGCTTCTGCCTTTTATGGTGTCAAGTGAACGTATGCTCCATCCAATTGTGCTGTATCCTCTTTTTCTTACGGCATTGCCGATGATTGGATTGGTAACGCCAAACGGTGGTCTGAATAGCTTGGGGCTCTTCCCTGTAGCCTGTCTTATGGCCTCGTCGCAATTCTCGAGTTCGTTGTTTACCTGTTTGCTGGAACTCATAGGGAATGTTCCTTGGTGTGAGTGTGTGTGGTTTGCTATGATATGCCCTTCTGCCACCATCCTTTTTACAATGTCCGGATGTTTTTCAACGTTTTTTCCAATGAGAAAAAATGTTGCCTTGATATTATACTCCTTCAAGATATCAAGGACGCGTGGGGTCATCTCCTTGTCTGGGCCGTCGTCAAAAGTGAGCGTGACGACTTTTTTTGTTGTTTTGCCTTTGCACAAGGTCTTCAGGTAGACATTGCTTCCAATGTCCGCCGATGCCCAAATCAAGAATAGGGTTAGGCTGATGACCGATGTGATAATTATCCAACACATTGTATTCTCAACACTGTGGGTGTCGCCCCAAAATATTCATTGTAGACAATAACCTCTTTTGTCCCATTCTGTATGAGTCTTGTCGCCTCTGCAAAACAACGCGCCGACACAGTGGGGTATAGTCCGTGTAGTGTGTAGGTGTTGTACATCAATACGACATTCTCCGATGTCGCAAATTTTTCAAGACACTCCTGCTTGCTGAGGCTGTGTGCAGGAAAGTCTATTGCTGTGACTTGTGCAATGCTCTCTGCACTGCGGTGTGCCCTTATCTGAGCAAAGACAGCTCCCTCGCCGTCGTTGATATTCCTGAAAATGCCCATTCGCTCCATTATCCTATGCTGCGAAGGGGTCTGTTCGTCAAACGCTCCAACAAGAATATTCTCGCTCTCGCCATCGGCAATGCGCATCATCGCATCAAGCAGAGCGTCTTCAAAACTGTGACTGCGGTTGACGTATGTCACATTGTAGCAATGGTTGTGGTTTAGCAACGCTATCTGTCCGCCAACAGTGTTGAATGTCGACTGGATAAACGGAGTGGGGTTCAACAGCTGCTCTTTGTCTACGATTATATTGCGCAAGAAACGCTCGCTGTCGGTCAGACAGCCCCAACCGGTAGCTGTAATTATAGCATCGTATGAACCGATATTCTCAATTCCACCAACGCACTCCACGGCTGTTGTGACAGCACTCTTTATGACACGGCTCATACGACGGCGTAGTCCGGCATCCGGAATCAATAGCTTGATGTCTGTTACAACATCGTGTTCAGTTGTCACTCGGTCTATATAGCACTTCATATCCTATCGTGTAAAGAGTAATGAACTACAATTGCCTCCGAATCCGAATGAGTTTGTGAGCACGCTATCCACTCGGGTGCAATCAGTGTATTTGCATACCGGAGTCAATCCGTATGCGCTTATGGGTGTGTTGAAATTCAGGTTCGGATACAGACAACCTGTCTTTATTGCCATAACCGAAAGTACTGCTTCAATGCCTCCGGCAGCAGCAAGGGTGTGGCCGGTAAATGCCTTTGTTGAGCTGAATGGCGGAATATTGTTGCCGAACAGTCTTATGAAGGCTGCGCTCTCCGACGCATCATTATTGCCGGTTCCTGTTCCGTGTGCGTTGATGTAGTCGACGTTCTCGGGTGACATTCCTGCCATTTTAAGGGCATCGGCCATAGCAAGGTATGCTCCGTTACCTTCGGCCGATGAGGCTGTCTGGTGGTGGGCATCGTTGCGGTTGGCATATCCGCTCAAATGACAATAGTATAATGGGGCATCCTCCTCGCGCTGAAGAACCAGATAACCGGCTCCCTCGCCAAGATTAAGTCCTGCGCGGCTTTCGTCGAATGGACGACAGTGCTTCTCGTCCAATATCATCAACGACTTGAATCCGTTGACCGTAAAGGCACTCAAAGCATCGCTGCCGCCAACCACCACGTAATCGACAATGTTGTGCTTCAGTAGCTTGGCTCCCGTTATCACGGCATTGGCTGCCGATGAACAGGCTGTGCTGATGGTTGTCCTATAACCGTTTATTCCGCAATGTCTGGCAATAGCATCTGTGCTGGCGGCACAATCGTGCATCCTAACATCGCGCAATCTGCCGGCTTTGTCATCCTCTATGAACTTTTCAAAGAAGTGTTCGGTAAGGTCCATACCTCCCACCGAGGTCGAAGAGACAAGGCCTATTCGTTTTGAATAGTCGACATTGGCGTTTTTCAAAGCCTCCCTGACAGCCCATATACCAAGCAGGGCTGTGCGGGAGAGGTGTTCCTGCGGTTGTATGGTGAGCAGTTTATGTAGCTCGTCGTTAGTCATTTGGAGCTCGCCGACAGGTAACTTGTTCCCGGTTTTAAGGATTTTGGGTGTTGCGGAAATTCCGCTCAACCCTTTGCGGATGGATACAAGGTTACAATCAACACCCACTCCGAGTGCCGAAATCATACCAACTCCAGTGACTACTATACCCATAACTTATCCGCGGTTCTTCATGATGTACTCTGCAAGAGTCTTTACCGACTGGAATACCGGTTTTGCCTCTGCTGAGTTCGCAAGTTTAACACCGTAATATTTCTCCAAAATCAAGATGATTTCCAATGCATCAATTGAGTCAAGACCAAGACCATCGCCAAAAAGTGGTGCTTCGGCATCAATATCCTCTGGGGTAATCTCTTCAAGGTTAAGTTCCTCAATCAAATGCTCTTTCAATTCCTGTATTAACTGTTCCATATTAATTGTTTTTAAATAGTTTGATATTTATATTCCATTTTCCTTTCAAATATTCGCACCAGCCACATATCACGGCATCGGCACGATTCTTCTCTATGAGGTTACGGGCATACATTTCGGCAAGTCCGGAATCCTCGTTCTCAATGAAGAATGTGTTGTCACCCTGTATCTTGTGTCTGATACACATTTCACCGGCAGCAACATTTGCAAGTGTATATACAAATGCAGCGGGTGATGCACCTTCGGGGAGGTGCTTGTCTAAAATTTGCTGATGCACGATATCTGCATCGAGCGAAGCAGATCTGTTCGCCAATACAATAGCGCGGCGTGTCTGCTCAATCTCTTCAAGTCCTTCAATAGCGAGCAATCTCTCAACGGCTACATACAGACCCTTGCTCATATCGCTCATCTTGTAGAACTTCATATTGCTGTCGCCGAATGACTTGAATTCGCTGCGTATGAATTCGGCAAAAGGCTGTTCCGAATCAGGTAATCTATACTCTGCGACAAGTCTTGACGTTCTGTTTTCTTCTTGTGGAACGGACTCCCTCTCCATCATATCAAGAACTATTGCTGCGTTGCATCCTCCAAATCCCGATGCTGTTTTTACGCAGCACTTTCTTGCAATAGGTTGTATGTTTGCCGAAAGTTTCAGCTCAAATGGTGTGTCGGTCGATGTATATCCCTTGGTACCAAAGATTTCCCCCTGTTTCAACTCTTCGATGCAAGCGATGGCTTCAACCACTCCCGATGCACCCAAAGTGTGTCCGATGTAGCCTTTCAGGCTGTTTGTCGGTTTGTCATCGAGCTTTGCCCAGGCAACAGCTTTGCTCTCCATCTCATCGTTGTAGCGTGTGGCGGTGCCGTGAGTGTTGACAAAACCTATATCATCGTTTGTCAGCGCAGCCTCATTCATTGCATTGCTGATGGCGAAATATAATCCGTCACCGGTTCGTGAAGGGCCTGATATGTGATTGGCATCGTTGGATACTGCACCACCGGCAAGGCGGATATATGGCTTTTCGGCCAGTTCTGCATCAGTGGTCAGTATGACAGCTCCGGCTGCCTCGCCAAGGGTTAATCCGTCACGTTCTGCATCGTAGGGGCGGCAAGGCTGTGGACTGATGGATTTGAATGATGCAAATCCCGATGTGATAAATTCACACAGAGCGTCGCCTCCAACAATTACAACGTGTCTGTATTCGCCTCTTTGCAACAACTCTTTTGCTACAACAAATGCCGAAACACCCGAGATACAGGCGTTTGATATGACAATTGGGTTGTTTGCCGCATTGTAACGGTTGGCAATGACCTGTGCCGAGGTGTAGATGAATGTCTTTTCTAGAATATCATCACTATTCCCGGACAGCAACCCGATGTTTCCCTTTGTCGTTGAGATTACAAGCAGGACATCTTTGTTTGACAAAGCTATTTTTGCTCCCTCGAGCACGTTGTCCAACTGCTCAATGAGCATAGCTTCGAAGCGTGTGTATCCATCTATCGGCTTTACGTCCGATTGGCCGACGTGCATACCGAACCCGGCAGCGAACTTCAACCCGCTTTCGCTGTTGTTCATTGCTGCCAATGTCTTGGCTTTATCGCCAAGGCAGGTACGCATTGAGGTCGCGCCTATATAGATATTTATTCTTTTGTCAGCCATCGCTTTTTCCACTCTTCAAAAAACTCGGGATTGTTTAAGCACATATTCCCTTCTTTGTCTACAAAAACCTGTACCGAACAGCCACGTGCAACCAAAGCATCGTCGCTCTTGCGTCGGATAATATATTCAAAGCACAGCTTTGCAGCTGTAATCTCTATAAACCTTGTTTCAATGATTGCGACATCGTTTATTGTGAGTGGCAGCACATATTGTAACTGCATATCCACAATAGGGGCTGTGTAGCCGTTGGCATAGAAGTCCAAATAACCTATTCCGGGATATTTGCGACCGAAGGCCTCTCTTCCGTCTTCGAAATAACGGACATATTCGCCGTGCCAAACAACCTGCATAGAGTCCACCTCGCTAAAGCGTACAGTCGTTTCGGTGGTGTTTGTCAATGCGGCCTCCTTAGCGCCTATCTTACGGTTCCGTTTCATTGTTGGTTTAAAAATATTTTCATTCTGCAAGTGGCTATCTCTTTGTCGCCGACAACGCAGTGAGCTTGAATCAATGTAATACTGAGTACCTCCTGAATAACCTCTATTGTAGTGGTTATCACATCGCCGGTCTTTGGGTGGTCTGTGATAGCAAAATCATTGACAGAACCGATATATCCAATGGGGATTGATTCGCCCTTGCTCTTGAATATATATCCGACTCTAGCTGCTGCCGATTGTGCAATATGTTCGATGAGGCCACACTCCGACATGATGTTGCCGTCGACAAAGATGTTGTCCTCGCGAACGGTAAAGCGTGTTCTTGATACGTTTTCTTCAATACCAAGAAACTCATCGACCATTACAATTGGTGCTCTTTGAGGTATCAGGTCCAGTATATTATCCATTCTTTTTCTTGCAAATCATTATTGAGTGTCCAAGGCCCAAACCGTCTACAATCTCTTCAACCTCGAGTCCTGCATTGTTCACGCAACGCTCCATGTCATCTGAATGATACATCTTGCTGTTACCGTTTGCCAAAGCAGTGAAGTAGATACTTGTCAAGGTCAGACAGTATGCAGCTGTTTCGAACTTCTGTCTGTCCCAGAATGTCTCCATAATGTACAGACGTGAGTTCTCGTCCATTGACTCTGCTGCTCTGCGGCAGATGCTTGTAACCTCCTCCTCTGAGAAGCAGTCAAGGAACTGGCTCATCCAAATTACATCAAATGCAGGAGTGGGGAACTTTACATTCTCGTCCAAAAGGTTGCATCCGTAGCCGTGGATTCTGTCGGCACCCTCTTTGCCGGCAGTCTGCTGGCGCATCATCTCGAGCTGCTGTGGAAGGTCCATGATGGTAACCTCAACATCCTTGTTGTAACCCACACACTGCATTGCCCAACGGCCGGTGTTGCCGCCAACGTCGAGCAGACGACGTACTTTGCGCTCGCCGTCGAAGATAATCTTCAGTGCCTGGCCAAAAGAACCGTCTGAATAGAAGTGGTCAAAACCGAACCAGCTCTTCTGCACCTCGGCAGGCAGGCTAGACAAACCTTCGTAAATGGTAGGCCACTCGCCGAATACTTTCAGACCGGCGGGCTTTCCCTCTACAAGAGCCTCTTCAAGGTGGAACAGACCAAGATAGTTTACATCGTGGTTGAAGTCCATATTGGCCTTTGCCATCGGATCGTTCAGCAGGAACCAGCCTGCCTTTGAGATGGTATATTTGTCATCGTTTGTCTTTACTGTACCGATTGAGAGTGATGCCTCGAGCAAACACTGTACGGCGTAGTTGGACAAACCGGTATGTTCTACAATCTGTGCCTGTGTAAGGCCCTGGCGATTGTTTGACAGATACTCCAGAATGCCGAATTTTATCATCAGGCGCGATACCTGGAATACCATTGGTGCAAATGCAATCTCCTGAGCAAGACGCTGTGCCTGTAGGGCGGTCTGCTGCTCCTTGCAATACACATTCTCAAGTGGTTTCGTTAGTTTCATATCCTAAAATTTAATTAATGTTCCAAAAATCGTAAAAGTTAAACCACTGGCGGGGGTATTTCCTGACTACCTTCTCAAGTGATTCCTTGTATTGTTCCACCAGACGGTCAACCGATGCGCGTCCCTCAATCTCGGCCTCCTCGAACATGAACCTATAGGTTAACCCCGGTTCACGCATAGAGTAGTAAAATACTACCGGGACCCTGCATTTTGCAGCAATCTTGAACGGGCCTTCGGGGAAACGTGCCGGGGCACCGAGCAACTCTGTTACACAGGCTCTGTCCCTGTCTACGAATCTGTCGCCGTTGAAACAGATGTACTCGCCGTTGTTGAGGGCGATTTTTATCTGTAGCATGGCCTCTATCGCATCGTGGTTTATGGCAATGATCTTGTAGTTGTTCTGCTTACAGGAGTTTTCGTCAAGCACCTCCTTTATCTGCTGGTGTTCGGCATCGAACATCACAATGTTGATTTTCTTGCCGTAATTGCCGAAGAAACCGGCACCGGCTTCCCAACATCCAATGTGCGCTCCAATCATCACCACGCCCTTGCCACTGTTCAGAATCTCAAGAAATCTCTCGTAATTGTCGAACTTGTAGCTGTAACGGCCCGACATACCGCCCTGCATCGCCATCTTGTCAATCAACGTCTGTCCAAAGACAAAATAGTGGCAATACAGTTCCTTGACGGATGCAAGCACTCCAAGGCCTCGCCTCTGGCGGTTGTAGCGCCAAATGGCCTTTGTCGCTTTTGGCGCAAAGGGAATGAAATAGATTGCAATGAGGCCCAGGAAACAATATGCGCAGCGAATTCCGAGGAGTCGGATGGTATATACGAAAAACTGATATCCGAACCGTCCTCCCCTGGATTTACCGCTCCATTGCTTTTCTTTCTTATCAGCCATTGATTTTACGGTTCAGCAACTCGTAGAAATCCTGGAATGTGGCAACACCGATGAAATCGGGGCCTGTGAGTGTTACACCGAACTGCTGCTCAATGAGTACAACCACGTCAACCAGGTCAAGGCTGTCCAAACCAAGTGTGTCTTTCAACGATGCCTCGGGAGTAATCTCTGATGCTTCAACCTCAAACTCCTCGGCAAGTACTGTAGTAGCTTTTTCAATAATTTCTTCAATAGTCATAATCTTTTCCCCTATTTATTTAAATTTCTTAATTATTAGTGTCGAATTTGTTCCGCCAAAGCCGAACGAGTTGCTCAGGAATGTGTCAAACTCAATATCAACCCTTTCGGTAGGGATGTTGATGTTAGCTGATGCCTCGTCGGGCTCTTCAAAATTCAAGTTTGCTGCAATGAAATTGTTGTTCATCATCAACAATGAATATATGATTTCACTTGCGCCGGCCATCCACATCTCGTGTCCTGTAAATGATTTTGTCGATGCAACATAAGGCTTGTGTTCGCCAAAGACCTCGGCAATGGCTTTTGCTTCGTTCATATCGCCAATAGGTGTCGATGTGGCGTGTGCATTGACATATTTGATTTCCGACAGCTCTATGCCTGCATCGCGTATTGCCATCTGCAATGAGCGCTTTGGACCATCGACGTTAGGCACTGAGATATGCTCACCGTTCGATGAGAATCCGTAGCCTATGACCTCGCCAAGGATTGTCGCACCGCGCTTTACAGCCGATTCGTAACTCTCAAGGATAACTGTCGCAGCACCACCGCTGGGTACAAGACCATCGCGGTTCTTGTCAAAAGGACGCGACGCCTTTGTCGGGTCATCCTCACGTGTCGAGAATGCGTTTAGAGCGTCAAAATTACCGACAGAATACTTGTTCACCTCCTCGGCACCACCGCATATCACACACTCCTGCAACCCCTGCTTGATGAGCATATAGCCCATACCTATTGAGTGCGAACCGCTGGCGCAGGCACCTGATATGGTGAAGTTGATGCCCCTGAGGTTGAATATTGTCGAGAGGTTCATTGTGATGGTTGAGTTCATTGACTGGAAAATGTTGCCCGAACCCACCAGTACGGTGTTCTTCTTCTCTCTTATGACATCAATACCGGTAATCACTGCCTCGGCACTGCTGTCGTTGCCATAGAGTATGCCAACCTCGTTTTCTGTAAGGAATTGGTTGTCAATGCCTGCCTGTGCCATGGCTTCAACGGTAGCAAGATAGGCATACTGACCGTGCTCCGGGATACAAAGACGCTGACGGCGGTCGAGCATCCCTTTTAGATTGGGCTTTTCCAATATACCGCAAAGGGATGAGCGATAACCCATCTCTTTTCTGTCAGGAGCAATACCTATTCCCGATTTACCCTCTAAGAGCGACTTTAAAACCTCCTCCTTGTTCTTTCCGATACAGGAATAAATTCCCATTCCTGTGATAACAACTCTGCGTGTCATATTTTAAGTATAGATTCCTCCGTTAATAGATATTACTTCACCTGTAATGTATGCTGCCGCATCCGATACCAGGAAGGCAACGAGTTCTGCAACCTCTTCGGCCTCGCCGAAACGTCCCAGTGGAACAAGTTTCTTCAGTTCGGGCTCATTCAGGTCGGCTGTCATATCGCTCTTGATGAATCCCGGTGCAACGGCATTTACTGTGATGCGTTTTTTTGCAACCTCCTGCGCCAATGCCTTGGTCGCTGCTATCAAGCCACCTTTGGCAGCCGAATAGTTTGTCTGTCCCGGCATTCCCTTGATTCCCGAGAGTGAGGCAACGTTGACGATGCGTCCCCATTTGTTTACAAGCAAATCCTTGAGCAGTGGCTGTGTAACGTTGAAAAAGCCATCGAGCGATGTTGATAGGACACTTCTCCAATCGCTCTCGCCCATCCACATCATAAGATTGTCCTTGCGCACACCGGCATTGTTTACAATAACCGAAATGTATTCGTTCTCGTGATTGGACTTCCACTGCTGCAGGGCTTCTGCAACTGCCTTGCCGTCACTCACGTCAAAAGGCAGCAACTCGGCCTGTCCACCGTTGTTTACAATTTCGTTTAGAGTGTTTTGTGCAGCATCAATATTTGACGCATAGTTGATGATTATTGCGAAACCCTGTGATGCGAGTTTCATAGCAATGGCACGTCCGATACCCCTGCTTGCGCCGGTTACCAGAGCATATTTCTTACCTTCCATAATTGTGTTTGTGTGTTATTTCTTGAGCAGTTCCATAACTGCAGCAATCTCTTTGTATTTTGGTGTGTCCTCAACGAATGTCGGTACTATTTCACGTACCTTGTCATACAATTCGCGTGTTGTGGGGGCAAGCTTGTCGGCAATCTTCAAACAATCCACAGCCTGAACCAAAGCCATCATGTGAATAGCCATAACCTGATAGCTGTTGTCTATTACACGCTGGCAGATTAACGCTGAGTTTGTACCCATTGAAACGATGTCCTGGTTGTCGTTGTTGTTGGGGATTGAGTGTACATACATAGGGTTCGACAGTGTCTGACACTCGGCTGTTGTTGAAGTCGCTGTGAATTGCGATGCCTGAAGACCATAGTTCAAGCCCAGCACACCAAGATTTACGAATGGTGGCAGAATGCCGTTGATGCGGTCGTGGAACAGATAGTTCATCTGTCGTTCGGCAAGCATCGTCATTTTGGTAACGGCAATTTTCAACTTGTCCATCTCGAATGAAACATAATCGCCGTGGAAGTTACCACCGTGGATAACTGTCTGGTTATGTGGGTCTACAATTGGATTGTCGTCGGCAGAATTAAGCTCGTTAACAATCACTTTTTCTACATTCTCTATGGTGTCCCATACTGGGCCCAATATCTGTGGAATACAACGTAGCGAGTAGTAGGGCTGTACTTTGTGCTCGAAAACATCCTCTTCATTCTTGTGGTAAAGCTCTTCTTCGCGGTTCAACAACATTTTGCTGCCGGCTGACATTTCTCGCATTTTTGCAGCAACGGTCTGTTGTCCGGCGTGGTGTTTAACGCCATTTAAAACCTCTGACATTAAGTCATCGTATGATGAAGCTATCTCGTTCATCAAGACTGATGCTTTGAGCGACCAGTCGAGAAGACGCTTTGCATCGAACAGGTTAATAAAGCCGATGCCGGTCATAACAGCTGTTCCGTTTGTTACTGCAAGTCCTTCGCGCACGTACATCTTTAATGGTTCAATTCCGAGTTCTGCAAAAACATCGGCTGTATCTCTGCGTTTGCCCTCGTAGAACACTTCGCCTTCGCCGATAAGTGCCAAGGCAATGTGTGCAAGCTGAACCAAGTCACCGCTTGCGCCCACGCTACCGTGTTGTGGAATGACGGGGTAGATGCCACGGTTGAGGAATTCGACAAGCAATTCGCAAGTCTGGATGTTCACACCTGAATGTGCCTGAAGGAATGTCATCAAGCGTGCGAGCATTGCTGCACGTACACAAATGATGGGCAATGGCTCTCCTGCACCTGTTGAGTGACTACGTATGATATTATATTGCAAATCATTAAGACGGTCGTCGTCAATTCTCCACTGTGCCATTGGGCCAAATCCGGTATTAATGCCGTAAATGACCTTGTCCTTTGAAAAGGACTCAAGAAAACTAAAGCAGTCGTTTACCTTGTTCTTGATTTCATCACTTAATTGAATCTTTTCCCCTCCTTCTACAATGGCCAAAATCTCGCGTGTTTGTAGTCTGTCGCTGATTATCATTGTCTTATTGTGTTTTTGTTCGTGTAATAGTAATGTTCAAAGGCTTGTGTCCAAAATTAAAGCCTAATAACTTGAATTTTAAATATTAACTGCAAATGTATATTAAAATATCTAAATAAATGTACATTTATTTGTCTTTTTTGCGATTTCATTTAAAAAAAGTCTTGTTTTGTGTGGATAACCTCTCAAACTGTTCAATAATTTGTATATGTGGATGTTGCGTGGAAAAATTTTGTTGTTCAAGTATGGAAAAATATGAGGGAAACTCGATAACATAGAGCGAGGTTTAGCAGAGTGCAGAAAGAATTTATCGAACCTTGATAGTGAGGTAGATGATATCCTTGCAATATGTTGTAAATTAGATAGTTTGTGGCGTGATGCATCGCTTGAAACTTGCCAAAAACTGCAAAATCTGCTCTTTCCGAATGGAGTTTTGTGGGACAAGGATAAAGACAGTTATCGAACCTTTGATGAGAATGAGGCACTGTCTATAATTGCTCGATTATCAGTAAATTACAAAAATAAAAAAGAGGAAAATTCTCTCGAATTATCCTCTTTTGTCCAATCGTGCGCGTGATAGGACTCGAACCTACACGTCGCAAAACACCAGATCCTAAGTCTGGCGCGTCTACCAATTTCGCCACACGCGCGACTGTCTTTTATTTGCTGGAATACAAAGAACGTGTCCGTTTTGCTTAATCCGAGTGCAAAGGTAGAAAAAAAAATGAATAATCATTGCTCTTTTCCCTCTTTTTTATTGTAATGCTCAAAAATTAGGTCTTTGGCTGTTTCTATGATTGTATCGCGTCCTTTATTCCAGTCATTGCTTGTTATGTCTACCTTAACATCGGGTGCTATGCCGAATTCGGTGTGGTTGTATTCTAAATCCAATGTCGGGCAGGCCGAAAGACGTACTTTCCATCCATTGGGCAGGGTGCTGTTTAGCGGTAATCCGCTGCCGCCGCCGGTGTTGTCGCCCACAATAGTGGCGTTGGGTAGTCCGCGCATAATCATTACAAAATGGTTGGCTGCACTATATACACTTCTGTTTGTCAGTACAACGACAGGGCGAAGCCACCTTACTCCGTTGCTTGGCTCAAGGTATAATGGCTCGGGGGTGGATAAATCGTAATGCCCCTTGCCTGTCTTGTGTTGCATATATCCGTAGTGTATCTTCTTGTTGATGAATGACGAGGCCAGTTCTTCGGCCGATGTAATCATTCCGCCTCCATTGTTGCGGATATCCAATATCAAGGCTTTACACTCCTTGAGCGTGTATAGCATCAGTGCCAAATTGCCGGTGGCGAAGCTGTTGGAAAAGCTCTCTACATAGATGTAGCCTATGCTGTCGGGGAGTATGTTGTATTTTATCCCGTTGCTCCATTTGAAATCCGTACCAAGATAGTTCCGCTGTATTGAATCGCTGAAGTTCAGCGGTTGTTGCAGGCGCCAGTCCCAATAGTAGCTTGTGCCGTACTTTGATGACAGGTTGACGTGCCCGTCGCGTAGCTCTTTGAGCATATCGCCCAATAGGTCGAATAGCGCCCTCTCGTCGCTGCAGGAGTCTGCCATCGGCTTGTATTTTTCATAGATTGAATACCAGTCCAATCCATACTCCTGCTCGGCTTGCGCGAAAAAGCAGTAACGCTCATCAACAAGTTGCCAGAGTGCTTCGAAATTGCCGTTGCTGCTGTTCTCGAACTCTTCCTCGCCGATGCAGCTTGTAAGCAACAGCAATGTCATCAAGTATGTCAGTATATTCTTTGGCATAGTCCTTAATATGGTGAGTAGGCGTTCAGTTTATTGTTTGTTTTGACTTTGAAAATTGTTCTTGCAAATCCTATGGAGAATGTGTGGCGGTAGATGTGGCAATTTATATCATTTATTCTGCTTTGGTAGAGGTCGGCGATGTATGATATTCGCAGGGTGGTGCTGTGGCGTTTGGTTTTTATTGGTATATCAAGTGACAGGGTGTGCCGCCACGACGGGTTGTTGCCGGGGTGTGTGAAGGCAACAATGTTGTTGGCGTGTCCTAAACCGAATATTTCGTAATAACTTTGTCCGAATTCGGGCGCGAACATCATTCCAATAAGTGGAATGTCAACTTGATAGCGTGCAATCCATTCGCTGCGCCTGAAAGGGAAATGATATATTGCCATTCCCGATGCTGCTAATGCCGTGCGCAGTTTTGCAGCTGCCGGGTTGTTGCCGTTTGATGGGTTGTAGAGTGCTCCACCTTCGAGCTGAATCTGTGCTCCGGCAAGCAGAGTCAGTCCTTTGGCTACTCTGAACGGGTGGTATCCGCCCCAGTTTTGGCTGATGAGCCCTGTGAGCTGAATGTTGCCGCCTTGTGTCGCGTAGCCGACAGTGGCGTTGAAAAGTGTCTGATATTTCCAACGGTAATCTCCAGTGCGTGCATCGCGAAAGACCTCATATCCATAATTCAGGCCAAGGCCTTCGTGGTTGTAGTTGCTCAGATAGGTGTCGAGGTTGTTCAACAGGGTGATGCCGAATTGTGAACTTTTGACAACGATGCGCTCAGGAATTATTGTGTCTGTTACAATATATTGAGCCCTTGACATTACCGGTGTTGTCAGTAATGCAAGGGCTGTCAGTATGAGGTGTGCTATTCTCATTCGTTGTCGAAAAGTGATAGTTGCTCGCCTGTTTCTGTTGCTGGGTCCTCGACCTCCGGTTCTTCGGTCACCTCGGGTGGAGGTGGAAGTTTGGTTGGCTCAAGTTCTATGATTTCGTCAATCTCGTATGTGGTGAGTCTTTTGCCACGCGCTTTGTAGCTCTTGACACCAATGAATTCGTCTACCTCAATGACAAGCGGTTCGCGGAAATTGTCGTTGCCTCCAAACATCACCTGAATGCGAGGGAACGGTGTTTCGCTGAACCAAATGAGTTCATTATCCTTGTTCTCTCCAAGGCAGTTCTGGCGACGGGCATTGGCTTCGAGGGTAAATCGTTTGATATATGGATAACCCTGCTGCGATGCGTCGTAAAGAGCTGCGCTCCAAACTTTGTTCGGGTCAAATTTCTCAATTACCATCAGGTCGTCGTCATAGTGGTTGTTAAGGTCAACCGGCATTATGTCGAACTCGCCGTTCTTGCGTATTGCCAAAATTTTGTCGTCGTTGTGGAACTCGCCCAGATATTCGCCGTGATTGTCGAAGTTTATGCGCAGAATATCGCGGTCGAACCATACTTGACGGCCGCCAAGCGTTGAACTGCCGTGTTTCTTTAGTGTGATGCGCAGTACCTCGTTCTTTGTGAGTATATTACCCATTGACTGTCGTCCCTTGATGACTATGGTACTGAAATCCTTCTCGATGATGGAATTCCTGAGTCTTGGGTTGGGGCGTAGCATAACCTTGATTACCTCGGCCTCGCCGTTGGGGTTTGATGTGAAGTATGCGACTTTTGAACCGGGCGTTCCCTGTGTGAGGTCGTACTCACGGTCGCGGGTCATACCTGTTGCAGCAAAACGTTTTATGTAGTGTATGCCGTTTTTGCCATCGCGGTACACGACATTGTAGATAGTGCGTTTGTCGTTCTTCTTGAATACATCTACGTGTATCACGTTCTTGCCGACAAAGAGCTTTTCGCTGACCTTGACAACCTTGTATTTGCCGTCCTTGTAAAATAGGATAATGTCGTCAATGTCCGAGCAGTTGGTTACAAACTCGTCCTTCTTTAATGATGTGCCAATGAAGCCCTCGGCGCGGTTTATGTATAGTTTTTGGTTTGCTTCAACAACCTTTGCTGCCACGATTGTGTCGAAATTTCGTATCTCGGTTTGTCGGGGATAACGTGCACCGTATTTCTCCTTCAACATTGTAAACCACTTGATGGTGACGGCTGTCATCTGTCCAAGCTGTTTGTCTATTTCGGCAATATCCTTCTTGAGGCGTGCAATCAGTTCTTCGGCCTTCTCCTTGTTGAATCGCAGGATACGCGCCATTCTTATCTCCATCAGGCGCAAAAGGTCATCGCGTGTGATTTCGCGAATAAAATCCTTTTTGTAAGGCTCAAGGCGAGTGTCGATATGTGCTAGTGCGCTATCCATATCGGGTGCCTGCTCAAATTCCTTGTCTTTGTATATGCGCTCCTCTATGAATATGCTCTCGAGCGATGCGAAGTGTAGCTGTTCAAGTAATTCACCTTTGCGTATTTGTAATTCAAGGCGCAACAGCTCTTTTGTGCTGTCAACCGAACGGCGCAACAGCTCGCTCACTGTCAGGAACACAGGAGTCTGATTGTCGATGACGCAGCAACAAGGTGTGATGCTTATTTCGCAGTCGGTGAAGGCGTATAGGGCATCTATGGTCTTGTCGCTCGACACGCCAGGGGCTAGTTGGACGAGGATTTCTACTTTGTCCGATGTGTTGTCGTCAATCTTGCGTATCTTAATTTTGCCATTGTCAACGGCCTTTAGTATTGATTCAATGACGAGCGGTGTGGTTTTTCCGAATGGTATCTCGGTGATTGTCAGCGTTTTGTTGTCGTCTGACTTTGTGATTTTTGCACGGATGCGTACGCGGCCTGTGCGGTCGCCGTCGTGGTAGCGCGATACATCTATGCAGCCACCGGTCTGAAAATCAGGATACAGCTGGAAATCCTCATTTCTTAGGTACGATATTGCGGCATCGCACACCTCGTTGAAGTTGTGCGGCAGTATTTTTGATGATAAACCCACGGCGATTCCCTCAACACCGTGTACAAGCAATAATGGAAATTTGACGGGTAGGGTGATGGGCTCTTTGTTGCGGCCGTCGTATGACAATTTCCACTCGGTTGTTTTTGGGTTAAAGACCACGTCGTGTGCAAAATGTGACAGACGTGCTTCTATGTATCGGGGGGCAGCAGCCGAGTCGCCGGTCAATATGTTACCCCAGTTACCTTGGCAGTCAATAAGGAAATCCTTCTGTCCCATCTGCACCAAGGCACCGGCAATGGAAGCATCACCGTGAGGGTGGTACTGCATAGTGTGTCCCACAACGTTTGCCACTTTGTTGTATCGTCCGTCATCGAGTTCGCGCATAGCGTGCAGGATGCGTCGTTGCACAGGCTTGAGTCCGTCATAAAGGTGTGGCACGGCACGCTCCAGAATAACGTACGAGGCATAATCCAAAAACCAGTTGCGGTACATTCCGGTCAGTTTGTGTCTGATACCGTCCGCTTCGTGGTATTGGCTGTGTTCCGTAGCACCGCTTTCGGCTGTGTGGTTCCCGGCATTTACATCAGTAGTGTTTTCGTCAAATTCGTCTTTGTAATCCATAATCTGCAACGAGCCATAATGCTCTGCTTTTGTTTAATTTTAGGATATTGAATCAATTAATCTGCGAATATAGTCAAAATTAACGAAATAATGAAATTTTGAGTCTATTTGGGCTGTCGGATAGCTGTTTTTGAAATTCATAATGTTGTTAAATGTCGTAATGGACATTTATTTTAAATAAAAAATATTATCTTTGCGAGATAATTATAGAATATAATATAAACTAAAATAAAACTATGGCACAGGAAGATGTATTTAAGAAAGTAGTTGCGCATTGCAAAGAGTATGGTTTTGTATTCCCTTCAAGCGATATTTATGATGGTCTTGGTGCGGTGTACGACTACGGACAGATGGGTGTTGAACTCAAGAATAACATAAAGACATATTGGTGGCAGAGTATGGTGTTGCTCCACGACAACATCGTAGGTATTGACTCGGCTATCTTTATGCATCCGACAATATGGAAGGCTTCGGGCCACGTCGATGCGTTCAATGACCCTCTTATTGACAACCGTGACTCAAAGAAACGTTACCGCGCCGATGTTCTCATTGAAGAGCAGATGGCAAAGTATGAGGAGAAGATGGAGAAAGAGGCTGCAAAGGCAGCAAAGCGTTTCGGCGACTCTTTTGACCGCGAACTCTTTATGCAGACTAACCCAAAGGTCCTCGCCGAGAAAGAGAAGCGTGATGCTCTTCAGGCTCGTTTTGCAAAAGCTCTCAACGATATGAATCTCGAGGAGTTGCGTCAGATTATCATCGACGAAGAGATTGCTTGCCCAATTTCGGGAACACGCAACTGGACCGAGGTACGTCAGTTCAACCTGATGTTCTCAACCGAGATGGGTTCAACAGCAGATGGTGCAATGAAGGTATATCTTCGTCCCGAAACAGCGCAGGGAATCTTCGTAAATTACCTGAACGTACAGAAGACTGGCCGTATGCGTGTTCCATTCGGTATCGCGCAGATTGGTAAAGCGTTCCGTAACGAGATTGTAGCGCGTCAGTTCATCTTCCGTATGCGTGAATTCGAGCAGATGGAGATGCAGTTCTTTGTACGTCCCGGCAGCGAACTCGAGTGGTTCAATAAGTGGAAGGAGACACGTCTTGCTTGGCACAAGGCTCTTGGCTTCGGCGACGATGCCTATCGTTTCCACGATCACGACAAACTTGCTCACTATGCAAATGCTGCAACAGATATTGAGTTCCGTATGCCATTCGGCTTTAAAGAGGTTGAGGGTATCCATTCACGTACTGATTTTGACCTTGGTCAGCACGAGAAATATTCAGGCAAGAATATCAAGTATTTCGATCCTGAAACAAATGAAAGTTACACTCCGTATGTAATTGAAACATCTATCGGTGTAGACCGTATGTTCTTGAGCGTTATGTGTGCATCATATTGCGAGGAGAAACTCGAGAATGGTGAAACACGTGTCGTTCTTCGTTTGCCGGCTGCTCTTGCTCCTGTGAAATTGGCTGTATTGCCTTTGGTCAAGAAAGATGGTCTGCCCGAGAAGGCTCGTGAGATAATGAATGAACTCAAATTCAACTTCAATTGTTATTACGAAGAGAAGGATTCTATCGGTAAGCGTTACCGTCGTATGGACGCAATCGGTACTCCTTACTGTGTTACAGTCGACCACCAGACTTTGGAGGATGGAATGGTGACATTGCGTGAGCGTGATACAATGGAGCAGCGTCGTGTGGCTATTGCCGATTTGCGTAACATTATTCAGGATAATGTAAGCATTACATCGGTTTTGAAAAAGTTAGCATAACAATAGAAAATGAAAGAATTGAAAATATTATTGTCGCTTATGGTGTTGGCCCTCTTCGGGCTTACATCGTGCGACGAGAGCAGTGATGCCGGCGAGTTTGACAATTGGCAGGCCCGTAATGTGCAGTTTGTGGATTCTATTGCTACAGTGGCACGTGCGAACACCTATGGCGATTGGAAGATATTCCTTGCCGATGGACTTAACCCCGAAAAGGAATGGAGCAATGAATACTATGTCTATTGCCAGGTTATTGAAGAGGGAAATGGTACGACACATCCTCTTTTCAATGACAGTGTAGTCATAAATTATAGCGGTCGCCTCATTCCGTCGGCAACATATCCCGATGGATATCTCTTTGACAAGAGTTACAGCGGCGAGCTGAATCCATCGTTCAATGTTCCGGCAACTCTTAAACTGTCTGAAACAGTTACAGGTTTTTGTACAGCAATTCAGAATATGACCGATGGTGATATATGGAAAATCTATATACCATATATGCTTGGTTATGGCGTAAATGGGACATCGGGAATTCCTGCTTACTCAACATTGATATTTGACATTAATTTAGTTTCATTCCATAGTTCAAGAGCAAAATAATCAGTTATGGATATTAAGGAAAACCAGTTGCAGATAGAACTCAAGGAGGATGTTGCTGAGGGTACATACGCAAATCTTGCGATTATAGCCCATTCAACATCAGAATTTGTATTTGATTTTGTGCGTATGATGCCCGGCGTCAACAAAGCAAAAGTGAAGTCGCGTATTGTTATGACTCCCGAGCACGCAAAGCGTCTTGCACTTGCGTTGCAGGATAATTTGATGAGATACGAGGCACAATTCGGCGAAATACGTATTCCCGAGCGAGGAGGCTATGCTCCCAATGCTCCTTTTAAGGTAGAAGCCTAAAAAGCCTATATACAAAGCGAGAGTCACGTACCACTGTACGTGACTCTCGCTTTGTATTAGTCTACCATCACTCCATTCGAGCGGAATTCTGATAACGAATAACCGGTGTGACGCTTGAAATAACGGTTCAGGTAGCTCTGGTCGGGGAAATGGAATTCATTGACTAGCTCCTGGAAACTTTTGTGTGTATATATGAGGTTTACTTCAAGCTCAATTATTGTAAAGTGGTCGATGATTTCCTTTGCATTCTGCCCGCTTGCACGTTGGCAAATAGAATTAAGGTGTCGGGTTGATATTCTCATTTTGTCAGCATAGAACTGCACCGACCTGTCTTCGCGGAAATGGTTTGTGAGCAACATTCTGAATTCATAGAACAGCTTGTCCTTGTTCTCGCCAATATGTTCCTTTGCCAATGTGCGATGAGTCTTGCTGATGTGCTGGATGTATAACAGCAGTGAGTTTACGGCAAGTGTGATGTTCTGACGGCAATAGTCTATATTCTCGTTGTTGCTTCCGGCCTCAAGATCCAGAATGTCTATTTGTCTGAAAATATTGTTCAGGAACTCCTTTTCGAGATTGCTGTTGCCGCCCTGATGCGTGCGACATTCTATTGCCTGTATTGTTTCAGGGCTCATTGAACTGCGTGCCGCCAGCCATATATGCTTTGATAGTCCAAGCAGACGTGATGAAAAATCACTTGTAATATCGAGCAAAAGGATGTTTGAGCCAGTCGGGCAAATTATAATCTGCCCAGGGGTGAAACGGTATTTTTGTCCGTCTATGGTGAAAAGTGCCTCGCCACTCAGGCAGAAAAATATTGATGTGTGCTGCAATTGGTAGACGTGCTGTACAAATTGCTGCAACGACGATTGTGTGGTGGCAAATCCCTGCATAGGGAGCTTTTTAAGATATATGTTGTTCATAATAATCGCGTTTTTGTGTCTATTTTGTAATTCTCGTGCAAATGTAGTCAAAATATACAATTAAACAAAACAATATAGTACAAACTTGTATTTTAAGGATAAAAATTGGTGGTTTTCTTCATTGCAGGTCACGGGGTGCTGTCAGGATAACGGGTGCAAAAATGAAGAAAGACACTGGTAATCTATCAGATTATCAATGCCTTCCTTATTGTTTCGGGGTGAAATCACACCGTTAAAAGTGGAGCTAGAGGGAGTCGAACCCTCGTCCAAACAGGGAAACCATATGCTTTCTACACGCTTAGTCATCGGTAGGTTTTTCGTGCGTAGGCAAGACCGCGACCACCAACCTGCGCCTTATCCTCTAAAATGTCGCCACTGCATCGAGGCCTGCAATGGTTAGTCCCGATTTGACTGCACCACCGTGTCGGATTGCTTCGGAACAACAGCGTCCGGGTGATGTCTTGTCCCCGCACCTGGTGCAGGGATTAAGCTAATCTACTATACTTCGATTAAGCAGCAAGAGCGTAGTTATTGTTGCCAGATAAATTTTTGCCAACTCATATTATAGTGCGAACCGGCAATGCACTGCGTGCTTACATACCTTTTCTACCCGCTGTCAAATCCAGATAGCCCCAATAGTAAGTGCCTACAAAGTTATGGGCATTTTTTTGTTTTTGCAACAGCTTTAATTCTTTTTATTGTTTTTAGAGTCTCTTCCGATTCAATTTCCTTGTAGTTTTTACATTGTTTTTCATTTTTTAAGAGTTTGCAGTCGTATGATTTTGACAAAGGGAAACAGATACGAAAAAGAGGAGTCTGTCTTATGTATTTATGCAAATATCTCTTTTGATGAAAATTTAAACCGTTTCTAGCCTCAATAATATTATAAATAATGTATTTTTGTACAAAACATTGCACATACTATGACACATATAGAAATATGGCTTATGGCATTGGCTCTTGCGATGGATTGTTTTGCCGTGTCTATTGCCAGCGGAATACTTTTCAAGAAAGTCGTTTGGAGACCTATGCTTACAATGGCTTTCCTTTTTGGTTTTTTCCAGGCTCTTAATCCGTTTTTAGGATGGTGGGGAACCGATTTGTGCCGCGATTTGATTGAAAGTGTAGACCATTGGCTTGCATTTGGCATATTGGGCTTTTTGGGAGTGCGTATGATTGTAGAGTCGTTCAAAGAAGAGGAGAAGAAACGTTTTAACCCACGACGCTATAAGGTTATATTTACGTTGGCTATTGCTACAAGTATTGATGCTTTGGCTGTGGGCATATCTTTCTCTTGTATGGGTTATCATTCAGCAGCGTCGCTCTGTTATCCGCTTGCAATAATTTTTCTTGTTTCGTTCCTTCTCACAATCATCGGATTGGGGCTTGGACTGAAATTCGGTAATGGCTTTGCAAAAAAACTCCGTGCAGAATTGTGTGGCGGTATAATCCTGTTGCTCATAGGTGTCCGTGTGCTTGTTGAACATCTATGCTCAAACTGATGTCGCGTCTGTTTAAAATCATATCTTTTGGCTGTGCCGGGCTTATAACGCTTGTGTTGATTGTCGCAACCATTATCGAAAGCCTTTATGGCTCACTTTTTGTCATTGAATATATATACCATTCCTATTGGTTTATAGCCTTGTGGCTGTGTCTTGCTGTTGCGGCCGTAGTATATATATTGTGTGCTTCCAGGCGCATTTCGCTTATTTTGTTACACTTTTCGTTTGTCGTGGTGTTGCTTGGCGCATTTGTTTCGTTCCTCAGCTCAAAGCGCGGGGATATGGCAATTTCAGAGGGTGGTGTACCGGCTTCAATGTTTGAAATGCACGACGGGCAATTGGTGAAGTTGCCGTTCCGTCTGCAATTGGTGAGTGTCGATACTATATACCTGGATAACGGCGCTCCAAGTGACTACAAGGCATATATCCGTACCGATAACATCAAGGCATCTGATTTACATACCTTGTCGTTGAATGCTCCTATAAAAATCAATGGCTATCAGTTCTGTATAAAAGGAGTAGAGGACGGTTGCCTGTCGCTGTTGGTCTCGCACGATGTGTATGGCCGTCCGATAAGTTACTTGGGCTATGCAATGGTGTTCTTCTCGTTCCTTTTGCTTTTCTTTGACAGACAGAGCGGCTTCAAAGCCTTGCTGCAGCAGATTAAAGGGAAAACCATAAGTGTAAAGGTTGCTGTAAAAAAAGAGAGGGATATTATGTCTCTGAGCATTCTTGCCAGGAGAATGTGGGTGGCGCTGCCGGTGTCTTTCTTGTTTTTGTGCGTGCTATGGTGCGGGCATGGCGTGTTCCCGGCAACCAATGGTGCCGAGGCGCTTATGCTGTTTGTTCTTTTTGTAATGTTGCTTGCAGTTGCTCTGGGGCGCAATAAGCGCTTCGTGCTATTGAGTAGATTGCTCGTAGTTGTTGCCGCTATGTTTTTTGTTGTTGCCGCGCTCGGTCTCAACAGTAACAGTGATGTACAGCCAATACTGCGCACACCTCTATTGGGCATCCATGTAACAACTATAATAATTGCCTATGCACTGC
>JAGCMB010000009.1 GCA_017646665.1 Bacteroidaceae bacterium
AACTCACGCTTCAAACGGTCGATGATAATCTCAAGGTGAAGCTCACCCATACCTGAGATGATTGTCTGGCCTGACTGCTCGTCTGTTCTTACTGTAAAAGTAGGATCCTCCTCTGCAAGTTTAGCAAGACCGTTAGCAAGCTTATCAAGGTCTTTCTGTGTCTTAGGCTCTACAGCGATAGAGATCACAGGATCGGGGAATGTCATAGACTCAAGTACGATAGGTGCATCCTCTGCACAGAGTGTATCACCTGTACGTACGTCCTTCATACCAATCACAGCACCGATATCACCAGCGCCGAGAACCTCTACCGGATTCTGCTTGTTTGAGTGCATCTGGAACATACGAGAGATACGCTCCTTGCGACCTGAACGGCTGTCGTAGATATATGAACCTGACTCGAGTTTACCTGAATAAACGCGAACGTAGATCAAACGACCAACGAATGGGTTTGTAGCAATCTTGAACACAAGTGCCGATGTCTTGTCATCCTCAGATGGTTTACGAGATTCTGTCTCGTCTGTCTTAGGATTAACGCCCTCGATAGCTGGAGTATCAAGTGGAGAAGGCAAGAATGCACATACAAAGTCAAGAAGTGGCTGAACACCCTTATTCTTGAATGAAGAACCACAAGTCATTGGAGTAATCTCTAAAGCAAGTGTACCCTTACGGATAGCAGCAATAATCTCCTCTTCTGTAATAGACTCAGGATCTTCAAGAACCTTCATCATCAACTCCTCATCGAAGTCAGCAGCCTTCTCAAGAAGGTGCTCTCTCCACTGGTTAGCCTCATCAACCAACTCAGCAGGAATCTCCTCAACAGTGTAATCCAAAGCGCCATCTCTGTAAACGAGAGCCTTCATAGTGATTAGATTGATTACACCAAGGAACTTCTCCTCAGAACCGATAGGAATTGTTACAGGACATGGGTTTGCACCAAGAATCTCCTTCATCTGACGCATTACAGAGAAGTAGTCAGCACCTGAACGGTCCATCTTGTTCACGTAAGCGATACGTGGAACGTTGTACTTGTCAGCCTGACGCCATACAGTCTCAGACTGTGGCTCAACACCACCTACCGCACAGAATGCAGCAATAGCACCATCAAGAACACGAAGTGAACGCTCTACCTCGGCGGTAAAGTCAACGTGTCCCGGAGTATCAATCAAATTGAACTTATACTGCTGATCCTTCCAGTTCCAGAAAGTAGTAGTAGCAGCAGAGGTAATTGTAATACCACGCTCCTGCTCCTGCTCCATCCAGTCCATAGTAGCAGCACCGTCGTGAACCTCACCAATCTTGTGTGAAAGACCGGTGTAGAACAAAATACGCTCCGATGTAGTAGTCTTACCAGCATCGATGTGAGCACTAATACCGATATTACGGGTAAATTGTAATTCGTTTGCCATTTTCTTGTACTATTACTGATTAGAAACGGAAATGTGCGAATGCACGGTTTGCCTCAGCCATACGGTGCATATCCTCCTTACGCTTGTAAGCACCACCCTGGTTGTTGAATGCATCCATAATCTCAGCACAGAGCTTCTCTGACATAGATTTGCCACCACGCTTGCGTGCGAACATAATCATATTCTTCATTGAGATTGACTCCTTGCGGTCAGCACGGATTTCTGTAGGAACCTGGAAAGTAGCACCACCGATACGGCGTGACTTAACCTCTACTTTTGGAGTAATATTCTCCAAAGCCTGCTTCCAAATTTCCAGCGGAGTTTTCTCCTCGTTCTTCATCTTGTTACCAACGAGCTCGAGGGCACCATAGAAAATAGTGTAAGAAATGTTTTTCTTTCCATCAAACATCAGGTGGTTAACGAACTTAGAAACCATCTGATCATTGAAAACGGGATCCGGAAGGACCACGCGCTTTTTTGGTTTTGCTTTTCTCATTTTCTTTTGCGAAAATTAATGTTTTGTGTGGCTGTGTTATTGTTTTCTTCAACGCCTCCACCGAGGCATTTACTCAACCTTTATAACTTCCAACAAACCAAAACTAGTTATAAAATATGTCTTTAAAAATTTTGAGTCATATCCCATTTTTTACAAGCCGGGATCACTCAGCTATGCTTGAAGGCAAAATTACTTCTTAGCCTTAGGACGCTTAGCACCATACTTAGAACGACGCTGTGTACGGTTTGCTACACCTGCGGTATCAAGAGTACCACGAACGATGTGATAACGTACACCTGGGAGGTCCTTAACACGGCCACCACGTACCAAAACGATTGAGTGCTCCTGCAAGTTGTGACCTTCACCCGGGATGTAAGAGTTTACCTCCTTCTGGTTGGTCAAGCGTACACGAGCAACCTTTCTCATCGCAGAGTTAGGTTTCTTTGGAGTTGTAGTGTAAACACGTACACATACACCGCGACGCTGTGGACAGTTGTCGAGTGCAGGCGACTTGCTCTTCTCTACAATAACCTCTCTGCCTTTTCTTACTAATTGCTGAATTGTAGGCATTTTGTTAAATTTTTAATTATTATATATTGTTTTTAAATATTTCTGCTCAATTGGACCCTTCAAAACACGATAGTCCATTTTGGACTGCAAAGGTAAAAAATATTTTTCTAATAAAAAAGCATTTAACCGCTTTTTAGCAAAAACCACATCGCAAAACCCAGCCAAACTCAAAAAAAAGCCCTAAAAACCACCTGAAAACGGCAATTTTTAATGTTAAAAAATATTAAATTTTTATTTTGCGTAATAAAAACGGAAACAACGAGCATAAAAAAGGCATCTACAAGGCTTCAAACAAACAAAGCACACATCTATTTCAAATTGGAACAACACAACGCACTCGGGACAAAATATCAAGCCTGACCCACTGTACAAATACAAGTCAGAAATGCACTCCTAAAAAACATAGCCCACCGCAGCGCACTGCGATGGACTATTATATTATATAAGGTATTACTCTTATCCTTCTACAGGAGTAGCCTCCTCTGCTGCAGGAGTTTCTGTAGGAGTTTTTTCTACAGCAGCATCAGCAACCGGAGCATTCTCACCTACAGGTGTCTCAACAACCTCAACCTTCTCCTCATTAAAGAATGGCAATGGAGAAGAGCAACCAAAAGAAGCAAAGACATTGCCAAGCCACAGACCGGCAACCACCACAGCAATTACGGCCAATGAAATAAGCCACTTTGCCCACGTTGGGATACTCTTCTTGGCATAAGGGTCTTTAAGCTTCAATTTTGGGAATTTAACAATATCGGTAAGGGTTTCACCAAATGGAATACTAATCTTAGAAGATGCATTGACAGCCCATCCATTAGCATTGAGCAGCGGAGCTATATTACGACGACGCAACTTCATCCACGCCATAATCATTGCCGGACCGGAAATAAACATCATAATACCAATGAATATTCCAACATATTGCCACCACGCAAGACCTTTAAGACTCTCCAAGATACCAGCCAAAGCAGTACCAATCATACCGACAGCCACGCCAATGGCAGCAAAGATACCGGCAAACTTTGCTATATCAAATGGTGGAGCCGGAGTTTTAGCATCACCCTCGGCAGGTTTCGCTGCAGGCATAGCATTGATTTTGGCATCAGCATCCTTCATTATAGCTGCATCCTTCTCGGCAGCACTCTTATTAATAAGGTTCTCAATAGTTTTTGACATACGACGATACGGCGACCAGAACGCTTGACCGATACTGATTGGATTTTCAACAATCTTTGTTATTACAGCATCCCACATAACACCTGAATTGTCGAAATATATCGCATTTTTACCGACAAAGAGGTCACCGACATCACCAACAGTAACAGCAGCAACAATACTTGCTTTAGCGGGGCTTGATTTGGTGGTACAATCGCAATACACAAGATACATACCGCTCGCAGGTGCCATAGTGTTATGCTTTGCCATATCTGTTACATTCATACACATACGACATTCGCGTTGATCTATCAACAAACGTCCGCTCTGGAAAACCGCCTTAACTTTCTTATCCCTGCAATAGAAATCCTGGAAAGTAACATAGTTGCGGAGCAAACGATAGAAATCACGGTATATATACAAGAACTTATCTACCATATCAATACCATCAGCAGTATCCTTAAGTTCAGCATCTTGCGCAACAAGGTCAAGCAACGCCTGCTTCTTGTCATCGGCGAGCATCTGCTTTATTACATCAAGACCAAGAGCCTCAACCTCGCCACCTACCTTAGCGGCCTTCCACGCATTATACGCAGCAAAAGAAGAACCGATTGCAGCCCAAGACTCTTTTGTGATAGTCTTCTCCTTTGGCTTAACAATTGAAAGGAGTGTCTTAAATTTTGACGCCCAAGCCGGGTTGATTGCAGCATCAACATCCAAGTCGGTCTTGTCTGTAATGCGAGCAATAGGATATGCAGCAATCTCTTCCGTCTTGGCCGTAAGATTATCGGCACTGATAGCCTCAATAAGTCCAGCCTGCACATCGAGTTTCATTGCACTTTCGGGCGAGAACGATGCAAGTTCAGCACGCACGAAATAGTCCTTGATTTTAGCATCAAGGGCATTGTATGCTTCAATAGCCGCATCTGTGTCGGCACCATAAGGAGCTTCAACGGCAGCATCATTCCACGCTACATAATCAGCCAAAAGCTGGTAGAATTTCTCAATAAGTTCGGCATTCACACCATTCTCACCGCTGCGGTCCATAACACCGCCCAATGAATTGACAATAGCCTCAACCACAGCCTTTTCTCCGTCGTTATCGGGGGTCTGCGCCGTTATAATGCCATCACCGTTGAAACGAGTCTTGGCAAAAATCGCAGTAATATCTTTTGTATCAGCCAAAGAGATAACCGTTCCCTCCTTACCCAAATTCACAAGAATCTGTTTTGCCGAGTTATAGAGTTTCTTGCCATCAGCACATTCTTGATTGAAAGACTCAACGTCTATACCATCAGCACCCTTTACCAACAATTCAGAATCCTTAACTACAGAAGTCAACCACTGCGATGTTGATATTACATCACTCACTCGGATGCGGCCATCATTGTCTACATCGACATATTTCAAACTCTTCTCGTCAATATCCAAACCGGCAGTAGGACACGAAAGTACAGTCCACTTCTTCAGGTCAAGCTCAGCAAGGTGAGCAATATCCGCACCGGTTGTAATCTTCACACGTGTAGAACCACCGACATTTTCATAGTTCCACGAATGTTTTTTTGTAGCCATAGTTATTTACAGGTCTTTAATTTATGTTTGTGTATTAATTATCTCACTCATCGTCGAAGTCAAACTCCTCGTAATTAAAATCATCGTCATCATCAACATCGGTCCCATCTTCAAAATCAGCTTCCCAATCAGCGAAATCGGCAGCAAGCATCTTGCGGTCATAATTTCTATGTACAAGCTCTTCGCGCTTAACAGCCGCAAGACGATTCTCCTCACTATTGAGTGCTGCCCAAAGGACATCCTTCAGTTCCTGAATACCCTCTCCGGTTGGTGCCGAAATAAAGACGTGCGGAACATCTTCGGGAAGATTCTCCGACAGCATTTCCTTGAGTTCCTCGTCAATAAGGTCGCATTTTGTTATTGCAAGAACGCGCTGTTTGTCGAGCATCTCGGGATTGAATGTCGCAAGCTCATTAAGCAGCACCTCGTACTCTTTCTTGATGTCATCCGCATCGGCCGGCACCATAAACAGCAGCAATGAATTTCGTTCAATGTGACGCAAGAAACGCAATCCCAATCCCCTACCCTGGCTTGCACCTTCAATAATACCCGGAATGTCGGCCATCACAAACGATTTGTTATCGCGATAGGACACAATTCCCAAGTTGGGCTCAAGTGTAGTGAACGGATAATTCGCAATCTTAGGCTTTGCAGCAGATACCGAAGAGAGCAACGTTGATTTTCCCGCATTCGGGAAACCCACAAGACCGACATCGGCAAGTAGCTTCAGTTCAAGCGTAACGGTCATCTCCTGCATTGGTTCACCGGGCTGTGCAAAACGTGGAGCCTGACGGGTAGGAGTTGCAAAATGCACATTTCCAAGACCACCTCGACCACCTTTGAGCAGAGTCACAAGCTGGCCGTCCTCCATTACATCACAAAGAAATTCACCTGTTTCGGCATTGTACGCCACTGTTCCGCAAGGCACATCGACAATTTTGCTTTCACCATCGGCACCGGTACTTTTGTTGATACCGCCATTCTGTCCGTTACCGGCAAAAATGTGACGCTGATATTTAAGGTGAAGCAATGTCCAATAGTTACGGTTTCCACGCAGTATAATATCACCACCCTTACCACCGTCACCACCATCAGGACCGCCGTTCGGTATATATTTCGCACGATGCAAGTGAGCCATTCCGCGGCCTCCACGACCCGAACGGCACACAATCTTCACATAATCAATAAAATTAGACTCTGCCATAACATCATTTTCAGCCCCCTTGCGGGCTGTTAAACAAATAAACAGTAAAAGTTGCCACGTTTGGCGGCAACTTATCAATAAAGGAGCAAAGGATTGCCCCGTTTGCTTTACATTCTCGAATCAATAGCAGCTGCTATATCAGCAAATATACGATCGAGCTCGCCAAGACCGTTGATATAACAGTGCTTGCCATCGTTCTCATACCACTCCTTGAGGGGTGATGTCTGTTCGTTATATACAACGAGGCGTTTCTTTATTGTTTCTTCATTATCATCGGCTCTGCCAGACTCCTGACCACGCTTCAACAGGCGTGTCATAAGTTCCTCCTCCGGCACATCGAGTTCAATCATCGCTGTAACGTCCTGGCCGCGCTCATTCAGCATAACCTTCAACGCCTCGGCCTGTGCTATTGTACGAGGGAAGCCATCAAAAATCACACCGTTGCCACTTGTAAGCGAATCGAGTTTTGAAGCAAGGATGTCAATCATCAGCTCATCCGGAATCAGCTGACCTTTGTCTATAATCTTCTGCGCTGTTTTTCCCAATTCTGTTCCTGCAGCAATTTCGCCACGCAAGACTTCACCGGTTGAAATATGGTCCAAACCATATTTTGCAACTATTCTTTCACTCTGCGTACCCTTACCGCTACCGGGAGCGCCAAAAATAACTATATTAAGCATTTTATATATACTTTATTCTTATTCTTTAACATCATACACATCGGGAAGGTTTCGGCCCAGACCGTCATAATCGAGGCCATAACCAACGATAAACCTGTCGGGTATCTCAAATGCCGAGTATTTAACATCCACATCAACACGCAAACGGGCCGGCTTGAGAAAAAGCGATGCTATTGCAAGTGAAGCAGGCTTACTCTCGGCCAGCGTTTCGAGCATCTTGTGCATTGTAAGACCTGTGTCTACAATATCTTCGACAATTATCACGTCGCGACCGGCAATTGACTCGGCCAGTCCCAACACCTGCTTTACGGTACCGGTTGTATCGGCGCCCTGATATGACGAGAATTTCACAAAAGACACCTCACACTCTATTTCGAGGTTCTTCATCAAGTCCGACACGAACATAAAACAGCCGTTCAGCACACCAAGAAGCAGAGGACGCTTGCCCGCATAATCCTTGTTTATCCTCTCTGCCACACGTTTGATCTCGGCAGCAATCTCTTCACGAGAAATTGATTTTACAAATTCCCTATCGTGTATTCTTATTGTTGACATACCAAAAATCCAATTTCATCAATTGTTAGTACCTCACAAAAATAAAACAAAGTTGCGGAAAAACCACAACGTTTACAGCATTTTATTAGCAAAAATAACAAATAAAGACCTTATAAATAAGTTAAACTATCATTTGAGGGCTAAATTAAAAAGAAATTACTATCTTCGCGACAAATTAGAGTTTTTGCGCTTTGGCAAAACAAAACCCATAAACAAGATGAAAAAACTCATTATTGCGTTTATAATTGCGTTGTCTGCCCCCTGTGTGGCACAGACTGTCGTAACATCATTTTTCCCCGGCACAAGCGAAGGGGTGACATACTATCTGCCCGACACAAAGATAAACATCACCGTGGAGGCAAGCTGCATAACCCAGACTCCGGGCGAGTTCCACAGTTACGCCGAGAGATTCCTTCACATAAAGAATGTGATAACAGAGGCAAACAACCGCTGGGAGATTGTCGGCATCGACAGCCATTGCGAAGGCTTCCCCTGTAAAGAGAAGGCGTTTACCATAAAGCTCAACAACAGCACGGCAAGCAACATAAGGCTCAACGACAAAGGAATCATCTGTGCCATAAACACAAGCGTCCCCGACGAGCCGACAGACAACAAGACATCACACACTGCCACAAGCAACAGAATCGACGCATCACAATACATGACCGAGGAGATGTTGACAGCCACATCAACAGCCAAGATGGCCGAGCTAACAGCCAAAGAGATCTATGCGATACGCGAGAGCAAACTTGCCATAACAAGAGGTTTGTCGGAGAATATGCCAAGTGACGGTGCCGCAATATCGCTGTTGCTACAGGAGCTTGACAAACAGGAGAGAGCCCTCACCGAGATGTTTATCGGACGCACAGACACCATATATCGTTCATACAGCTATGCAATAGCGCCCAACGAGATACACGACACGACAAAGGCCGTACTCTTTCGTTTTTCGCACAAGCTTGGCGTAGTGGACAAAGAGAACCTTGCCGGAGAGCCGGTGTACTACAGCCTTAAAGACTTGAAGACAGTGGAGCACCCGATTGCCGATGAAAGCACAAAAAAGAAAAGCATCAAGCAGGAAGGCATCTGCTACAACATTCCCGGCCGCGTAAGGATGGAGGTATATACAAGAGCCAAGACCTATGTTGAAAAGGAAATCCCCATAGCACAGCTTGGTATCGTCGAGGTCCTTTCAAAGAGTCTGTTCAGCAAGAGCAGCACGGTCAAAGTGCTGTTCGACACGACTACGGGAGGCATTATAAGCATCAAGAAGAATTAATAACAAAACAAAATATACAAAAATGTTTGAAAATCTAAGCGAGCGTCTTGAACGCTCATTGAAAATACTCAAAGGAGAGGGTCGAATAACCGAAGTCAACGTAGCAGAAACGCTCAAGGACGTACGTAAGGCACTACTTGATGCCGACGTAAACTACAAAGTGGCAAAAACCTTCACCGACACGGTAAAGAACAAAGCTATAGGTCAGAACGTGCTTACATCGCTGCATCCGAGCCAGCTGATGGTAAAAATCGTGCACGATGAACTCACCGCATTGATGGGTGGAGAAACAGCCGAAGTAAATTACGAAGGACATCCGGCCGTAATTCTTATGTCTGGTCTTCAGGGTAGCGGTAAGACAACATTCTCGTCAAAGCTTGCAAACTACCTCAAGAAAAAGAAGAACCGCAACCCACTTTTGGTTGCTTGCGACGTTTACCGCCCGGCAGCCATTGACCAGCTGAAGGTTCTTGGTGAGGCAATCGGTGTTCCTGTATACAGCGAGCCCGAGAGCAAAGACCCTGTTCAAATCGCACTCAACGCCATCAAGGAGGCTAAAGCCAAGAGCTATAACCTTGTCATCATAGATACAGCTGGACGTTTGGCTGTCGACGAGGCGATGATGAACGAAATTGCAGCCATCAAAGAGGCTGTAAAACCCACTGAAACACTGTTTGTCGTTGACTCAATGACCGGTCAGGACGCTGTCAACACCGCCAAGGAGTTCAATGACCGTCTTGATTTCACAGGTGTCATCCTCACAAAGCTCGATGGTGACACACGTGGTGGTGCCGCACTCTCTATCCGCACCGTGGTTACAAAGCCTATCAAGTTCATCGGAACAGGCGAGAAGATGGAAGCGATTGACCAGTTCCACCCTAACCGTATGGCCGACCGAATCCTTGGTATGGGCGACGTCGTTTCACTTGTTGAACGCGCACAGGAGCAGTTCGACGAAGAAGAGGCAAAGAAGCTACAGCGCAAACTTGCACGTAACCAATTCGACTTCAACGACTTCCTCACACAGATACAGCAAATCAAGAAGATGGGTAACATCAAGGACCTGATGGCAATGATTCCCGGCGTGGGCAAGGCTGTAAAGGACCTTGACATTGACGACAATGCATTCAAAGGTGTTGAAGCTATAATACAGTCAATGACTCCAAAAGAGCGTGCCAACCCGGACATCATCAACACATCACGCAAAGAGCGCATTGCACGCGGTAGTGGCACAACAATGCAGGATGTAAACCGCCTAATGAAGCAGTTTGAGCAGATACGCAAGACAATGAAGAGCTTTGCTGGTGGTAAAATGAGTAATATGATGTCAAAATTCAAGTTCTAAAATATAATCATTATGCAACTTATCGACGGTAAAGCCATTGCTACACAGATAAAGAACGAGATAGCAGCCGAGGTTAATGAAATATTGGCAAACGGTGGCAAGCGCCCACATCTTGCCGCAATTCTTGTAGGCCACGACGGAGGCAGTGAAACATACGTTGCCAGCAAGGTAAAGGCCTGCGAGGAGTGTGGTTTTACCTCAACCCTCATACGTTACGAAGCCGACATCACCGAAGAGGAGTTGCTTGCAAAAGTTGAGGAACTGAACAACGATGCCGATATTGACGGCTTCATTGTCCAACTACCACTGCCCAAGCACATTGACGAGCAAAAGGTTACCGAAGCAATAGACTACCGCAAGGATGTTGACGGTTTTCACCCCGTGAATGCCGGCCGACTTGCCATTGGATTGCCCTGTTTCCTATCGGCAACACCCAACGGCATAATGGAACTATTACGTCGATACAATATTGATACTAAAGGGAAAAAATGCGTTGTCCTGGGACGAAGCAACATTGTTGGAAAGCCAATGGCAAACCTGATGATGCAAAAGAGCATCCCCGGGGATGCAACGGTAACAGTCTGCCACAGCCACACACAGAATATCGCCGAAGAGTGCAGGCAGGCAGACATCATAATTGCCGCACTCGGACAGCCACACTTCCTCAAGGCCGAAATGGTCAAGGAGGGTGCTGTTGTCATTGATGTAGGCACGACACGTGTTCCCGACGCGACACGCAAGAGCGGATTCCGCCTGTGCGGTGACGTCGACTTTGAGAACGTTGCTCCAAAATGTTCATTCATCACCCCGGTCCCCGGTGGCGTTGGCCCTATGACCATCGTGTCACTTATGAAAAACACTTTGCTCGCAGGCAAGCGCGCCATCTACAAATGAGGCACACACTCACAACAATCTTGAGGATAGTGTTCTTTGGCACACTGCCACTGCTTTTGGCGGCGCAAACAATACCAACGCCAACGCAGCAGCTCGACCTGCTATTTGCTGGTGACATAATGCAACACGAGACACAGCTCAATATGGCAAGGCAGGAGAATGGAGAATACAGTTTCTCATACAGTTTCAGACATATAAGCAACATTGTAAAAAGTGCAGACATATCCATTGCAAATCTTGAAACCACAATAGGCGCAAGTGGATATAGCGGTTATCCGTCGTTCTGCGCGCCCGACAGTTTTCTCTACGCAGTAAAAGACGCCGGTTTCAATGTTCTGTTATATGCCAATAACCATTGCCTCGACAAAGGCAAGCGCGGAGCACTATACACGCTCGACCTGCTCGACTCACTGCAGATAGCGCATTGTGGAGTGTATCGCGACAGCAGGGAACGCGAAGAGAAATACCCTCTTATAATTGAACGGAAAGGGGTGCGGGTGGCTATACTCAACTACACATACGGCACAAACGGCAGAGAGGTTCCAGCTCCAATGATTGTAAACCTCATTGACAAGGAGGTTATGGCACGTGACATTCAGGCCGCCAAGGAGAAAAAACCAGACGCCATCATAGCCTGCATGCACTGGGGCGACGAATATGTCAGCCTTCCACCAAGACATATAAAGGAGTTGAGCGACTGGCTCATTGAACAGGGAGTAAATCACATAATAGGCAATCACCCTCACGTTATACAACCCATTGAAATGCGTGAGAACAAGAACACCCCCGACAGACATCTTGTGGTCTACTCCACCGGCAACCTTGTTTCCAATATGTCACTACGCCGCACGGATGGTGGCATAATGGTCGCAATGAGCCTAAAGAAAATCCTCAACTACACACGACCGGCAAATGTGGGTTACCTTTTTACCTGGATTGCGCCAAAGAGCAACGACGGCAAACGGGATTTCACAATATACCCGGCTGCGACGACGTGTATTACAGATTGGGATTATGCCGAGCAGAAACGGCAACAGTTCTTAAACGACAGCCGCACTCTATTCAACAAGTACAACAAAGGGGAAATAAAAGAATTCTCAATTGACAGCGTGTTTATCACTCGATAACAAAACGCTCACCATTCCAACGATATTCCAACTTACGAAGCAAGGGCGCCACAGTCTTGGCATCATCGGTGTTCATATACGACGGCATTGTATATTCCGCGACAAGTGTGTTTTCATCGGCCGAGAGCGTGAGTGCAACCAGATAGATATCGCATACATCTATGTATTCATCGGCTGCAGATGGCGAGGTGAAAAAATCCTTGATTGATGGAAATTGAAATCTATCGCCGGCATTGAGTAAATTCCACGACCTGTCATAGAAATATATACGGCTATCGGCAGCCTCGGCTTTAACAGTTTTCACAACACACATTACGGTGTCGTCTTGAGCAGGCAACAGTTTGAGTTGCATAGTAGACGAAGCCGTTGTCGCAAGTTTCAAATAATCATCGTCAAATTCATTGAGAACACTCACGCCATCTAGTCTATTACGAACCTCTGCTTTCATACCGGCTTCTACAAAATCAACCAAATCGGCACGACAGTTCTTTGTCAACAACGGGAACACCCATTCCGGCGCATCCAAGAAAACTGCACGCATATTCTGGGCAGACACACACAATGCTGCACAAACGAAGGATAATATCAGGAGTAACTTTTTCATCTTGAGCCCAAATATAGGAAAAACAATCCAAGCAATATTAACAACACATCAAAAGCCTTGCGTTTGAGATTCTTTTCGTGCAGCAGTAATGCGCCGAACACAAACGAAACGACAACGCTTCCACGTCTAATCATAGACACTACAGCAATGAGAGCACCCTCCTGTGCCAACGCTGTAAAATAACAGAAATCGGCCAAACCAAGAAAAAGCGAAATCATTGGTATAGACCAACGCCAAATAAACCTACGACTGCGCTGCGTGGGGTTCAGCATATTCATCACTGTTATTATGACGCCCATCAGCACACATTGATATATGTTAAACCACGACTGCACAACGATGGGTTCTATGGAGCGCATTAGGTATTTATCGTACAATGCACTCACCGCGCCAAACAGAGCCGCAAAAGCCACGAACGTTACCCAACGGTTGTTTACGAAGTCAATACCCTCACGCTTGCCACTGCGGCTGAGCAGAAAAACAGGAACAATAGCTATTATCACGCCAATCCATTGGTAGACATTCAATGATTCGCCAAAGAGGAACAACGCGCCAAGCAACACAAGAACCGGACGGGTCGACTGTATTGGAGAAACAATGGTTATTGGCAGATGTTTTATACCTATGTAGCCACAAAGCCACGAAGATAGCACAATAACCGCCTTGAGGAGCAGCAACAGATGCGTTTCTAAATCTATAGAAGGGACAAACAGTTGCCCCGAGGTTATCGTTCCTGTCTGCGACAATAATATAAAAGGAGCAAATAGCAACGACGAGAAAAAGGTATTGAGGAAGAGCACCGCCAGCACGGAGTTATCCTTCAAAGAGACCTTTTTAAAGAAATCATAGCAGCCAAGCAGTGCTGCCGACATAAAAGCAAGCAGCGCCCACATCACAGATAAATATCATTAGAATATTTCACATCGACAAGGAAAAGAGCTTCGCCCATCGCAGAGTCGCCGGCCTCACCACGTGCCTTATTCTCAATAACATCGCGGAACCCGTCAATACTCATCTTGCCACGTCCTACAAGCAACAACGTACCTACAATTGCACGCACCATATTACGAAGGAAACGGTCGGCTTCAATCTCAAAGACCCATTCATTACCACCCACATTATGCCAAGCCGCGTATGTAATCTTGCAGTTGTTGGTCTTCACATCGGTGTGGAGCTTGCTGAAACTGGTAAAATCGGTATATTCATACAGCAGTTCGGCAGCACGATTCATCGCATCAAAATCTATTCCGGGTGCAACCCTCAAGGCATAACGACGTGCAAAAGGTGACTTTGCAGTAACAACGCGGTAACGATAACGGCGCGATACAGCATCAAAACGCGCGTGAGCATCGTCGCGCACACGCTTTATTTCACTCACAGCAATGTCAGGCGGCAAAATTTTATTGAGCTTATATATCAGTTGCTGCACATCGACAGATTCCGGCAGATTGGCGTGCGCAACCATACACTCCGCATTGACACCGGTATCGGTACGACCTGCGCCTACAACGGGAACAGGCACACGCAACAAGGTTGCCAAAGCCTCCTCAAGCACTTGCTGAACGGTGACAGCATTTGGCTGAACCTGCCAACCGTGATAGGCCGCTCCATCGTAAGAGAAGAATATGAAATAGCGATTTGTCATATTTCGTTTTTCAGTATATATGTATGACACGCCACAAGTGCCGCTGTTTCGGTGCGTAAACGCGAACTGCCAAGACTGATAGGCTTACAACCTGCTTTTACGGCAAGTTCAACCTCCTCGGGACTAAAATCACCTTCGGGACCGATAAGTATAGTCGCATCCTCGCCTGGAATGATAACATCCTTAAAGAGTACCCGTTCGCTATCATAGCAGTGTGCAATATATTTTGCTCCAGGATGCTCCAGGGAAACGAATTTCTTGAAATCCATCATATCACCGACAGTCGGTTTGCTATATTTAAGCGACTGTTTCATTGCCGACACGACAATGCGTTCTACACGTTCGGGCTTGATTACCTTGCGCTCCGAGAAACGGCAATTCAGGAAAGTTATGGCATCGAGCCCTATCTCGGTTGCCTTTTCAGCAAACCACTCTATCCTATCCATATTCTTGGTGGGAGCAATGGCTATATGCACATTGCCATTCCAATTCTTGGGTTTTGCAAAGGGTGTGCAAGGTTCAACATAACAATGCTTTCCTGCAATTGAAGCTATTGATGTCCTATATAAATTCCCCTTTCCATCTGTTATCTCAAGTCCACTACCGACAGTAAGGCGCAGTACACGTAGAGCGTGAGCAGCCTCCTCTTCGGAGAGTTTCCACGTACTCGCTATGTCGGGTACATAAAATAGTGCCATAGAATTATTTGTTGGTGTCTGTATTATTGCAACACGCGCTATTCTGTGCAGCGTGTCTTGCTTCTATCTCCTCTTTAAGTTTGTGTGCAAGTTCATAATTCTCGACCTTTACAGCATTTTCAATCGCTACTCTGAGAGTAGCTTCATCGGCAGCTGTTATGGGAATGGAAAATGCACCATTTTGCTCATCGCGTATACACATACGCGAAAGCAGTTCATCATCAATGAATATAGGTGCTCCGGAGCGCAAAGCAATTGCAATGGCATCGCTTGTACGGGAATCGATGAAATGCTCCTCGTCGTCCTTCACGTAGCACAACTGTGAGCAGAATGTACCATCACTAATGTTGTTGATTAGAACATATTGCAATACAATGCCAAAAGCAGAAGTTATGCCACCAAAGAGGTCGTGTGTGAGCGGACGGTCGGTTTTTATATCGCGTAGGGCGAAGGCAATCGACTGTGCCTCGAGAAATCCCAAAGCCACAATTATCTTGCGCAGACCCTGTTTCTCACTTAACAGCAAAACGTGAGCACGATGGTCCGAGGCCTTCGACATTATATCCGTTACAACAAGCTCAACCATACACATTATGCACCCTTACCTTTTTTCTCCTTGAAAACCAATGCAAAAAGCACTGCAACAACCAAAGCATAACCGGCAAATACCAACCACGCTGTGGGCCAACCGGAGAAGTTCTCTTGATATGAGGTAAAGTAATTTACAACCTCCTGTGCCGCAATCACACCAATTGATGCACCAAGACCATTGGTCATAAGCATGAACAATCCCTGTGCACTTGAACGCATATTCTCGGGAACCTCCTTATCTACAAACAATGAACCCGAAATATTGAAGAAATCAAATGCGACGCCATAGACAATCATAGATAGCACAAAGAGCAGAACGCCCGGCATTGCAGGGTCGCCCACAGCAAAGAAACCGAAACGGAACACCCATCCCAACATTGCTATCAACATAACAACCTTTATACCGAATCTTTTCAGGAAGAAAGGTATGAGCAGGATACAAAGTGTTTCAGATATCTGAGATAATGATATTAGCATATTTGTATGCTCTACAGCAAATGTTCCAACATACTGCTCTATTTCACCAAATCCGTTTATAAACATATTTGCATATCCGTTTGACACCTGCAACGCTGCGCCAAGCAACATCGAGAAGATGAAAAACATTGCCATTCTCTTCTGTTTGAAGAGTTTGAAAGCATCAAGGCCGAATGCAGATGCAAGCGATTTTTTACCAGCCGACTTATTTACCGGGCAATTTGGCATTGTCAATGAATATACAGCCAATACAATACCCCATACAGCCGATGCAAGGAACTGTGAATAATCGTTCTGATAACCGGCCAAATCAACAATCCACATTGATACAATGAAACCGACAGTACCGAATACTCTGATTGGAGGGAAAGCCTTTACAGTATCAAGGCCGGCCTTTGTCAAGACTGTATATGACACTGAATTTGAGAGTGCCAATGTAGGCATATAGAACGCTACACTGACGGTGTACGTCCAAAACAGGTCGTTAAAAGCAACGTCGACCCCTTTTGTCATTCCTATATATCCCGTAATACCCATAAACACCGCAGCAACTGCGTGACAGAAAGAGAGCATGCGCTGTGCCGGAACCCAACGGTCGGCAATTATACCAATGAGAGCCGGCATAAAGATTGATACTATACCCTGTACCGAGTAAAACCAACCTATATCACTACCCATACCGGCATTACCAAGATAACGTCCCATTGAGGTCAAATAGGCACCCCAAACCGCAAACTGCAAAAAACTCAACACAATGAGTCTTGTCTTAATACTTGAATTCTGCATATTATATTATTTATATTGTTTACTTCGTTGTCACAAAATTACTTTATTATTCCAAATAACAACACATTGTTGTCTTTTATGTTCGCACAAGCTCTATCTGAAGACAATATCCGTTATCACCTGTGCTTTCACATATTCGTTGAGCCTTGCAACAAGTGAGCGCCTGTTCATCAGCAATTCCTGTCGCAGCACCGAGGAGGTAACAGTGACAAAAAGTACCTGGTTATATATCTTCAAATCCTTTGTGTAGGTACATACAGCCTGCCCCAGCACTTTGGGCCAGGCATTTATCAGGCGATACTCGTTGAGCGGCGTTTCAAGCCCCTCTTCGCGACACATCACCCTTACCAGTTCTGCTATTGACTTTGTTTCACCACGCTTCATACCTTGCTCTTCTCTTTCAACAAATTGACACAACCCTTCTCTACATCAAAGAGCCTGTACTCGCCTGTCACGTGTTCCAATATGCCATCGATATGCTCACGATTAACATCGGTAATGAATATCTGACCGAAACCATCACCTGCTACAAGAGAAATTATCTGCTCTACTCTACGGCTGTCGAGCTTATCAAAAATGTCATCCAACAACAACAACGGCATTTCGCCACCCTTTGTACGGAGAAAATCATATTGGGCGAGCTTCAAAGACACAAGAAAAGTCTTGTTCTGCCCCTGAGAGCCTTCGCGCTTGAGCGGATAACCACCTAACTGCATAACAAGTTCATCGCGATGTACGCCCTTTGAGGTGTGGCCAAGACGACGGTCATCACCCCTCGACGCACGCAAGAGTTCAAGCATATCGCCATCATTCAGATGCGAGCGGTAGCTCAACGCGACCGTTTCGTTACCACCGGATATGGCATTGTGAAAGCGTGCAAAGATCGGAGTCAGTTCGTCAATAAAATTCCTGCGACACTTGTTTATAAACAGAGCCTCCTCGGCCATCATCTCCTCTATAAGCGACATCATATCGGCATCAGGCTCGCGTTCACCACGCAACAGTGCATTGCGCTGCTGCAAGGCACGATTATATCGTATCAGCGAGAGAAGATACTCCTTGTCGTACTGCGAAATTACCACATCCATAAAACGGCGACGCTCCTCGCTGCCTCCGGCAATGAGTTCATTGTCCGCAGGCGACACCATCACAAGTGGTACAGAGCCAATGTGGTCGGAAAGGCGTTCATACAATTTACCATCCTTTCGGAACTGTTTCTTGTCGCCACGTTTCAATGCACAGGACACCTCCTCTTCAAACCCACTATCGCTGCAATAGTTACCCTGTAGCATAAAAAACGGAGCCTCGTGCATTATATTCGACGAATCGGATGCATTCACCGCGCTCTTACAAAAAGAGAGGTAGTAGACAGCATCGAGCAGATTAGTCTTGCCCATGCCATTACTGCCTATAAAACAGTTTATCTTTGAGGAGAAGTCAACATTCACCTCCATAAGATTTCTATAATTCAAAATTGATATACTGCGCAGTTCCATATTAACCTATCCGTCACTCACTTTTTTTATTTTACATTGCAAATATACGCACAAACGGACAAGATAAGTTCATTTGACATAAAAAAAACCAATATAATTTTCAAGCTAACAATATTTTGTTTATTTTTGCGCATTGATAATGTACCCCAAAAGCAGCGACATTAAAATTTCTGTGTTGCCGGAGTTGAGGTCTAGACAACGAAATAAATAATAAAATATAACTATGAGCAAGAAAAACGACACACCCATCGCACCGGATGAGGCGCTTGGAAAAGCAGAAGAGTTTGTACTCAAGAACAAAAAGACATTCATCGCAGTTATTTTGGCAATAATCATTGTTGCCGGTCTTAACGCACTCGGTGTTTTCTCACCAGAGAGCAATGAGAACAGCGACGCAAATCAGGCTATTGCAAACATCGAATACAAAGTATTTGATGGCGACACAGAGAAAGCATTGAATGGCGATGACTTCAATATCGGTCTACTCGAAATCATCAACACTTACGAAGGTACCACAGCTGCCAACAAGGCACACCTCTACGCTGGTATCATCTATGCAAAAGACAAGCAGTACGAAGAGGCTATCAGCCACCTCGAGAAATACATTGGCAGCGACAACATCATCGCAGCAAAGGCAAAGCAGACACTTGGAAACTGCTACTCACACACCGGCGACCTCAACAAAGCCATCAAACTTGTTCTTGAGGCTGCAGAGGGTGCAAACAACATTGCGGTAACTCCAGCTTGTTTGAGAGATGCTGCTGCAATGTACGAAGCCCAGGGCAACACTGCCGAGGCGATGAAGCTATACAACAGAATCAAGAACGAATATCCAAATTCGCCTGTAGCAAGCGAAGCCATTACAAAAATAAACGCTGCAAAGTAATTAAACAAAAACATATCAAAAGGCTGTCGCAATAAAACGGGACAGCCTTTTTTATAATATACCAAAGCATTATGGCAACAGAACTCAAAAACCTATCATCATACGACCCGACAAAGGTCGCTAATGGCAAAGGCCGCAGAATAGGCATCGTTTATGCCGAGTGGAACGACGAAATCACATACGCTCTACGAGATGGCGCGGTGCAGACACTCATCAACAATGGCGTTGAAGAGAGCGACATCACTCTTGCAAGTGTTCCCGGAAGTTTTGAGCTTATCTTTGGAGCATCACAGATGGTAAAAAGTGGCAAATATGACGCCGTCATAGCCATTGGCTGCGTAATACGTGGCGACACGCCTCATTTCGATTATATTTGCGAAGGTGTTACAGCAGGACTTTCAAGACTGAATGTAGAGTATGACACACCTGTCATATTCGGACTTATTACCACAAACAACCTTTTGCAGGCACAGGAGCGCAGCGGAGGCCGTCTTGGCAACAAAGGTGATGAATGCGCTGTTACAGCCCTGCAAATGATTGCAGGGTTCAAGTAACAGCGTATCGGCAATGCAGACTAAACAAAACCCCGGTAGGTGACCTATTTCACCTTGCCGGGGTTTTTGTTTACAAAGTCGGCCCAGGAGGAGTACCGTTTCTCTACAACCGGACTCCCTCGCTGTATAAAATGGCAATATGCAGCACCCAGTGCGTCTGTCGCATCCATAAACTGCGGCATCTCTCCACTGGAAATATTGAGCATACGGCGTAACATATCAGCAACCTGCTCCTTCGACGCAGAGCCGTTTCCCGTTATAGCCATCTTTATTTTAAGAGGGGCATATTCATGAATAGGCACTTGACGACTTATTGCAGCCGCGATGGCAACTCCTTGCGCCCTGCCCAATTTTAGCATACTCTGCACATTCTTTCCAAAAAAAGGAGCCTCAATAGCAAGTTCATCGGGCAAGAAAGAAGCAATCAGTCCCTGCACTCTTTCAAAGATTTCGCCAAGCTTCATATACATATCCTTGCATTTGCGCATATCAATCACGCCCATAGTGATGAGGCGCGCACGATTACCGTTCACGCCAATAAAGGCATATCCCATTATATTTGTTCCGGGATCGATGCCCATTATCACTCTTTCATCGACAGAGGAGGAAATGCCCTTCATATCAGTAGCCCAAAAATTTCATCAATCCTTTGCAACCCTGTTCAATCTCTTTATAGGTTTTTTCAAAATTACCATGATACCAAGGGTCGGATATATCCGCCCCGGAACAAGGAAACGGTTCCTCCGATAGAAAATCAAGCAATTTCCAGACTTTATTCTCACAGTCGCAACCAATCAGACGCATCAGATTACGTTTATTGTAATCCTCCATTACAACAACCATATCAAAAGAGTTGTAGTCATTTACGGTAAACTGACGGGCGCGATGACCTTCACACTCCACACCGTGCTGTGACAGTGTATATGCGGCAGGAGGGTATATGCCATTGCCAATCTCTTCGCGGCTTGTTGCAGATGACTCAATATGCAATTCCTGGACGGAAGCCTTTTGAGCAAGCGACTTCATTACAAATTCTGCCATCGGAGAACGGCATATATTCCCGTGGCAAACGAACATTATATTTTTCATTACATCTTCTTTTACTCCAAAAAACCGGCATCAAAAGAGAGTGGCAACAGTGCTTTTACTCCATCTTCAATAACATAACACTCCTTGGCACCATAAAGAATGATGCGCATTGCCTTGTTGAAACGCTTTTCAGTTTCAAGAATGACCTGACGGCACGCTCCGCAAGGAGGGATGGGTTTCTCGAGCTCACCCTGTTCTGTACGGGCAGCAATGGCAAGCACTTCGACAGCCTGTGTAGGATATTGGGAGTTCGCCCAAAAGAGCGTCGTACGCTCTGCACACAACCCCGACGGATAGGCCGCATTCTCTTGATTTGTACCACAAACGACCGTTCCATCGGAAAGACGGACAGCCGCTCCGACATTGAAATGTGAATAGACAGCATAACTGTTGGCTGTTGCAGCGCGGGCAGCATCAACAACCTCTCTATCCGATGGTGAAAGTTCATCAACTGTACAAACTTTCACCGTTGTATTAATTTCCATCTCTTTCATAACCTCATATTTTAATTAAACAACCTGTATATAATCAATGAACACATTTCATACAGATTATTTTCGCGAATTTAGCCAAAATCTTGCGTAAAAACAATTTATTCGTTTATTTTGTAACCATATTAACTATTTATTGATTATGAAAAAAACATACCTGTTGCTTTGTACGATACTGCTGACATTCACCACCGGCAGTTCTATGAAAGCCCAAGTAAACAATAGCGGCGAACCTTTGAACGACAGCCAAAAGTATCTGCTTACATATTCATTGATAGCTGTTGAGCAGATGGAGAAATATGGAATTCCGGCGAGCATCACACTTGCACAAGGACTGCTTGAGAGCGGTGCAGGAAAAAGCAAACTGGCTACAGAAGCAAACAACCACTTTGGCATAAAAGCTGACAGCAGATGGAACGGTGACACATACTCATCGTTCGACAATGGCAACTGGCACAAGTTCCGTGTATACAAGAATGCAGAAAAATCCTATGAAGACCACTCGTTATTCCTTGCCAACAACAGCAGATACGAAGCACTTTTCAAGCTCGACCGTGCCGACTACAAGGGATGGGCAAAGGGCTTGAAAAAGGCCTACTACGCCGAAGACAGAGAGTATGACAGCAAATTGATTGGCATTATAGACAGATACGAACTTCACAAATATGACAGTTACACAGTCGCCGATATCAAGAAAATACGTAAAGATGCAAAAAAAGAGAGTGGCAAACAAGACTGTCAACAACAGACGACAAAAAGCAAGAAAGAGATTCTAAAAGCCAACGGAATGTTGTATGTAATAGCCAGTGAGGGCGACACCTTTGAATCATTATCGAAGGAGCTTGGACTTTCAAAACGCAAAATCCGCAAATACAACGACCTTTACAAAGGATACACATTCAAAGACGGCGATATCATATACCTTGAAAAGAAGAACAGCAAAGCTACAAAAGGACACGAATTCCACACGACAAAAGACGGAGAGAGCCTATACAGGATTTCACAGATATATGGAATCAGATTGAAATCACTCTACAAGCTAAATCCACAATATAAGGAATACACGACCTTGAAGGTTGGAGATGTCGTAAGACTAAGATAAAAACAGATGACAGAGAAATTTCTCTGTCATCTGTTTTTATCTTCGAGTTTGCCGACTTCGTTAGAGATTCGGAATACGGTGTACAGTTCCATCAGCGCTCCGCAAAGCAAAATAGCAATCCACTCGTTATTATAGTGAGTAAACATAAGGACTCCGGCACCAATCAGAAACAGACTTGCAAGTTGTTGTTGGGCCACAAGACGCCTTATCACCACCCCTTTGTGACGAGGACGCAACAAGAATTGGGTAAGCGCAAAAAGCACTGTACCACACATAAACACATAGGCATACACATCGGGAAGGAACATTCGCAAAACCAACCCTGCCAAAAGCACACATGCGCCAACACCATTCAATATTACAAGTATCTTTTTCACTCCTTTATTATATATATTTCTTCATCTTTCTTTATCAATCCCTGCTCACGAGCCACATCCTCTATTACGCTTATATCACCATCGGTATACAGTTTCAGTTTTGCCTGAAAATCTGCAGAATCGGCCTCCATAGACCTGATATCATCGGTGAGTTCGTCAATAGTTGCTTTATTTTTGATGTGGCTTATCATATTGTTGTCATCGACAACAATGATTATAACAAGGAACACGATGGTGACGGACAGATATTTATGTCCCTTTATCCATCTGATAACAGACTTTATTCTATCGACAATTTTAAAATGCATAGAGAAGATTGATTATGTTCTGCAAAGATATAAACAAACAGACGAGATACGCAAAGTTTACTTTGATATTTCACCCGTTTGCACTATCTTTGTATTAACTACGGCATTTGGCCGATGTCTTACAAACAAACAATACTCATCAACAAATGGAGAACTACATAGTTTCGGCAAGAAAATACCGCCCGGACACGTTTGAGTCGGTTGTTGCACAGAAGTCCCTCACCACAACCTTGAAGAATGCCATCCATAGTGGCAAGTTGGCTCACGCCTATCTGTTCTGCGGACCACGCGGTGTGGGAAAGACAACTTGTGCAAGAATCTTTGCCAAAACAATCAACTGTACCAACCCTACAGAAAATGGCGAGCCGTGCAACCAATGCGAATCGTGCCAATCGTTCAACCAGCAACGTTCATATTCAATTTATGAGCTTGATGCCGCAAGCAACAACTCGGTAGAAGATATCCGTTCGCTCAACGAACAGGTGCGAATACCACCTCAGGTCGGAAAGTACAAGGTTTATATTATAGACGAGGTACACATGCTTTCACAAGCAGCCTTCAACGCCTTCCTGAAGACACTTGAAGAGCCACCGGCACACGCAATATTCATACTTGCTACAACCGAAAAGCATAAAATCATCCCGACAATCCTGTCACGCTGCCAGATATACGATTTCAGCCGCATTGAGGCAGGTGACATAATTGCACATTTGAAGAACATTGCAGAAAAAGAGAACATAAACTGTGACTACGAAGCTCTGCGAATCATTGCGCAGAAATCCGACGGATGTATGCGTGACGCCCTGTCGTTGTTCGATCAAATGGCCAGTTTTACTCAGGGCGACCTGACATACACCAAAGTGATTGAAAGTCTTAACGTCCTGGATTATGAATACTACTTCAGATTAACCGACTTCATCATCGAGAAGAAGACATCGCAGTGTCTGTTGCTTTTCAACGAAGTTTTAAACAAGGGATTCGAGGGCAACATTTTCATCGAGGGCGCAGCGTCACACTTCAGAGATTTGCTTGTAAACAGCGACGAAGCAACAATAGAGCTCTTTGAAGGCAGCACAGAACTACGCAACAGATATACCGAACAGGCGAAACGCTGTACACCAAAAATGCTGTTCAACGCAATCAGACTATGCAGCAATTGCAGCCTCAACTACAGGACAAGCCGCAATAAACGTTTGCAGGTTGAGCTTACACTCATCGAGTTGTCGCAAATGAGCGATAGCGACAACGACGATAGTGGGGGGCGTTGCCCCAAAATGCTAAAACCGATATTCAATAAGATAGCTCAAGACGTTGCTCAGGCACCGGCCACACAAGCTGTGCAAACGCCGGCACCTCAACAGGCAGTGCCTCAAAAAAATGACAGTCAGGAAGCTCCTAAACAAGTTGCAACACCATACAACACCGCAATACAAACTCCTGCCACACAAGCGCCTGCAATTCAGGGGCGACCGGCCGAGCTGAGAGCAAGAGCGGAAAATGGAGGAGGAAATCTTGGAAGAATGTTCCAGAAATCGAGAACAATAATTGGAACAACGCCACAGAGCAACCCCGTAGCCACAGTTGCACAGGAACAACCGAAAGCCATAAACAAGGTTGAGCAGACGACTGCCACTGTCGCGCCAAGCACTGAAACTACAGCAATAACAGATGCTACGCTAACGCAAGCCTGGACTTCATTCGCCCTACTGCTCCCCGAGAACGAAAGAGCATTGGCCGACAGGATGAAGATTATGGCTCCAAAAGTCGACGGCGAGGGTTACTTTTCAATATCGGTCGATAACCAAATGGCAGCAGACCTTTTCACAAAAGAGGAGAAACGCATTTGCGAAGGTATGAAGCCATTCCTTGGGAACAGAACAATGAGAATGAAGGTTGTTGTCAACAAAGTGGTTGTAGAGCGTCACGTCAGTGACAAGAGCAAACAGTATGCCATATTGGTTGAAAAGAACCCGTTGATAGAAAAGCTAAGAAAAGAGCTAAATCTGGAGGTTGCAAGATAATGACAAGAAGGATGGTCGCCATCCTTCTTGTTTTTATTACTTGACAATGTTGCAAGTTACAGTTCTTGATATCCGTCCAAAGCAGGACAGACGAAGGCCGTATAATTAAAGCTATAAAATCATAAAAAGCAAATTAATTTGACACATTTTTCGCCCACGCACAATGCTGTATAAATTATTTTCAAATAAAAAAATTTATCACGCTATTTAGATTAGTTCTAAATAAAATAAAAACAGAATGGAAAACGGGCCTATCATTTCAAAATGACACCACAAGCGAAACAGGGGCGTTTTAGCAACAATTTTCACATTATTAGAAAGGTGTGCAAAGAGGTATAAAACATTGAAAATCAATGTGCAAAAAAAATAACACAAAATAACAACCTCCTATTTTTCAATTTTCTTAAAGCACTGATTTACAGCCCATTATTTTATGCAAATTTTCTAGTCCTTTTTCTATGCTTGCATTTTCATTTTTATTTGCGGATATTTGCATAGGAATTAATCGAAAAGAGAATTCAACGGGCAACACCAATTGGTTGTTTACACAAGCTTAAGCCCTTAAGTCTTTCCGTTTTATTACCCCCATTATTTTAGAATAAAAGAAACACAAACTGTCGATGACACTAAATCTCGATACAAAATGGAATAAATGTTTGGAGATTATTCGTGATAATATCTCTGAAACAACCTTCAATACTTGGTTCGCGGATATCAAGCCGCTCAAGTATGAGGGTAATACTCTTACCATACAGGTCAAGAGCAATTTTGTATATGAGTTCCTGGAGGGTAATTTTGTCGACCTGCTACGTTCTACCCTGTTCAAGGTAATGGGCAACGGAACACAACTAATGTACAGCGTACTCACTGACAAAGACAACAATTTAAGTGTAGAAGTGGGTACCGAGGGAAGTGTGGCAGCAAGCACAAGAACCGCAAACAGCGGAAACAGCGCCCCCTGCAGCAGACAACAGGCCGTACAGGAGTTGGATTCTATGCTTATAAACAGATACACCTTCGACAACTATGTAGAGGGTATCAGCAACCGCCTGTCACGTTCTGTCGCAATAAGCGTTGCAGACAAGCCGGGACGAGCATTCAACCCATTGTTCATACACGGTTCATCAGGCGTAGGAAAAACCCACCTGATAAACGCGATTGGTATAAAAATAAAGGAGTTGCACCCCGAATTACGCGTGCTCTATGTATCGGCACACCTATTCCAGGTACAATATACCGACTCTATACTCCAGAAAAACTTCAATGATTTTATGAGATTCTATCAAAGCATTGATGTCCTTATCATTGACGATATTCAGGAGTTTGCTGGTCTTCAAAAGACCCAGAACGCTTTCTTCCATATTTTCAACCACCTGCATCTGAACGGCAAGCAGTTGATTATGACATCTGACCGCTCACCGGCACAATTGCAGGGTATGGAAGAGCGTTTAATTACACGATTCAAGTGGGGCATGACAGCCGAAATTGAAAAGCCCGACCTTGAATTGCGCAAGAACATACTACGCAACAAGATATACAGAGATGGTTTGAAATTCCCCGAGGAGGTGATAAGCTACATTGCAGAGAATGTCAACGCCAGCATCCGTGACCTTGAAGGTATTGTGGTATCAATTATGGCTCATTCAACCATAAACAACGCCGACATTGATATCAGCCTGGCACGCAGAATCATCGGCGACTTCTCAGACTATGAGAAAAAGACAATCACCATCGACGATATCATAAAGAAAGTATCAGACTACTACGGTGTTGAGATAAACGCCTTGAATACACGTTCACGCAAGCGCGAAGTTGTACTTGTACGTCAGGTCGCTATGTACCTTGCAAAGAAACACCTCGATATGTCAACATCCAAAATTGGAAAATACATCGGTGATCGTGACCACGCAACAGTGCTCCACGCTTGCAAGACGATAACAAACCTTGCCGACACCGATAAACAGTTCCGTATTGAATTGGAGGAGATTGACAATTCACTTTTGAGCGCGTAAAAAGTGCCACATATAACATCGGCGGCTGCATCAATTGATGCAGCCGCCGATGTCGTTTTTCAACATTCACTACATACAAGCCGAATAATAAAAAGAAAACAAATTTACAAAACAGAATATCTAAAATTATTTTTTTGGAAAACTTTTTACCTGAACCAAGATTTTACATCATTGATATTCAGCATATTAAAAATATTTTTGGAAAACTTTTCCCAAACCACCCAGTTGCAAAGAGAAATATTTGGAATTTATAAAAATGATTTTTAAATTTGTGTTCTCCATTTTTGAGAACATCCATCACGTTTATAACTAAAAAAAATATCAACAGTGAAACAACAACAATACTCCCAAGACGATGCTTTAAAAGCCTCGCTTGACTATTTCAACGGCGATGAGTTGGCAGCCCGAGTTTGGGTCAATAAATACGCCCTAAAGGACTCCTTCGGCAACATATATGAGAAATCGCCCGAAGATATGCACTGGCGAATAGCCAATGAGATTGCAAGAATTGAGTCAAAGTACAAGAACCCGATGTCGGCACAGGAGGTATTCAACCTGCTCGACAGATTCAAATATGTAGTACCGTCCGGAAGCCCAATGTCAGGCATCGGCAATAATTTTCAGATAGCATCACTCTCAAACTGCTTTGTTATCGGCTTGGAAGGCAAAGCTGATTCATACGGTGCAATCATACGCATTGATGAGGAGCAGGTGCAGCTGATGAAACGTCGCGGTGGCGTTGGACACGACCTATCACACATACGTCCAAAAGGCTCACCCGTAAAGAATTCAGCACTTACATCAACCGGCCTTGTTCCGTTTATGGAACGCTACTCCAACTCAACACGCGAAGTGGCACAGGACGGCCGACGTGGAGCATTGATGCTCAGCGTGTCAATCAAGCACCCCGACGCTGAAGCCTTCATCGACGCAAAAATGACCGAAGGAAAAGTTACAGGCGCAAATGTTTCCGTAAAAATAGACGACGACTTTATGAAAGCCGTGACAACGGCAACGCCATACAAACAGCAATACCCCATCAATGCCGAGAGCCCCACATACTCAAAGGATATTGATGCCGCAAAGCTATGGGAAAAGATTATACACAACGCTTGGAAATCGGCAGAACCGGGAGTGCTGTTCTGGGATACAATCAAACGGGAATCAATCCCAGACTGTTATGCCGACCTCGGCTTTGAGACCGTATCGACCAATCCCTGTGGCGAGATACCTCTATGCCCATACGATTCGTGCCGCCTCATAGCCATAAACCTCTTCTCATACGTAGTAAACCCATTCACCCCCGAGGCTTATTTCGATTATGAGCTATTCAAGGAGCACGCTGCAAAGACACAGCGTATTATGGATGACATAATCGACCTTGAACTTGAGAAAATAGACGCAATCAAGGAGAAGATTGAAAGCGACCAGGAGAGTGAAGAGATAAAGGGAGCCGAAAGGAAACTATGGGAGAAGATTTACCGCAAGAGCAGTATGGGACGCCGAACAGGTGTTGGCATCACAGCCGAAGGAGATATGCTCGCAGCCATGGGACTTCGCTATGGAACAGAAGAGGCAACAGCTTTTGCCGAAGAGATACACAAGACATTGGCAATTGCAGTGTACTCATCGTCGGTAAACCTTGCTAAAGAACGTGGGGCATTTGAAGTCTTCGACATCAACCGCGAGGCACAGAACCCATTCATCAACCGTCTGAAAGAGGCCTGCCCAAGCCTATACGACGATATGAAGAAGTATGGCCGCCGCAACATTGCCTGCCTTACAATCGCCCCTACCGGCACCGTGAGCATTATGACACAGACGACATCGGGAATAGAGCCGGTATTCATGCCTGTATACAAACGTCGCAGAAAGGTCAACCCCAACGACACCGACGTGCACGTTGATTTCACCGATGAGAACGGAGATTCATTCGAGGAATATATCGTTTATCACCACAAATTTGTCGAGTGGATGAAGAAGAGCGGCATAGACACCACAAAACGTTACTCACAAGTGGAGATAGACAGCATTGTCGCACGTTCGCCATACAACAAAGCCACATCAAACGACATCGACTGGGTAGCAAAGGTCGAGATGCAGGGACGCATACAAAAATGGGTGGACCACTCTATCAGCGTAACCATCAACCTACCCAACAATGTCGACGAGAAACTTGTAAACGAGCTCTACGTAACAGCTTGGAAATGCGGTTGCAAGGGATGTACAGTGTACCGCGACGGTTCACGTGCAGGAGTATTGGTTTCTACCGACAACAAGAAGGAGAAGAAAGAGAACGAGGAGATGAAACCCTTCATAACAGAGGTTCGTCCAACAATTCTCGAAGCCGACGTCGTCCGTTTCCAGAACAACAAAGAGAAATGGGTTGCATTCATTGGCTTGTTGAACGGAGAACCATACGAAATTTTCACCGGACAGCAAGACGACGAAGACGGCATTCCATTGCCTAAAAACGTGACACACGGAATAATCATAAAACACACCAACGAGGATGGTACAAAACGCTACGATTTCCAGTTTGAGAACAAAATAGGCTACAAAACCACAATCGAAGGATTGTCAGAGCGTTTCAACCCCGAGTTCTGGAATTATGCAAAACTAATCTCAGGTGTGCTGCGTTACAAGATGCCGATAGAACAAGTCATAAAGCTCATTTCATCACTTGAGTTGGCATCGGACAACATCAACACTTGGAAAAACGGTGTGGAGCGCGCGTTGAAGCGATACATCAAAGACGGAACATCAACGGCGGAAAAGTGCCCCAACTGCAAGCAACAGCTCATATTCGAAGAGGGCTGCCTACACTGCCCCGGATGCGGATACTCAAAGTGCGGATAATACCTAAAAACCAAAAACAACCGGAAACCCAAACGGTTTCCGGTTGTTATATCAATACTTATGCAGATAGAAAGATACACCATAGAACTACGTGACGTACACCTCTTTGCACATCACGGCGTAATGCCACAGGAACGGGAAATTGGAGCCTGGTTCACAATTGACATTGCGCTTGAGATAAACGACAGCAGCTGCTCGGAGAGTGACCTTATAGAAGGTACACTAAGCTACGCCGACGTATACGACATACTTTGCAGGGAGATGAAACAACCATCGGCCTTGCTTGAGAATGTATGCAACAGGATTTCAAAAAGATTATATGAGAATTTCGAACAGATAACAGCCATAAAAATCACGCTGTGCAAGGACACCCCTCCAATGGGTGGCGACAGATTAAAAGCAGCTGTTACCCTATCGAGCAGAAGATAATCATTTACCAATTTTTGCCAAAGCCTGACGAGCCGCTTTCTGTTGGCTCTCACGCTTTGAGAAGCCATCACCTATACCACATACCTCGCCATTGACAAGCACCTCGCTCACAAAGTAAACGCCCTCCTTGCGCAGTTCCTCAGTGACTATGCGGAACTCGACATCAATGTGCTTTTTTTGTCCCCATTCAATGAGGCGACTCTTATAGTTCTTGTCGGACTTCACAACAGATTCAATATCTACAAGACGAGAGAAAACCCTGTCAAGCAGAAAACGACGGCACTGTTTGTAGCCTTTGTCTATATATATGGCACCGACAAGAGCCTCAAGAGCATTGCCATATATGTAATTATTATGCTGATGTGCGACGCCACACGCATTGACATATTTATCGAGCCCAATCTGCAGAGCAAGTTCATTCAATCTCTCACGGCAAACGAGATTGCTGCGCGACTTTGTAAGAAAACCCTCGCGCTCACGGCTGAAATTGGAATATAGGTAATCGGCAGTTATTGAACTGAGAACAGCATCACCAAGAAACTCCAGACGTTCGTTGCAGGATAGTTTTTTCACGCCCGAAGTAGAGCTGTGCGTCATTGCCATCTCATACAACTTAATATCCTTGGGCACATATCCAAGGATGGAGTATAACAACAAATAAGACTCCCTGTCCTTGCGGGACAGGAGTCTTATTTTATCAATAACCTTCCTGAATAGTCTATTAGCCTTCAATTTTCTTAAAAGCAACGCTTGCATTGTGGCCACCGAAACCGAATGTGTTCGACAAAGCGACGTTCACTTCGCGTTTCTGTGCCTTGTTAAAGGTAAAGTTCATACCGTAATCTATTTCAGGGTCTTCATCACCTTCTGCGTGATTGATTGTCGGAGGGATGACACCATGCTTAATCGCAAGTATAGCAAACACAGCCTCCAATGCACCGGCAGCACCGAGCAAGTGACCTGTCATAGACTTTGTTGAACTGAGATTCAATTTGTAAGCGTGCTGGCCAAAAAGGTTCTTAATAGCCTTTGCCTCTGCGATATCGCCGGCATAGGTAGATGTTCCGTGCACATTGATATAGTCGACATCCTCGGGCGACAGACCGGCCTCGTCAAGCGCAGCCTTCATTACACGGTATGCACCCTCACCCTCGGGATGAGGAGCTGTTATGTGATAAGCATCAGCAGTCAAGCCAGTGCCAACAATTTCGGCATATATCTTTGCGCCACGAGCCACAGCGTGCTCATACTCCTCGAGAATCAACGAAGCGGCACCCTCGGCAATAACAAATCCGTCGCGGCTCTTGCTGAATGGACGCGATGCTGACTTGGGATCATCATTGCGCACCGACAATGCGTGCATAGCATTGAACGCACCCACACCAACATTACAGATTGCAGCCTCTGCACCACCCGACACAATCACATCGGCTCTGCCGATACGTATCTGGTCATAAGCATCAATAAGAGCATTTGATGATGAGGCACACGCCGACGTTGTCACATAGTTAGGACCTTTCAAGCCATAACGTATTGAGATAATGCCGGTTGTCATATCCGATATTATCTTTGTTATCAGGAATGGTGAGAAACGAGGTCCGTTCTCCTGATTGAGCGCAAAAGCACGCAGCTCATCCTCAAGAGCATACAGGCCTCCAATACCTTCGCCAAAAATTACACCTACCCTGTTACAGTCAACTTTTTCAAAATCGAGTCCACTGTCCTTTATAGCCTCCACAGCAGCTGCAACACCATAATGGGTGTCTACATCAACCTTGCGGACTTCGCGACGATCCATCGCCAGCGCAGGGTCAAAGTCCTTTACCTCACAGGCAAACTGTGTCTTAAACAGGTAGGCATCAAAATGAGTAATAGGTCCTGCGCCACTCACTCCATTTATGGCATTCTCCCACGTTGTGGGAACATCATTGCCAATTGGCGAAACGGCACCAAGACCTGTTACAACAACTCTTCTAAGCTTCATATAGAATTGTTAGAGTGTAGTAGGAAGAGGGGGATTACTTCTCGGCAACCTTCTCCTCTACATACTTAACAGCATCACCTACTGTCGCAATTTTCTCTGCCTGATCCTCTGAGATTGAGATACCGAACTCATCCTCGATCTCCATAATAAGCTCTACTCTATCCAAAGAGTCTGCGCTCAAGTCGTTTGTAAAGTTAGCATCTGATGTAACCTCTGACTCTGAAACACCGAACTTCTCAATGATAATCGCTTTTACTCTTGATTCAATTTCTGACATAATTGTAAGTTTTAAAGATTTGTAAATTATCTTTGCCACAAAAGTAAGATAAAATTTAAGAACTACAAAGAAAACTAGAAAAAAAACACAAATAAATTGCACAAACATCATCAAAGTGTGCAAATTGTGAACAAAATCAACGTTTTATAGCTCAACTTCACATTTTGTAACAATTCCGTAAGCCCCCGGCTCGCGACGTAATTTATAGTTATTACGCAGACTCTCGAAAGTTTCAGGAGCACTCTTCAACATTCCGCTATCACCGAGTGGCGAATAAATGGCAAGGAGCACATCCTGTTCACCGCCGGCATCAACTGCTATTGGCTCAGGTTTCTCAAGTTGCAGCAGAGGCATTTCTGCCCCATACCCCACATAACGCGCAAATTCATTCAACACAATAGCGGTTGCATTCATTTTTCCTTCGGCCGAATAGCCTGCGATGTGAGGGGTAGCAATATACACCTTATTTAATAAATCAATATTTATTTCCGGTTCATTTTCCCAGACATCAATGGCCGCACACCCTACAGAACCGTTGTCAAGAGCAGCTAACAGCGCGTCATTATCCACCACCGGACCACGCGATGCATTGATGAGCAGACAGCAATGCTTCAGTGCAGCAAAAAAGGCCTCATCGGCAAGATGATAGCTTTTATACGGTCCCTCCACGTTCAGTGTAGGATGAAATGTAATTATATCACTCTGCTCGGCTATCTCATTGAGTGTTACAAGCCCTGTAACGCCGGCATCACCTTTTGGAGGGTCATTGGCAAGCACCTTCATACCCACGCTTCGCGCCCAAGCCGCCACGCGCGAACCAATCTCGCCCACACCAACAATTCCAAGTGTAAGCCCGGCAATGGCGCGTGCATTGTCGCGTGCCCAGGAATATATCACCGACTGTACATACTGCAGCACAGCCCCTGCATTACATCCGGCAGCGTTAGTCCAGACGATGCCATTCTCTTTGCAATATCCGGTATCGATATGGTCATACCCGATTGTCGCAGTGCCAATGAAACGCACCGCCGTACCCGTGAGCAACGCCGCGTCGCACCTTGTCCGCGTACGCACAAAGAGAGCCTGTGCATCAAGCAAATCGCCATTCCCTATTGCCGAGCCAGGCAATGCAACAACATCAACACCCATCGCACCCAGAGCCTCACGCAGATAGGGGATTTTCTCATCAATAACAGCTTTCATATATCAGTTTCAAATTTTGGAGTACAAAAATAGCATAAACACACGAAAAAAACACATCCGACATTGATGCCACACGGCAAGTGCGACACTTTTTCACATGCTTAGGCATACAAATATAACAAGTCGCAACGACTTTCGCGACAAAATTTTGCAGATATAATTAAATTCGTTAGTTTTGTACATTAATAATGGAAAAATTACATCATCCTTAGTACAATACGGACGGATATCAACTAAATCAGACACACTATGAAGAAATTCACCGAGATGAGCTGGCCTATTTTCAACGAGGCCATCGCCGACTACCACAAGACAGACAACGTTGACACTCCTATAAACAACCCCTATCCGGTAAAGAGCATCGAATATTATCTTTACCTGAAATGTTGGATAGACACTGTCCAGTGGCACTTCGAAGATATCATCCGCGACCCGGAGATTGACCCCGTTGCAGCCCTCACGCTCAAACGTCGCATTGACAAGTCAAACCAAGACCGCACCGATCTTGTAGAGCTCATTGACAGCTATTTCCTTGACCAATACAAGGATGTAAAGCCGCTTGAGGGCGCAACAATCAACACCGAGAGCCCAGCCTGGGCGGTAGACCGTTACTCAATCCTCTCACTCAAGATATACCATATGCAAGAGGAGGTAAACCGCACCGATGTTGACGAAGAACACCGCGCAAAGTGCCAGGCAAAGCTCGACGTATTGAACGAGCAATACAAAGACATGACCACTTCAATAGGCCAGTTGCTCGACGACATTGCTGCCGGACGCAAATTTATGAAAGTGTACCGTCAGATGAAGATGTACAACGACCCAGCACTCAACCCGGTTCTTTATGGCTCAAAAAAATAAGAACGCTGCAAAGACCGTACTAATAACACGATTTTCAGCAGTCGGCGATGTAGCAATGACAATCCCATTGCTATACTCGTTGAGCGAAGCATACCCCGAGTACCGTTTCATCTTTGTGAGCCGCGACAGGTTCGGGCAATTCTTCATCAACAAGCCAAAAAACCTTGATTTCATCGGTATTAATTTGGCAAATTACAAGGGGCTTCGTGGCCTCTACAAGCTCTACTGCGAGCTGTCGGCGTTTAAACCCGATGCTTTCGCCGACCTGCACGATGTCCTGAGGACAAAAATCCTCCGCACATACTTCAGGCTGTTCAGCAGGACAAGAGTCGTCTGCATCGACAAAGGACGTAAAGAGAAGAAAGAGCTGACAAAGGAGAGCAACACCAACAAGCAATGGCTCAAAAGCACTTTCGAACGATACCGCGAGGTTTTCACACAATTGGGTCTACCTTTTACACCCTGCTTCACGTCACTATTCAAGAATGAGAAGGGCAATATTGACGATTTCGCAGCTACCCTGCCACCCAAAGGAAACGACCGATGGGTCGGCATAGCCCCTTTCGCCCGTCACAACGGAAAGATATACCCATTGGAAAAGATGGAAGAGGTGGTATCATTGTTGTCAAAAGAGCAACAAATCAAGATTTTCTTTTTCGGCAACGGACCCGAGGAGGAGCAGACCATCAATCAGTGGTGCAACAAATTCGCAAACACCATATCATTCATTGGAAAGAGCAACTTCAACGGCGAGTTACGCTTAATCAGCCACCTCGACGCAATGCTCTGCATGGACTCCGCCAATATGCACATGGCTTCACTTGTTGGCACTCCGGCTCTTTCCATATGGGGTGCGACATCGCCTCTCGCCGGTTTTCTTGGCTGGCAACAGCATAAAGAGGACTGCATCGAACTGGAGATGGAGTGCCGCCCGTGCTCAATATTCGGCAACAAGCCTTGCCGTTTCGGCGATTACAGATGTATGGACATTCCGCCACAGACAATAGCCGACAAAGTAATGGACAGAACCAAGAACCCACCGCTATAATAGCTTAATCAATGCAGACAACTACCAACAAGGAAAAAGACCCGATGGGAAGGGCGATTTTCGACTATTACCACACCCAAAAAGCAGGAAAGCTGAGAGTCCTCTCGTCAATGTTCTACGAGGACGAAATCCCCGTCGCCACCCTTTTCCGCAGTTTCGCCGAAATGCCCATTCAAGAGCAAAAAGCCATTGAACTTTGTCGCGGCAAGGTGCTCGATGTCGGAGCCGGCAGTGGCTGCCACAGCATAATCATCAAAGAACGCGGACTCGAAGCTGTTGCAATCGACATCTCTGAATTGTCGGTTGAGGTTATGCAAGCAAGAGGCATCGATGCCCGCAACATCAACTTTTTCGACGAAACATTTACCGACAAATTCGACACCATCCTGTTCGCAATGAACGGCATCGGCATTGTAGGAAAAATAGACCGCTTGCCCGATTTCTTCCGTAGCATCAAGCGCCTTTTGGCACCCGGCGGACAGGTCTTGCTCGACTCCTCGGACATCAGATATGTCTTTATGGACGAAGACGGCGCAATGGACATTGACCTTGCAGCCGGTTACTATGGCGAAATTGACTACAAGATGCGCTACAAGAACATCACAGGCGAGCCATTCGACTGGCTCTATATTGACTTCGACACCCTTTCAATGTATGCCGAAGAGCACGGTTTCTGCTGTGAAAAATGCATCGACGGCGAACATTACGACTACCTCGCACGCTTGACGCTTAAATAAGCGGTAAATAAAATTTCTTTACAAAATACTTTGCAGGAACGAAAACAACTTGCAAAGTATTTTGTTTTTTAATACATTTGCTATAGGAAAGTACGGAACAACAAGCATTGGCGTAGGTTCCTCTCTTTCCCAAAATTCAGCAAACAACATTTTGCAATTCGCAAAAACTTGATGGTCAACACGTTACACAACCATCAAGGAGCCAAAGGTATGCCCATACGGCAACAATAGGCACTCCAATAAAACAAAAGTACGTGGACACAGAGAACAGCATTGTCTGGTTTGCAATGAGCGCACCATACCGTCGCGAACTCATAGCCAAGGAATTTCTCAACAAAAAAAACATCGAGTGTTTTGTCCCAATGAAGGAGGCACTCATTGACAGACGCAATGGTAGCAAATGCCGCCAAAAAGTCCCGGCAATACACAATCTGATATTCGTCCACACCACGAAAGAAACAATCAAATCCTTGAAGCAAGGTGTCAATTTCCTGCAATACTGCACACGACCAAAAGACGGGAAAAATGTTCCAATCACCGTTCCCGACAAGCAGATGCAGCAATTTATCGCAGTCACCAATGCCAACAACGAAAGCATCACATATCTGCGTCCCGAAGAGATTGACATCAAAAAAGGGACCAAAGTCCGCGTTCACGGCGGTGTATTCGATGGAACCGAAGGCTACTTTGTAAAAGTCCAGGGCAAGCGCAGCCGCAGGGTTGTAATGCTCATTGAAGGAATAACAGCCGTAGCATTGACCGAAATAAGCACCGATTTCATAGAGGTTATTGATTGAAAACCATCCATTTACGAATTTAAATTATTTTTTCGGTAAATTATATTTACAAATATAAAATAACACATACGCACACGAGCGTATGAGAACCCAACAAGACAAAATCAAAAATAAAAGAATATGAAAAAAATCATCCCAGCATTGTTAATGCTATTATTGATGGCATCGTGCACAACACAAAAGCAAGTCACCTATTTCCAAGACCTCAATGATGGCGAAAGCGTGAAGATTGCCACTCCGCAAGATATCAGGCTAAAGGCCGGCGACCAGTTCACAATCCACGTGAACAGCAAGGACCAGGAACTTGCACTTCCGCTAAACCTCACACGCTTAACCAACAACAGTGGCAGCAACGAGACACGCCTCGCCTACACTGTCGACGAGCGTGGCTACATCGATTTTCCCACTCTTGGCGAAATATATGTCGAGGGCAAGACCCGTGACGAGCTTGCCAAGCACATCAAAAAGATTATCCTTGAGAAGAAACTTGTTCTCGACCCCGTTGTAATCGTAGGATTCTACAATCAACAGGTATCAGTCATTGGCGAAGTCAGCAAACCAGGCAAATATAATATCGACAAGGACCGCTTTACGGTGCTCGACGCTCTTAGCCTTGCCGGCGACCTCACAATTCAGGGTAAGAGAGAGAATATCACCGTCCTGCGCGAAGAGTATGGCGTACAGAAGGCCTATAATCTCAATCTCAACGATGCAGCACAGTTCCACGCATCTCCGGCTTTCTACCTGCAGCAGAACGACATTGTCTATGTTGAGCCCAACGCCACCAAGGCCGGTCAGTCATCGGTCAACGGCAACACATTGCGTTCAACATCGTTCTGGCTATCAATTGCATCACTCGCACTTACAGTCGTAACATTCGTCAAGGGTTTCATCCAATAACACAGCAAGATGGCAAACAACAAGACTAACAAAAAAAGGAACGACAACGTCATTCCCGTCAGTGATTTGATATTCTACAGCCTTAAAAGATGGTATTGGTTTGCCATCTCACTCGCTATTGCATTGGGAATTGCAGTGTATATCATCAAATCCACTCCACCTCAATATATGCGTTATGCCGAGGTGCTCATAAAGGAGAGTGAGCAGGGCGGTGGCAGTGGTATTGGCAGCACATTCAAGGAGATGGGCAGCTCGCGTACAACAGCGAATGCCGAGAACGAAATCACAGCCTTGAAGTCTGTGGAAATCATGAAAGAGGCCATACGTCGCCTTGGACTTGAAATAGAATTCAAAGAAAACGGACGTTTTTACGATGGCATCATATACAGTGGACGCCCACTGCAAATCAACACAATAGACCTGCGCGAAAAAGAGAGCGCAACCTTTGTGGCAACCATAACATCGGACAGCACCGTATCGCTCAAAGATTTCACTCTTAACGGCGATATCCTGCACACCGGGACGGTAAATGCAACTATCGGCGACACCACAAACACCCCCATAGGACGCATTGCAATCGGAATTACAAACAACGATTGGCTCAACAATTTCAAGAACGCCGAGCTGCTTATTGAAAAGCACAACATCGATATGCTTGCCAACACTCTATGCTCAAATCTCAAAGCCGGCCTTGCAAATGAAGAAACCAGCGTCATTAGCCTGAGTATAAAGGATGTTTCAACCATACGCGCCACCGACATTCTCACCGCAGTTCTTGAGATTTACAATGAGAAATGGCTCGAAGAGAATAACTATGCGACAATCAAAACAGTTGAGTTCATCAGCAAACGCGCCGAAGAGATTAAGCAGGAACTTGGAGCCATTGACAAGGAGATAGCAAAATTCCGTGGCGACAAAAAGCTGTCAGTCAGCACCACAAGCTCCCTTGTGCAAGAGGCTGTCAACAGCAAAGAGCAGGAACAGTTGCTTTCACTCAACAACCAGTTGGAGTTGGCAAATTTCATAAAGTCATATATGGCCCAAAACGGCAGCAAGGAGATTATCCCTGCCAACACCGGTATTGCAGCCAGCAATGTCGAGGAACTTATCGGCAGTTACAACACCAAGCTATTGGAGCGCAACAGGCTCGCAGCAAACAGCAGTGAGAACAACCCTGTGGTCATGGACTACGACAAGGACATCACTGCAATGTACGCCGGCATACGCACCGCCATCGAAAGCCACATCAAAGACCTCGAACGACAAATAGCCGATGCCAACAAGGAGATTGAGAGCAACAAGTCACGTATCACATCAACGACACACAGCGCCAAGGAGCTCCAGACCTTGCTGCGCCAGCAGAAGGTGAAGAACGCTCTCTACCTGTTCCTGTTGCAAAAGCTCGAGGAAACAGAACTCACAAGAGAGTTCTCGGCATCGAACAACCGCATCCTTGTTCCGCCCACCGGCAGCAACACCCCTGTAGAGCCAATGACAAGACAGATAATAATGCTGGCACTCACCATCGGTTTCCTTTTACCGCTAATGGTAATATTCATTCTCGAAATAACTAACCGAAAAGTACGTGGCCGTCGCGACCTCGAGGATGTAAACATCCCATTCATTGGCGAGATTCCACTTTACATGGAAAAGGGAAAGAAAGAGAGCAAGGTGGGAGAACGACGCATTGTTGTAAAGGGAGGAAGCCGAAACATCATAAACGAAGCGTTCCGCGTTATGCGCACCAACTTCGAATTTATGAGCAACAAGGAAAACAAAAGCAATGTCATCATAACCACATCGTTCAACCCGGGCAGTGGCAAGACATTCCTCACAATGAACCTTGGTGCATCAATCGCCATCAAAGGGGCGAAAGTTCTTGTCATCGACGGCGATTTGCGTCGTGCATCGGCATCGGAGTATGTACAAAGTACATCGGGCGGTATCAGTGAGTACCTCTCGGGTGGAACAGACAATATCAACGAGATTATCACAACCGATACCGGATACGAAAATCTGCACGTAATTACAGTGGGTACACCACCGCCAAACCCAACAGAGCTTATTGGCAGCAGACGTTTCGAAGCGCTAATAACAGAGATGCGCAAACGATACGACTACATTTTTATTGATTGTCCGCCAATTGATATAGTGGCCGACACACAGATTATTGAGAAGTACTGCGACCGTACACTCTTTGTAATCCGCGCCGGACTCTTGAACCGCGATATGCTCGACGAGCTACAAGGCATCTACGACAACAAGCGTTTCAAAGGACTATCAATGGTTCTCAATGGCACACACAGTGGCGGTAGCGGATACGGATACAGATATGGCTACAGCTATGGTTACGGATATGGCTACGGCTACGGCTACAACTACCACCAGAAAAACTGAAAACTGAAAACTTGAAAATGCAGGTTTTCGCCTTTAACCTTTCACCTTTCCGATTTAACCTTTCAGCTTATTTAACCGTGTGGCCTTTTAACAAAAAAACCACAATAGCAGCAAGTGGAATCCTTGCCGGCGCAGCCGACCACCACTCCCACATACTCCCGGGAGTCGACGACGGCGTCGAGACAATGAACGAAGCATTGCGCATACTTGCCACATACGAAACGTTGGGAATAAAAGAACTGTGGCTCACCCCACATATAATGGAAGATATTCCCAACACCCCTGAAAAGCTGATGGAGTGTTTTGCCCGGCTGAAAGCCGCATACACCGGAACTGTTGAGTTGCACCTTGCTGCAGAATATATGATAGACAACAACCTGCGCAAGCTGCTCAACGACAACAAGGCACTTCTCCCCATCGGCACTGCCAGCAAGCACATTCTTGTTGAGACATCGTACTATAATGCCCCCATAAGAATGAACGAAACGTTGCAACAAATAAAGTCAATGGGTTACTTTCCACTGCTAGCCCACCCCGAGAGATATATTTATCTTGACAATGACGAGTACCTAAAACTGCACAACGAAGGAGTTAAGTTCCAGCTCAACTTGGCATCCCTTGCCGGCGGCTATGGTACAACAGTGAAAAAAAGAGCGTTGTGGCTACTCTCGAATGGACTATATAGCGTTGCCGGTAGCGACCTGCACTGCGAGGAGGCTGTTGAATTCATCACAAAATTCAATTTGGACAAACAGACAATTGAACAGGTAGAACGATTGCTACACAATAGTATTTGAAATAAAATTTGACAGAAGTACAAAATACATTGTGCAACTTATGTTCTTTTTCTAAGAATTAAAAATGAGCGTTTAAACACACTTGTCAAAATAAACAATATATGCAAAAAGAATCCAGAGTAAAGAAAACAATACTGAATGCAAGAGTCAATCTGTTGTGTTTTTTCGTATCACTCATTACATTATTCTTTACCCGCAAGATATTTCTTGACAACCTCGGAGCTGAGTTCATTGGCTTTACAGGAACCATAGGCAACCTCTTGTCGTTTCTCAACCTTGCAGAACTTGGAATTGGTGTAGCCATAGGTTATGTACTCTACAAACCCATTGCTGATGGCAACAAATTTAAAATAAATGAAATTATATCTGTTTTTGGTTATCTTTACCGCATCATCGGCCTTGGCATCCTCTCTATGGGAGTGATTGGTTCTCTATTTCTTCCATTAATATTCCCAGACACAACCTTTCCACCTGGAGTTATTTATTTTGCTTTTTATTCCTATCTCGCATCCTCATTGATAGGCTATTTTGTCAACTACCGTACCGCGCTCCTGTCAGCCGACCAGCGAAACTACATTGTAACGGGATATTTTCAAGCGACAAACACTTGCAAAAACATTTTGCAAATGGTGTTAGCTATCTACTTTAGCAATTTCTACATATATATTGCCATTGAACTGATTGCCGGAATTATAAATTCCATAATACTTAATTGGAAAATCAACAAGACCTATCCGTGGCTAAAAAGTGAAATAAAACTAGGGAAACAGATTCTCAAAAAATACCCCGAAATAACAAAATACACAAAGCAATTATTTGCCCACAAAATTGGTGGCCTTGTACAATTTCAACTGACGCCAGTCTTGGTATACTCATTCGTGTCACTACCAATGGTAGCACTATATACAAATTACACTATTCTAACACAGAAGTTGGAAGGCCTAATTTCAGCGACTATCAATAGCACAGGCGCCGCTGTAGGCAACTTAATAGCAGAAGGGAATAGAGCAAAAATAATCAAGATTTTTGAAGAGTTACTTGCTATCAGGATATTTATTGCACCAATCATTGCTGCGTGTATCTACACTTTTTCATCACAATTTATCGGTGTGTGGTTGGGTAATGAATATATATTAGATAAGAATATTGTTGCTATTATTGCAATATTAAGTGCACTCAATATTGCACGTGGAGTCATTGACCAATTCATCTATGGATGTGGATTGTTTGCCGATGTATGGGCGCCATACGCAGAAAGCATCATAATGGTGGTCTTTGCAATTACGGGAGGCTATTTATGGGGCCTACCCGGTGTTTTATGCGGCCCTTTAGCTTCATTAATTGCAATTATATTCATATGGAAACCGTACTATCTTTTTTCAAAAGGCTTTAAGCTGTCAGTTCTAATATACTGGAAAATTTTCATTGCAAACATCTTGACAAGTATTGCCGCTTTTTTTGCAAGTGGATTCATTTATGATAGTTTTGTTAAAGAACATATCCAGCCTGGGACTTGGAGTGGACTGATTTTAGGCGGTTCAATATACGTAATTATCATTGTCATTGTTACTGCAATCTCATACTATATAACATCGGCTGGATTCAGAGATTCTATGCATAGAATTAAATTACGAAAGAGATAGCAAAAAGCACTAATTTTAATCAATAAAAGCCATAAACAAACTCTTTGGGCAGGATAATTTAATATGAGCACAATAACCTTTGTATTCCCCCACCCTGTTGCCGGGCCCACAGGTGGCTACAAGGTGGCTTATGAATATGCGAACAGGCTTGTATCCGATGGGCACAAGGTTAATATTGTATATTCAGGTTCGTTGTTTTGGAAGAAGAAATCACTCTATTTCAAACTGACGAATTGTGTGAGATATATCCAAATGTTCATTAAAGGATATGGCTGCCGCAAATGGTTCAATCTCGACAAACGGGTTAAGGAGCACTTGACATTGTCGCTGAACTACCGCCACGTGCCCAAAAGCGACATTTACATCTGCACATCGCCCTACACGGCAATGTATGTAAAGGATTACCCTACTGAAAACAAATATTATTTGATTCAGGATTATGAGAATTGGGGTGCTGTAACTGACGAAAAGTTGTTAGAGACATATCACTATCCACTTAAAAAGATTGTAATATCCACTTGGCTGGAAAAATTGATGGAAAAGCACGGTTGCGACTGTACATTTATTCGCAATGGTTTTGATTTTGATTATTTCAAGAAAAGCAAGGAGATTGAAACCAGGGACAGATACACCATTACAATGCTTTATCGCCCAGCAGAAGTCAAAGGCTGCAAGTATGGTTTTGCGGCACTCGATATTGTTAAAAAAGAATATCCACAACTGAAAGTGAATATTTTTGGCATAGAACCAAGACCGGACTATCTGTCAGAATGGTACAATTACTATCAAAGTCCTGACAAAGAAACACACAATAGGATATACAACGAGGCTGCGATATTCATCGGATGCAGCAGTGTCGAGGGTTGGGGATTGCCAATTGGTGAGGCTATGATTTGCGGTGCAGCAGTTGCTTGCACAAACAACAAAGGTTACCTTGAAATGGCAAAAGATGGAGAAACAGCCCTTGTTTCACCCATCAGGGATGCACAGGCGCTCGCAAATAATATTATACGCCTAATCAAAGATGATGAACTACGCCACCGCATTGCCAGGAACGGAAACGAGTTCATCAAGCAATTTGATTGGGACAGTTCATATAAAAAGCTAAAAGAAACATTGAATATACAATGAAACTCGCATCGTTTGACATATTCGACACCACACTAATTCGCAAGTGCGGGAAACCAGAGAATATATTTTACATTCTAGCACACAAGTTATACCCCGACGATAAAGCAAAAAGGGAAGACTTTATAGCTTGGAGAAAACGTGCTCCCAGATTTGCGACAAAAAAGATTGAACTTACACTTCAAGATATTTATACAGCAGAAGGTATCAACTCATTTGGTGAATACGATACAGAGTTTTTAATTAACAAAGAATTAGAAACTGAAACAGAAAATCTTGTTTGCAATCCAAAGATTGTGGAACAAATTAATCAAAAGAGAAGCTGTGGTTATATCATTGCTTTTATCAGCGATATGTATATCAACAGCGATATATTACGTAAAATTCTTGAAGAAAAATGCAAAATAAAGCACGAGGATAAAATTTTCGTATCATGTGAAACACAAGTAAGAAAAGATTCTGGAGCGATGTATCAATTTGTAAAAAAACAACTGAGTCCAACGCTTTGGGAACATTTTGGAGATAATAAATATAGCGATGTCAAGGTTGCAAAAAAATATGGGATTAAAGCCACACATATCAAAACAAACAATAATACTTTAGAGCAAAGATTGGAAGAACAATCTTGTAAAACGCCTGCATTTAGAGAACTATCGCTACTTGCAGGTGTTTCAAAAACGGCAAGACTTTTGAATAACAACTCGTTTGCGACTATTGCCGCAAACTACGTTGCAAGCGCATACATTCCTTATGCAAAATGGCTTATTGAAATTGCAAGGAAAGAAAACATCAAAATATTATATTTCTTGTCACGTGATAGTTATATAATACAAAAAATCGCAGAGCAAATACCACACGAAGGCATTGAACTAAAATATTTATTTGTTTCAAGACGCTCATTGATGCGTCCATATATGTACAATAGTGCACCTGAAGATTATTTTAGAATAGTTGATCGTCACACGCTTATTGGCAGAGATGTCAAGCATATGTTATGGCAATTACTACTCACAAAAGAAACACTTAAAGAAAAATATGGTATTGAGTACAAATATCAAAGAATTAAAAACCGTAAAGAAGAAGCAGACTTCATTAATTCCATATACCATAGCAACTTAACGCACGACTTTCAATCAGATGCGCAAAAGGAGTTGGAAGTATTATTGAAATATTTTGAACAAGAGAAAGTCACCTCAAAAGAAAAAAAGGCCTTTGTTGATGTTGGATGGTTAGGAACATCAAGATTAATGATTAATTCAATTCTGCAAAGGAATGGTTATGCTCCTGTAGACTTTATCTATTACGGTACAAGAAGCGATGTATACCCATCAGAGTACGGCAAATACTACTCATATATTCCAGCTGGAATGCTTAATACCAATATGACTTCAGTTATAGAGAACTACTATTCAGCATCTCCATATCCAACCACAGTCGGATATAAGGAAGTTAATGGGACATTAGAGCCAGTATTCCCCAATGGGAAAACAAAAAAGATTTCTAAAATCGTAGAAGAAAATGTAAACGTAGCAACATGGATGACTAAAGAAATTGAGAAGTATAATATTCAAGATGATGCAGTGTTATCAACCTGGAGCCTTATACCACTACACTCAATAGCGAAAATGCGTGATAACATTGATGTTTCTCCCTTTACCTTGAGCGATGACTTTGACAATGAAATGTTTGCAAAGAAACTCACCTTTGCAGAATTGATTAAATTTCTTTTGTTAGGGAAAAGAATTACACACTTTGATTATGCAAGCATTAAAAACACTTGTGGATATAAGCTATCGCATAAATGTATGAAATTGCATGATTTCACACGCAGACTTAGAAATTGGGTATTCAACCATTATATAACAAGATGAAAGTCACATTTATTTGCTGTTATAATAACACAGATGAACTAAATAGTATGTTGTTACCGTCATTCAATATACTTGATAAGAATATCTGTAACATAATCCTCATAAATACATATGAGAAAGGATATAAAAGTGCCGCACAAGCATACAACAAAACAGTTAAGGAACAAATTGATGAGATTGGTGACATACTGATTTTTTGCCATCAGGACATTGCATTTGATGATTCAACATTTTTGCAAAACATTATATCGGAACTGACAAAAGAACCAAAGCAAATTCTTGGTTTTGCAGGAATAAATGGCGAGGGAACAGTTTTTTCAAACTTAAAATACCAAGAAAGCAAAAATTTTATCACCCGAAATCAAATAACAGAAAAAAAACAAGTCCTATCACTCGACGAATGTTGCATTGCCACATCAAAAGATGTATATCAACAACTTCTATTTGATGAATACGTTTGTAATCATTGGCACTTGTATGCTGTAGAATTATGTTACAATGCAAATTCTAATGGAATACCATGTTATATAATGCCTGATATCATTTACCATAAAAAGAAGAATAATAATGGAGGGCTTTTTTCAGATAAACATTTTTTAAAAAGTATGTGGCGACTTACTCGCAAGTATCAAAAAAAATCCTGTCAAATATTTGCACCCTGTTACATTTGTAGTACAAATCCAATTAAAGCTATAGCAAAAATATTAAGGACCTGTATTAAAAACATATTTAGGTAATGAAAATCGCCATAATAATACTCAACTATAATAGCTGTACCGATTGCAACAAGTGTATTGGTTTTTTGCAAAAGCAGCTGGGCGTTGAACCGGAAATAATTGTTGTCGACAACTGCTCACGCGATGATGACCGCAAAGCAATTGAGACATTGTGTCATGAGCAAGGGTGCACATTCATTGCCAACAGCGATAACAGAGGTTACAATGCCGGCAACAATGTGGGATTGCGTTATGCTGCCGAGAAAGGATATGAATTTGCATTGATTGCCAACCCCGATATGGAGTTTCCACAAACCGATTATCTTGCTAGTTTGATTGCCAAAATGAAAGAAGATAAAGATATTGTTGTTTGTGGTAGCGATATTGTTGACGCAGACGGAATACATCAAAGTCCAATGACCATGGAGGGTAACTGGAAAGGCTCATTTAAGTGGATAAAGGACATCGTAAGAAAAAACAAGAAGAATAATACTTACGACATTATTGACAACTATAATGAGAGCCACTATTGCTACAAGGTAAGCGGTTGTTGTTTTATGATAAAGACATCATTCCTAAAAGAGATAAATTTCTTCGATGAAAAGGTATTTTTATATTGCGAAGAAGCTATACTCTCGCGACAAGTGGAGATTGCAGGCAAACGAATGTACTACCTTGCGACAACACAGGCTATACACCGCCACGTCAAGAACGAAAAGGGCGACCCTGTAAAGCGTTTCAAGATTTGGAAAAAATCACGTTGCTATTTCATTGACAAATACAGTAAGGATCATTGGTTTGGCAAGCAGATAGACAAGCTGTCAGTAAAATTATATGTGACTACATTTATACTATATAGTAAACTGAAAAAATGAGCACAAGCTATACACAAGCAAAAAAAAGAAGTTTGTCTATAGATATGGTCAAAGGACTTTCTATTATGACATTATTTTTCCTCCATTTTGAAAACGGATGGATGAATTGTGATTACAATTATTTCATTGTACGTTCACCAGCATTTTACATCGTTGTTGGATGGCTATGGGGAATGTCATCAAACAAGAAAACAATAAAGGGTCATTGGGAAAAAAGAAAGAAAGGATTAGTCAAACCATATATATGGCTATCTTTGATTTTTATAATTTTTGATGCAATAATGGTTCTGATGCAACTGATGGATATCCGAGCCCTTGGTAGGGATATTTTCAAAACATTATCCCTTAGAGGTATTGGCACATTATGGTTTTTACCGGCTTTGTTAGGCGGTGAGATTTTGTTTATATATCTGAGCAACAGGAACAAAATAATTAAATCATTGGCTTATGTCTTATGTTTTATCCTTATTGTTACAATCAACATCTTTGTTTCAAGCCTATTCTCTAAAAACGAAACACTCCATTTTATAACATATTCTTTAACAAGAGTAATCAAGGATATTTGTGACACATTCATATATATAAGTATTGCATATTACATCAGCAAAGCTTATGGAAAAAACATTTTCAACTTAAAAAAAGGCTTTCAGTTTTCAATAGGGCTGACACTTTTAAGTATCGCTTTCTATATCTTTAATTTTGTAATCGGAAAATACACAAGCAACGAAATCATTGAAACAGCTTTCTTTATGATTGCAAATTGTTGTTCAGGTTTTGGCATTTTATTATTCTTTAAATCTATTGAGCAATTCAAACCTTTTGCTACACCACTTTCATATTGTGGAAGAAATTCACTCACTATAATGGCATTCCACTTTTGTCTTTTATTTCAAATTGTATTGATTTTCAACAAAGCGGTTATGGGCAATAATCACTATTATGGCGAAATCACTATTATATATTTTCTTATTGCCGTTATATTACAGATAGGAATTATCGAACTTATAAATCGTAAATTTCCATTCATTATAGGCAAAGACTAAAGACATTGACAATATGTTTGAATTATTCAAGAAACATTCTGGCCTAACATTATATGCAACAATCTTCATCATATTATACAGTACTTACTGTATTCCAATTGATGGTCGTACAACATTAGGTCCTATAAAATTCACACTGATTGTTTGCAATCTATTGGTATTGTTGATATACAGTTTCAAAATGTCGAAAGCATTAATTATTGGAACAGTATACCTATTAATACAATATTTGACAGCAAGTTTCCATCCCGAAAGTTTCAGATGGTCAACTTTGTTTTTCTCGGCAATGCTCGTGTATTCTTACGTTGCATTTTACAATCTTGTTTTCATTGAAAGGGTCTTCACCATCAACCATTTCATTAAGATATGCAAATGGATAATGATGGCATTCTTTGTTGTATGTATTATACAGCAAGTCCTTATCATCATTGGCATCAACAATGTACCAATCATCAATCTATATCCACTCGACAGAGGTATTGGATGTAACTCATTGTGCCGAGAGCCGAGCACATTTGGTCGCTTTATGCTAGTTTTCTACTATGCATACGTAAAATGTCAGGAGTATAAACGCGATGAAGGGCCGTTCACTTTAAGGGAACTATTCAGCGGAGAACACAAGTGGATTACTATCCGCTTCCTATGGATGATGCTGACAATGGGTAGTGGAACTGCTTTTGTATGTCTTATACTTTTCTCATTATACTTTGTACGCAAGTACAACTGGTATTATGTAATTCCAACACTTTGTATATGCTACATCTTGATTCAGAATTCCGGTATCGAATCGCTTGATAGAGCAACAAAAGCCATTGATGCAACGACAACGCTTGACAATAAAACTGTACAAGAAACTGATGGTTCTGCATCTGTCCGTATTACACCAGTGCTGAACACAATAAATGCCGATTACTCAAAAAGTGAAACTTGGTTAGGATATGGCATTGATGCCGGAATCCACAATAAGGCGAACAGAACAATTTTCCACGATTATGGTTTTATTTTCTATCTTGTCGTCTTATTGCTAGATTTTGCTTGTGCCTATAAATTTTGGTCAATAGGAACAATTTTTATGTTTGCAGGAGTAGGTGGTGGTGCTGGTGGAAATATCCAATATACCTGGGCACTAATGATGGTAATGACCTGCGTACGATATTTCTATGAAAACAGGTATAACCCAGAGATTTTTGAAACAGAGCAAGAAAAGTGTGAATATGATGAACATTTGATACAGTAGAACAAAGCTAACAACCAACAAATATGAGCCTTATAAATTTCTTTGACAATAGACGTTTTTGGGGTGGCAAACGAAATAAGTTTCTCTCTAAAATATACTTTTATCCTCTATGCAATAGAATAACAGACATTACAGCAAACATTATATTGCCAATTTATTTCCATTTAACAAGAAAGAACCCAACATACTCCATCAAAGAGAGCAAAAAAGACGGTAGCGAAAGAATCATTGTTTCACTGACATCATTCCCACCACGATTACCCAAATTACATTTGGTAATCGAATGTTTGTTAAGGCAAACAATAAAACCAGATGCAATAATTCTATACCTTACAGCTGGCCAAGTAGAGTCAATTGAGAAACTCCCAAAGAATTTGCAGGAATTACAAAAGCGCGGACTGCAAATCAAACTGTGCCCGGACAAAATCCGTTCACATACAAAATATTTCTATGGTATGAAGGAGAATCCCAATGATATTGTAATTACAGTCGACGATGATCTTTTTTATAGGACAGACCTCATTGAACGCCACTTAAAAGCACACAAGCAATATCCACAAGCTATAATTGCAAATTGGGTAAAGGAAATTCTGCCGACAACAACCAAATATGCCGAGTGGCCAGATGGCACAACGCCCAAACTATCAAACAGATTCCTATTACTTGGTGTTAGCAGTGTTCTATATCCACCAAACTCTTTACACGAAGAACTATTCAACAAAGAGGCTATCATTGAGCAATGCCTGACAGCAGATGATGTTTGGCTCTCCTGTATGGCTTTATTAAAAGGTACGCCTATATATTTTACAAATTACAAGTACCATCATTTGCCTGTACGTATAAAAGACAATGAAACATTACTCTCTGTCAACCGTGAGCGTAATCAAATCTGCGTCGATAACCTCAATACTTATTACGGAGAAAAGATTGGTATAAAACCTTTTATTGACCTGCCGAATGACTGACCTCACCTTTGCCATTTGCGTATATAACGCCGAAAAGTACATAAAAGAGACGCTTGAGAGCGTTATGGCACAGACTATGCAGGATTTTCACCTGCTAATAGTCAATGATTGCAGCACCGACAACTCCGTTGCCATTATTGAGCAGTTTTTTGCCGAGAATCCAAGACAAGCCGAAATAATATCGTTCGATAAGAATTGTGGAATAGGCTATGCCCGTCACTACGCCGAGCGCAAGGCAACGACAAGATATATGATGTTCCTTGATGCCGATGATGTTCTACTGCCTAATGCAATAGAAACGATGTATAGAAAAATAACATCGGACAATGACTTGATGGCAGTTGGATGTTATCTTGAATATGTAAACGAGAAAAGCAAGAAGATTGGCGGTGGCCTGTTTTTGGGAGAAAAGACAAAAGAAGGTTTCTATGAAAAAGCCAAGAACAGAAAACTCATATTTATGCAACCGACAGCTATTTACGACAGAGAACTTGCTCTTTCAGTAGGAGGATATGTTGTCGATGGTTACTCCGAGGGGAAGCCCCGTTATCAGGATTATTGTGAAGACCTTGACTTGTGGACACGAATGAGCGACTTATACACACAAGGCAAAGCAATAATTGTAGTACCAGAGGTCCTGTGCAAATATCGCAAGATAGGTAACGGACTATCGGCCAACTCCTATAACATGATACTGAAGATGCGCTACACAAAGCAGAACCTTTTGAAGCGCAGAAACGGAGATAAGGAGCTTACCTTCATTGAATTCTATAATTCATTAACCCAAAAGGATATTAAAAAGCTGAAAGGCGATGCCAAAGCAGCTGATGCTTTGCGCAACGGCGTATTTTACCTCAAGCGCAAGAATATATTCAAAGCTGCGTGGGAGATAATGAAATCAATCTACTACCGCCCAGGATACATTTTTGACAAACTGAAACATAACTTAAAACAGTAGTATCGGATACGAAAAGTGCCCGCCCCGAGAAATAGGGGTAATAAAAATAAAGCCTAAATTATTAGACTCATTGATAGATAATTGTCTAAAGGAACACAAGATATAAAAAGAGTATGGTTAACAGATAACAACCAAGCAAATACTTATTATGAGAAACTATTCTTTTGACACTTTGAAACTACTATGTGCAATATTTGTAATTTTTATACACACGCCACAACCTGAAATCTGGGGGAATTACATCACTCCACTTATCCGCTGCGCCGTGCCTATATTCTTTATGATTTCAGGATATTTCACATATGGTAAAAAAGATATTACACATACCATACACAAAAGAATCACACAGCTTCTCAAGATCTTCTGTGTTGTTTTTCTTTTTTATTTTTCTTTTTCCTTGTTAGCAAACGGAAAAGACTCTTTTAAGCATTTATCATTTTTTCTATCGCATAGTTTCATATTATTGAATTCCGTTCCTTGCTCTATGCATCTATGGTACATTGCTGCTTATATTTATGTTCTTATTATCATATTATTGGTTGAAAGATTCAATTTATACAAATGGCTTTATATTACAACTCCAATATTGCTTTTAACAGCATTGACAATCGGGAAATACAGTGAAATCATATTGGGGCTTCGTTTGCCTACAAATTATACAAGAAATTTTCTTTTTACAGGACTTCCCTTTTTTGCACTAGGTATGATTATCAAAAAAGCAAAACAATTACCCAACATATATATCGCAGCTGTTTCGTGCATCGTATTCTATATTTTGGGACTTATAGAAGTCTTGTACGTTAATAATTTGGGAGATTACTATGCATCTACCATATTTCTTTCACTATCGATATTTATTTTGTTTACAAACATAAAACAGGTAAAAGACAATATTTTTTCAAAAGTAGGAAGAGAAGACAGCTTATATATATATATACTACACTTCATTATTGCTACTGGTATAACACTACTTAGTAATACATTTTCATACTTGCCATATTTCAGTGCCCTTATAACATTAATATTAACACTTGTCTTAATTTACATATTGAAAAAACTGAAATTTATAGGCAAAATAATCTAAACACGACACATTGTTTTGTTTATACATTATATCTGATAAAACAAAAATATAACAATGGATGACAATACAATAAAGCACATAACCGAAGTTATCGGTTTCTTGAACGAGAATGCCGATTACGCCGTGTTACGCAACTTTGAGGGGTTACCCGACAATAATCCAAGCCGCGATATAGACATTATCATAACACGCAAGAGCTACAAGAAAATGAAATGCGCTCTTGTGGAACTTATTGACCGCAGCGGTTGGAAAATCATAACATATCTAAATAGTGACCGCCTAATTAGCTACGTGTGCGCCACAACAACTGAGGAAAAGACCGAGATTGTACAATGGGATTTCTTCTTCGACACATCGGTGTGGGGTGTACAACTAATGAGCGCAGAGGAGTTCCTTGCACACAAGCAATTCAACGGTTTTTTGTATTACGTTGGTGTGGAGTGTCAATTCCTTGACAAGATTCTATACAACAGCGCTGTTGGCAGCAAATACCCTGAGAAGTACAGCGCCACACGCGAGGCTGCCGAGAATACTGATATTGTAAAAAACAAAATCAAGCAGATATTCGGTTGCAACAGCGTTACCGAATGTGAGAAAAGACGTGGAAAAAGATTGTTCTTCAAAGCATTGTGGAATAACATCAAGCGCAGGCCGTTTGGAGTACTTGCAGGAATAGGCAAGTTCCTCTACACCTTCATTGGCAACTATCTGCGCTCACGCACAGGGTTCAGCATTGGTTTCACAGGCCCGGACGGCAGCGGCAAGACAACTGTGATAGACACAATACTTGAGCGCATTGCACCGGTATTCAAAACAGCACACAAGTATTACCACTTCCGCCCTGCCCTCTTTGGTAATTTGGGTGAGGTTGCGCACTCTGCCGGTATAAAAAAGGAGGTTGACCGCAACTACAGCGACCCTCACCGTGGTGGCAAGACAGGCAAGGTGAGTTCGTTTGTACGCCTGTGTTACTACTCGATAGACTATATAATCGGATATTTTGTAAAGGTAAAATCGGTAACACGAATAACCCGCATTGTGGTGTTCGACCGTTATTACACCGACATCATCTGCGACAGCCGTCGTTCACGCATATATCTTAGTCCAAAATTCCTCTATTGGTGGGGTAAACTGTTCATTCCCACTTTGAACTATAATATACTGCTCACAGCAAGCAGTGGGACAATTCTTGCACGCAAGCGCGAACTTGACGAGGAGGGCATCAGAACCATCAACGCAAAGATAGACTACCTTGCCGACAAAAAAGGATATACAAAGGTTCTGAACGAAAGCACACCACAAGTTGCAGTCAATGAGATTTTGTCATTCGTATTCAACGAACAGCACAAGAAGAATTTGAAGAGATTGAAGTGAAATATGGCACAGAAAAGAATAGAATTCATTGACCTTGCTAAAGGTATTTGTATGATTGCCCTTGTTTTGGGACATTGTGGAGTAACGCCATTGATAACAGGTGCAGATACATTGCCTTTATATCTAATCATTTCTGGACTTTTCTTCAAAGAATACAGCAATGCACAAACATTCTTTACAAAGAAAACAAACGGGATTCTCGTTCCATTTATTTTCTTTTATTTAATTGGTTGCATTGCCTTTTATCTTATAAAATGGTTTGCACCGCAGCTGCTTGTGACAACAGCTGGAGGAATAATGGATATATTCAATAACAGACAGTTTTTCAACGGGCCTATATGGTTCATTATTGCCCTGTTCTGGTGCTATATATACTTTTACCTGATAAGAAGAGCAATTAAAAACGATTATGCTATATCCTTGATATGCATTTTAATTGGAGTTACAGGATGGTATATGGGATATACTGGAATTTTCCTACCGTTATTCCTGGATGTAGCAATGACATCACTGCCTTTCTTTGCATTAGGGTACTATCTGAACCAAGCAAATCTACTGACAATAAAAATTCCTGCCATTTTCAGTCTGATTTTAGGATGTGTATTTATTGCACTTACATTTATAATTCCTTCACGCATCTCATTGCATTACAACATTATGGAGGGGGCGAATTCATACATCGTAGGAATTATAATTGCTATAGGCATATTATTGATAAGTAAAGCTTTTAATCGTATTCCATTCATATCATACTGCGGACGTTATTCCATTGTACTACTATGCGTTCACCATATGATATACCGTCCACTTATGGTACTTTTGCCGAAAACAGGCATTGAATTCTTAAGCGACAAATGGAGTATAGCAATAATCACATTGTTACTCTCTGCACTCTGCATCCCTGTATGCAAGAAACTGATACCGTGGTTCATTGCACAAAAGGACTTGATTAAACTACCGCAAAAAAGAGAAAAGAATGTCAACTGAAAGAGCAAAAATATTTGTCTCGGCATACGCTTGCGAGCCGGGGCTTGGCAGCGAGATTGGTGTGGGCTGGCACTGGGTGCTGGAGATGTCGAAGCACTTTGAGCTGTGGGTGCTCACACGCGAGAGCAACCGTGGAACAATTGAGCCGTGGATTGCCAGTCACCCCGAGTTCAGCGGCATACATTTCCTCTATTTTGACTTGCCTAAATGGGCAAGGTTCTGGAAAAAGGGAATGCGTGGAGTGCGCACATACTACAACATCTGGCAATATTGCACAAACCGCATTGTAAAGCGCACAATGCGTGAGAATGGTATTAAGGTGTTCCATCACCTGACATACGGCAACGTGCTGTGGAAGGTGAGCTCATACGGACAAAAGCAGTTCTTCATTTGGGGCCCGGCGGGTGGTTTGGAAACAATTCCTGCAGAATACAGCAACCACTATGCACGCAAGAGCCGCATAATAGAATGGGTGCGCAGGGCAACGATAAAGGCTTTGCCGCTGAACTTCGGTTTCAAGAGACGTTGCAAAAATGCCGACCTTATATTGTGTAAAACAGAAATTACACGTGACCTTATTCCGGCAAAGCACCGTGAGCGTGCAGTACTATTCACAGATGTTGCCGTTGAGAAACAACCTATTATTGCAAATGCAGACAGCAAGGCCAACAGTGCCGTTGAATTCATAACTGTAGGGCGCCTTGATGCCTGGCGAGGGTTTGACCTTGTTATAGAAGCTTTTGCACGTGCTGCGGGAAAGAACAAAGACACACACTTGACCATTGTCGGCAAGGGTGCAGACAAAGAACGCTTAAAAGGCATAGTCGACAAACTTGGCTTGCAGGAGCAGGTGACGTTTGCCGGCAAGGTTACGATGGACGAATACTTCCGCTTGTTGGGCGCAGCCGATGTGGTAGTAAACGCCTCGCTCAAAGAGGGTGCTGTTACTGTTTCGTTCGACTCAATGGCTATGGGCAAACCACTTATATGCCTTGACACAACGGGATACACACGCTATTTCTCGAACGACTATGCTGTTGTTATCCCACGCTCCGGACGTGAAGAGGTTGTTGCGAACCTGGCTGCAGCTATGGAGCGTATGACCGATACCAACGAACGTAAATCAATTGGTGAAAAGGCCAAGAATGCCGGAGCACAGTTCACTTGGGAGGCACGTGGTGAGGAGTTCAAGGAGTTGCTGATGAAGAGGTTAGGAAAAGTTGGAAAAAGATAATGATTTAATTCTTTAAGACAGAAGTACAGAAGAACAGAAGAAACTCTCAGCTATGGGATAAGCAAGTCGCATAGTTTCACTTGCGACGATAAATGGTTTGAACCTATGACAAGGTGAGAACTAGTTTTCCCATTGACACTGGTTAAAACCATTCTGCTTGGAAAGAAATTCCAACACGCTTATCCCATAGATTGCACAACCTTTCCGCTTTCACATTTAACCTTTCAGTTCGATAATAGATGACCACACTCAACAACATACTCGACTTTACCGGCGGTGATATATTCTACCGTTTTGGCAATGCAGACGACAAATATTGGGTTGTGCCGGCAATTGGTATGCACACAGCAATGCACCTGTATCAGCCAAGCGGAATAAAAGGCAAGATGGTAAAATCATTGCTTCCCTGTTTGCATTGGATTGCACCGGTGCGCAAGGCAATAAAAGCAAAAAAAATAAACTGCCGATTGAGCGACGAGCTACGCAGTCTGCTGTGCAAAGTATTCGGGGTACAGGATTTTGGGTTTGCAATTTTTGAGGGAACACCATCGGTGCACCAGAAGATAACAATGCAGTTGAGCCGCGGAAAGAGGATTTTAGGATACTGCAAATTGAGTGACAGCAACGACATAAAGAGTCTGTTCGAGAAAGAGAGCCACGTGCTTGATGAACTTTGCAGAAAGGGTGTAACCAATATACCCAAAGCTCTCTATTGCGGCACTTTGAGCAATGGCACACATATATTTGTGCAAAGCACAGAGAAAAGAGCCTCATCGAAAGTGATACACGAATGGGGAGCAATGCAAGAGGAGTTCCTGTCGCTGTTACACGAAAAGACAAAAACACAGTTGCCTTTTGAGGATAGCGACTATTACAAGACCATTGATTTGCTTGGACAGCACCTCGATTGGTTGCCACAGGAGATTGACAGCAACACAGTCAACACCGCAATTACAGCGATAAAGAAGAAGTTTTGCGGAAAAGAGATTGAGTTGTGTGCTTGCCACTGCGACTTCACTCCGTGGAATATGTTTGCCAACGGCAAGGAGCTTTTTGTCTTTGACTTTGAGTATGCAGCAATGACCTTCCCTGCCGGGCTTGACCGTTACCACTTCTTTACACAGACTGCTGTCTTTGAGAAACTTTGGGGAGCGGATGAAATCATTTCATACATTGACAGCGATGCCGGCAAATGGATTCACAGGGATGTGTATGCAATGTATCTGCTTGATGTAATCTCGCGTTTTACAATGCGTGAAGGTGGCAAGGTCACAGGCGGCGCAACAAAACCGTTCCATCTTTGGGGCAAGGTATTGGAAGTATTGATTTAATAATAACAATTTAATGAAAAAGATAGTCTGTTTCCATCTTTTCAATGACTACAGCGGCAGTCCTCAGGTGTTGAGAACCGTGATTGACGGATTGCTCGAAAAAGGCTACCATATAGACCTTGTGACTTCGAGAGGTGGAGTGCTTGACGAGCTTAAAGGCAAAGAGAACTTACAACTTATACAATATAACTATAAATTTGTACGAAACGCAGCAATTAGAGCGTTGCTCTATACTTGGGTGCAGATTAGAACATTCTTCATCGCACTAAGCTATATATTCAAGAAGAATACTGTGATATACATCAATACTATTCTGCCCATTGGAGCAGCCTTTGGTGGGTTCATTGCCGGTAAAAAGATTGTATATCACTACCACGAAAATGCCAAAGCAAAAAGCACTGCATATCGTATATTGGCAAAGTTTATGCAGCTGATAGCAAGTGACATCATTTGCGTGTCGCAGTATCAGCGTTCATTCCTGCGACGCAAGAAAAGAGTACATATTGTGCCCAATGCGCTACAAAAGAAATTCACACTGAAACTGAAACCCGACACCGACAGAGCTTTTGAGGAGAAACGAGTGCTGATGCTGGGCTCACTAAAAAGCTATAAAGGCACAGAGGAGTTCATTACCATTGCAAGGCGAATGAACCGTTATAACTTTGAGCTTGTTATAAATGACTCACAGGAGAATATTGACAAATACCTGAAGGCCAGAAACATTACACCTACCAGGAATATAACAATACATCCACGACAGGATGACGTGGCGCCGTTCTACAACCGCGCATCATTGGTGCTGAATTTAACAAACAAGAGATTTGCCATTGAAACATTCGGATTGACAGCATTGGAAGCAATGGCAGCCGGGTTGCCCGTGATTGTACCCACCGTGGGTGGCATTGCCGAGATGGTTGAAGATGGTGAAAATGGTTATAAGATAGACTCGACAGATTGTGCCGAGATAGAAAGATGTATAGAAAATATTTTATGCAATAAAGATATTTTTGTAAATTTGTCAAATAATGCTTTGGAAAAGTCAAGGATGTATTTTCCGGAGCTGCTGATTGACAATATTGCAAATATCTTATAAACAACAATTTGCAAGACCAACAAATGAAAAAAGTCGCTATTATAGGAACACAAGGGGTGCCAGCCAATTATGGCGGATTCGAAACCTTGGTTGAGAATATCATTGGAGAGAACTGTTCCAACGATATACAATACACTGTGTTCTGTAGTGGCAAGGATATGCCCACCAGAATAAAAGAGCACAAGGGTGCTGAGCTGAAATATGTAGGCCTACGTGCGAACGGCGTGCAGAGCATACCTTATGACATCATATCTATGATGCGTTCAATCAGAGGGTATGATACAGTGCTCATTCTTGGTGTGTCGGGTTGTATATTCCTGCCCATATTCAAGCTTTTCTGCCGCAAGAGAGTCATTGTGAACATTGATGGCCTTGAATACCGCAGAGCAAAATGGAAAGGATGGGTGAAAAAATTCCTCAAGCTGTCGGAAAAAATTGCTATCCGCTTTGCCGATGTGATAATCACAGACAACAAGGGCATACAGGACTATGTGAAGCTGGAGTATAAAAAAGATACAACGCTTATTGCATACGGTGGTAACCACGCGCTGATAGATGTGGCAAAGGAGCGTGAAACAGAGATATTGAAGCAATACAATCTTGAACGTGGCAACTACTCTATATGTGTGTGCCGTATTGAGCCCGAGAACAACTGCCACATAACGCTTGAAGCATTCAAGAACAACGGCGAAAAGCTTGTTTTCATAGGAAACTGGAACCGCAACAGCTACAGCAAGAAGTTAAGAGAAGAGTACAGTTGTGACAAAAACATCATACTGCTCGACAGCATATACGACCTTGACATTCTGCACACTCTGCGTAGCAATGCACAATATTATATCCACGGGCACAGTGCCGGCGGCACAAACCCATCACTGGTTGAGGCGATGTTCTTTGGACGTCCAATTCTTTCATTTGACGTAATATATAACCGCGAAACAACGGGCAACAAGGCTCACTATTACAAGAACGTCAAGGATTTGCAGGATTTGATTAAGCAGAACGTGAACAACGGCAAGGAATTGAAAGAGATTGCACACGAACAATACACCTGGGCCAAGATTGCAAAACAGTACGAAGATTTATATTGATTATTCTACTTGCCCCAACCGGTAATAGACAACCAACCGGGCAACTGAATTATAAAATGAAACAGTGCTTGCCGTGGCAAGCACTGTTTCATTTTATTTACGTTCCAATTCGCTAAGTTCTTCCATCTTCTTAGTTGCAAGGAATTCATATATTCCGCATAAATGTTCACGCACCTTACCGTGTCCGAATTCATAGACTTTGGTCACAAGGCCATCGAGAAAGTCACGGTCGTGGCTGACGCAGATGAGCGTACCGTCAAAATCCTGAAGAGCCTGTTTGAGGATATCTTTTGTCTTGAGGTCGAGGTGATTGGTGGGCTCGTCAAGAATAAGCAGATTCACCGGTTCAAGCAATAGTTTCAACAGCGCCAGACGTGTGCGTTCACCACCCGACAGCACCTTGACCTTTTTTGCACTAGCCTCGCCACCGAACATAAATGCACCGAGCAGGTCGCGAATCTTGTTGCGGATTTCGCCCTTGGCAACATCGTCAATTGTTTGGAACACAGTGAGTTCCTCATCGAGCAACGAAGCCTGGTTCTGAGCAAAATAGCCAATCTGCACATTGTGTCCGAGTTGCAATGAGCCTTCGTGCTCCAGCTCTTTCATTATACACTTTACAAGGGTTGACTTACCCTCGCCGTTGCGGCCAACGAAAGCCACCTTGTTGCCACGTTCGATGGTGAGCGTTGCGCCTGAGAAGATGCGCTTGTCGCCGAAAGCCTTGCCCACGCCATCCATAATAACCGGGTATTGACCAGCACGTGGCGATGGTGGGAATTTGAGACGCAGTGCCGATGTATCTTCCTCGTCAACCTCTATTATCTCAAGTTTCTCGAGCATCTTCACACGGCTCTGCACCTGCAGGGTTTTTGAATATGTCCCCTTGAAACGCTCGATGAAATCTTTGGTTTCCTGAATCATCTTCTGCTGCTCCTCGTACTGTTTCATCTGCTGCTGACGACGCTCGGCACGCAACACAAGATATTGTGAATAGTTGACCTTGTAGTCATATATGCGGCCCATTGTCACTTCAATGGTACGGGTGGTGATGTTGTCGACAAATTTGCGGTCGTGGCTGATGACAACGACTGCCTTACCGTTGTTGATGAGGAATTCTTCGAGCCAACCGATAGACTCAATATCGAGGTGGTTTGTGGGCTCGTCGAGCAAAAGCACGTCAGGGTTGCGCAGAAGCATCTTAGCAAGTTCGATACGCATACGCCAACCACCGCTGAACTCACTTGTCTGGCGGCCAAAATCCTTGCGTTCAAAGCCCAAGCCCAGGAGAGTCTTTTCAACATCCTCCTCGAAGTGAGTCATATCAATGGCATAGAATTTCTCGCTCTTTGTGGCAACCTCCTCAATGAGAGCCATATAATCGTCGCTCTCATAGTCGGTGCGGGTGGCAAGTTCGTTGTTCATACGGTCGAGTTCGGCCTCCATCTCATATAGGTGGGCAAATGCCTGCGATGCCTCTTCAAAGACGGTACGACCGTCCTCGGTCATAAGATGCTGTGGCAAGTAGGCAATGACGGTGTCCTTTGGAGCCGACACAGTGCCGCGCGATGCAGTGCGCACACCGGCAAGTATCTTGAGCAAAGTACTCTTGCCGGCACCGTTCTTACCCATAAGGGCGATGCGGTCCTTTTCATTAATCACAAACGAAACATCGCTGAAAAGCGTTGTTCCACCAAACTCCACAGCCAATCCATCGACCGAAACCATACTATCTTATTGTTTAAATTTGTTATATTTCAGTTTACAAAGATACGAAAATATTGCTGTTTTAGCGCAAAAAAAGTAAATTTGCAATCTTAGATTAGCAGATTGGCTAAAATCTGCACCAAAACAGTACCGAAGAATGAAAGTAATGAAATTCGGCGGAACATCTGTCGGTTCCGTAAACAGCATACTGAGCCTCAAGAATATTGTAGAAGAGGCTGCAACAAACGAGCGTGTGATTGTTGTTGTGTCGGCTCTTGGCGGCATAACAGACAAACTGATAAAGACCGCAAATCTGGCGGTCGGCGGTGATATGTGCTTCAACGAGGAGTTCCGTGGGATTGTGGCACGTCATCACGAACTGATTGACACCGTAATACCCAACGGAGAAAAGCGCACCACCCTCCTCGAAGAGGTGGATATGTTATTGGGTGAGCTGAACAACATTTATCAAGGACTTGCCCTGATAAACAATATGACTCCGAAATCCGAGGCAACCATAGTGAGCTACGGCGAAAGGATTTCGAGCCGAATTGTAACTGCACTGATTTACGGTGCTGTACGCTTCAATGCACGCCAATTCATAAAGACCGAGACAAAGCACAAGAAGTACATACTTGCCGACGACATCACCGACAAACTGATACACGAGCATTTCGACGGTTGTGACCACAGAATTATAGTTGTCCCCGGATTTATTGCACAGGACAAGGATAACGAGGAGATTACAAATCTTGGGCGTGGCGGAAGCGACTACACAGCAGCCATCATTGCAGCAACCCTGAATGCCGATTGTCTTGAGATATGGACCGATGTAGATGGTTTTATGACAGCCGACCCACGCGTCATCAACAATGCATACACCATAGGGCATTTGAGTTATGTCGAAGCAACGGAGCTCTGTAACTTTGGTGCAAAGGTCGTTTATCCGCCTACAATATATCCGGTATTCAAGGCGAATATTCCCATCAAGATAAAGAACACCTTCAACCCCGCCGGCGAAGGAACAATAATTGACGCACACAGCGAGAGTGATGGCCGCCTTATCAAAGGAATATCAAGCATCAACGACACCGACCTGCTGACCGTACAGGGTCTTGGCATGGTGGGTGTGGTAGGTGTCAACCACCGCATCTTCCGCGCATTGGGCAATGCGGGAATAAGCGTGTTCCTTGTTGCACAGGCATCGTCGGAGAACAGCACATCAATAGGTTTGCGCCACGTAGATGCTGACAAGGCAACCGAGGTGCTTAACAAGGAGTTCGAGAGGGAGATTTCTATGGGACTTATGGAGAGCGTGCACGCGACAAGCGAGCTCTCGACAGTTGCCATCGTTGGCGAGAATATGCGCCACAATGCAGGCATAATAGGCAAACTGTTCCAGACACTAGGGCGCAACGGAATTAACGTAATCGCTTGTGCACAGGGTGGACAGGAGACAAACATATCGTTTGTGATAAAGGCCGACTTGCTGCGCAAGACACTGAATGTAATCCACGACTCGTTCTTCCTCTCGGAGTACAAGGTGTTGAACCTTTTCATCTGCGGTGTGGGCACCGTGGGCGGAAGCCTCATAGAGCAGATTGTTTCGCAGCAGGAGAAACTAAAGAAAGAGCATAGCCTGAAGCTGAACATCGTCGGTATTGCCAGCAGCCGCAATGCAATCTTCGACCGCGAAGGACTCGATACCACAAACTACCGTACAGCACTCAAGGAGAGCGTACCAAGCAGCATTGACAAGCTACGCAACGACATCATTGAAATGAACATCTTCAATTCAGTCTTTGTGGATTGCACTGCAAGCAGTGAGGTTGCAGAAATATATGGCGACCTGCTGTCGCATAACATCAGTGTAGTAGCAGCCAACAAGATTGCCGCATCGGCCGACTATGCCACATACAACAACCTCAAACAGATTGCACGTCAGCGCAACATCAAATATCTGTTCGAGACAAATGTGGGTGCCGGATTGCCAATCATAAACACCATCAACGACCTTATAAACAGCGGTGACAAGATTCTGAAAATCGAGGCTGTGCTAAGCGGAACGCTGAACTTTATATTCAACGTGTTGAGCAAGGACATCCCAATGAGCCAGGCAGTGCGCCTTGCACAGGAGAAGGGATACAGCGAGCCGGACCCACGCATTGACCTATGCGGTAAAGACGTAATACGCAAACTGGTGATTCTTGCACGTGAAGCAGGATATGCCATTGAGCAGAGCGATGTCGAAGCCAACCTGTTCATTCCACAGGAGCTGTTCGACGGGACTTTGGAGAATTTCTGGGCTAAATTGCCGCAGTTGGACGCACAGTTTGAAGAGGAACGCAAAAAGCTTGCAAGCGAGAAGATGCATTGGCGTTTCATTGCCAAATATGAAAACGGCAAGGGCAGCGTATCACTCTGCAAAGTAAACGAACGCCACCCATTCTATCACCTGGAAGGCAGCAACAACATCATACTGCTAACCACCGAACGCTACAAGGAATACCCTATGCTCATCCAGGGTTACGGCGCAGGTGCCAGCGTAACAGCAGCCGGTGTATTTGCCGATATTATGCGTATTGCAAATATCTGATACTGATTTAAAAGATAACACATGAAGGTGACCAAAAAGTAAAATGGTCACCTTCATGCTAGGAGTTGAATAAAAAGAGTTATTTTTAGGCTTGCGAAGGCTCCAAAACCGGAGTTTACTAGAAGTAAATGAGGATTTTGGAGACTAGCGTAACAACAAAAGAGCCTTTTTAGTCAACTCCTTGGTTATTTATAATCCTTCAACAAAGTCTGCAATTGCTGACGCGTGAAGAAGATACGGCTCTTCACCGTTCCAAGCGGCAGACCAAGACGTTCTGCAATTTCACGGTACTTAAAACCCGAAATGTGCATCAGGAAAGGGATGCGGTAATCGCGCGGCAAGCCATAAACGACACGGTATATCTCTTTTGTATCATAGTCATTGTCGGTAATGTAGTTATCCAACTCACGCGGACTGTTTATGTGAAAAAGATTGTCGGTCTGGTCGACAAATATCTGGTCCCTGACCTCCTTGCGATAATTATTGATAAATATATTGCGCATTATTGTATAGACCCACCCTTTAAAGTTTGTTCCGGGGGTATATTTATCCATATTACCCAAAGCCTTTAACGATGTTTCCTGCAGCAAATCGTTCGCCTCATCTCTGTCTGCCGTAAGTTTATATGCAAAGCGTTGCAGCTCCGACTGGACTTCAAGCAGTTCTCTCCTGAATTTTGCAGTATCCAATGTGTTGATTGTTTAAATGTTCGTATCGGCAAAATCGCCGCTATATATATATAACAAAACAGAGTACCATTTTGTTTTGCATCACAAGAAAAAATTCTCTTTAAGGAGATATTTAATCCTATTTTTGTACCTTTGTCGTAAACCCACAAATTTAAAGGCAATATCTAATGGTACTCAACTATATCTGGATTGCATTTTTTGTCATTTCGTTCGTCATAGCACTTGGCAAACTGTTTTTTTGGGGCGACACGACTGTGTTCACCGAAATGATGTCAGCCAGCACCACCTCGGCAAAGAGCGCCTTTGAACTCTCGCTGGGACTGACAGGTGTGCTGTCGCTATGGATGGGAATTATGAAGATTGGCGAAAAAGGTGGACTTGTAGCAGCATTGGCAAGGTTATTAAGCCCTGTCCTGAGCAAGATTTTCCCTGATGTTCCAAAAGGACACCCCGCTATGGGAACTATGTTCATGAACTTCTCGGCAAATATGCTTGGACTGGACAATGCCGCAACTCCTATGGGACTGAAGGCTATGCAAGAGCTACAGGAGCTGAACCAAAAGAAAGACACGGCAAGCAATCCGATGATTATGTTCCTTGTACTGAACACATCTGGATTGACGTTGATTCCGGTGTCGGTACTAACGTTCCGCACAGAGATGGGAGCGGCAAACCCCACAGATATATTCCTGCCTATACTGCTTGCCACCACTGTAGCCACATTGGTGGGACTCATTGTGACAAGCATCTACCAACGCATAAATCTTTTCAACCGCACTATGTTGCTATTCCTCCTTGGAGTATGCCTGTTCATTGCTGGCGGAACGTGGGGTATGATGCAACTGTCGCAAGTGCGCATTGAAGCCCTGTCGACATCGCTTGCCGGGGTAACACTATTCTCAATCATAATCCTGTTTATCGTTGCCGGTGTCAGAGCGAAAATAAATGTCTACGAAGCATTCATTGAGGGGGCAAAAGATGGATTCGGAACTGCCGTACGCATAATTCCCTACCTAATTGCAATTTTGGTTGCCATTGCAGTGTTCCGCGCATCGGGCGGAATGGATGTCATTATGAATGGCATTGCGTGGTGTGCCAACGCAATAGGTGCTGATACCGGCTTCATTGGAGCATTGCCCACCGCAATTATGAAACCGCTGAGTGGCAGCGGAGCACGAGGTATGATGGTGGATGCGATGAACACCTACGGAGCAGACTCCTTTGCAGGTCGCCTGGCTTGCATTTTCCAGGGTGCGACAGACACAACATTCTACATCCTTGCCGTCTATTTCGGCAGCGTGGGAATAAGAAAGACGCGCCACGCGCTTACCTGCGGCCTGCTTGCCGACCTTGCAGGAATAATTGCCGCAATTATTGTTGGATATATTTTCTTTGGATAATTCTATAAAATTATGATAAGCTACCAGACCGAGGGCGTAAAGATGCCCGCTATAAAAAAACGTGAAACAACAGCGTGGATAAAGGCTGTTGCCGCTTCATACGGCAAGAAAGTGGGTGATGTAGCCTACATCTTCTGCAACGACGAGAAGATTCTTGAGGTGAACCGTGAATATCTGCAACACGACTACTACACCGACATAATCACCTTCGACTACTGCGAGGAGGATGTCATAAGCGGCGACCTTTTCATCTCGCTCGACACCGTGCGCAGTAACAGCGAAATGGTGGGAGCAACATACGAACAGGAACTGCACCGCGTAATCATACACGGCATACTGCACCTGTGCGGCATCAACGACAAGGGCGAGGGCGAACGCGAGATTATGGAAGCCTGCGAGAACAAGGCGCTGGCAATGAGAGGGTAAAAAGGGCTCAGTAGAAATTTAGTGTGGATAAGCATATAAATTAAAAATTCTGAAAGTAAGATATTGAGGAACGGTCGCAAAAAAACAGTGTCGGTATCGCTTTCGCTCACCATTATATTTCACGGCAGTCCTCAACCTTAATTGTTCACTTGTATTTTCTTCAAGTCGTTCTTTCATGTTCTTTTGGCGGCCAAAAGAACGAAAAGCCCCGGCACACCTAAAGTCCAGTCGGCCTCTTCTTTGTTCAGGAATTGCCAAGGCAATTTCCTTCAGTCAAAGAGCCCTTGCCACTTGAACCTTTCTGTTGATTTTTGGGTGATGCGGACCGTCCTCAGTTAGTCACTCGCCAAGGCGAGCACCTAACTAGCGGGCGAACATACCTCTCACTTAATCCAAAAATCACCAGGGTTCAAGTTGTGTCCTTTAACGGTGCCGGTTTTCCTTGA
>JAGCMB010000063.1 GCA_017646665.1 Bacteroidaceae bacterium
CAGTTCAAATGGCGCATACGTTCCAATGAGCAGTTGGACAATTACTATTGCCGATGATGAGAACAGCACTGCAACTATCGTAAGCGAGGGATTGACTCTTGTATATGACACTGCTGCTGGTGTATTCAAGGTTACAGATTCTGTTTCAAGCGATATGATACTTCCAACCCTCTATGGCACACACGCTACTGGTATTGAGAATATTGTTACCAACGGCGAGGCTATCGAAAGCATCTACGACCTCCAGGGTCGCAAGCTCGAGAAGGTTACCAATGGTGGTATCTACATTGTAAATGGCAAAAAGGTTTTGGTTAAGTAATTGACCAACGCTTAAACACAAAGCGGATGCGCTCACGAGCGCATCCGCTTATTTTTTATCATAGCAATCAAGCATAATAAAGGGCAGACACTCCTGCCCACCCTTCAACTATTTCATCCACCGCAAACAGCTTTCTAAATTCCGTTTATAAATTCCTCGGCTGATTTTAACGCGTCAAGTTTGCCGACATCAATAAACTCCAAATTCTCGGCAATTACGCCATATATAGGTTGCTTTGCAGCCGCCCACATATAAAAACTCATTATTGGAAAACGTGTGCCCTTTACATCATCAACAGGGAGCCCTTTTTCAACAACATACTCCTGCATCAAGGCAAGCACCTTGTCGCTGAGAATATGGATTCCTGAAAAAGCCAATGCCCTGCACTCTTGTGGAACAATATCGGGCGAGGTAACACTATAGTCACCAGTGTCTGTATTCATCCAGCCGACCAAGCGCATTGTATCCGGCTCAAAAAGAAGGAAACGAGTTGTTTTGCGGTCACTAACAAGCAACGAAGCCAAAGCGTCGTCCTTCACCTGTTTCTCGAACCATTGTATATCACAATTGGAAAGAATATCCACATTATGTATCAAGAAACGCCCACAGCCCTCAAGATAACGGCGTGCGTGCAACACCGCTCCACCTGTTTCAAGCAACAATTCACGCTCATCACTAACCTCGACAAGCATTTTGCCATCGCGTTTACATTCTTTTTCAGTAACAATCCACGGCTGACCGTTAATCCACTGCTCTACTTTATCGGCAAAATAGTGAATGTTGACCACAGCCTCGTCTATACCGACCTGTAGAAGTTTGCGCGCCACGTGCTCAATAAGCGGTTTACCACATACAGGAACAAGTGCTTTAGGAAGCGTATCCGTCAAAGGTTTAAGGCGAGTTCCCAAGCCCGCCGCAAAAATCATAGCTTTCATTTCTCAAAATCTTTATGATACGAAAATAGTACAAAAATAACGAATAAAGAAAATTCATTGCAAAAAACATAAAAAAGCAAAACGGATTGAAACTATTTTTTGTATCTTCGCGGTAAATTATCAAAAAACGTATTTTTTACACAAACTTTAAATAATTAATGCTTATGAAGAAATTTTTACTTTCAATTTTCTGTCTGTTCGGCGTTTTGAATTATGCTGCAGCAGACGAGGTCGTTTTTGACTTCACTGCTCCTGCGGGGTTGACTCCGTCAATCACAGACGATATGTTTAGCGATGCTGGAAGCGGTGCTTTCTCTTTCTCGACATCAGAAACAACATTCACAAAGGATGGTGTAACACTCAACACCACCGATGGTTCTACAGTGTCAAGAATCTGGAAAGCAGCTAAAGGCACTTATGACCTCCGCTTGTACAAGACTGCCACAATGACAATCACTGCACCAAACGGCGGTACTATTACATCTATTGCTTTCACCGGTGGTACTGTAAATGAATTTTCAGCAGATAACGGTACTGTAGATGGTAAAAACTGGACAGGTAGCGCATCAAAGGTTGTTTTCACCTGGAGCGGAACAGCAAAGACACAGAAAATCAACGACGTTACAGTAACTTTCTCTGCAAATGGCGGCACTGTTACTCCCGACCCAGAGGAACCAGAAGGTGGTGAAGGAGAAGGTGAAGATGTTGAAACAACATACAGCACAATTGCCGAGGTTATTGCAGCCGGTGCAGGCAACGCAGCAACCCAAGGTACCGTTGTTGCAACATACGCACGCGGTTTCCTCTTGAACGACGGAACAGGTTCAATCCTCGTATTCCAGGGTACTTCACCCGCTGTTGCTGTAGCAGAAGGCGACGCTGTAACAGTTGAGGGTGCAACAAGTCTTTACGGTGGTCTTTTGCAGTTCGGCAACGCAGCTGTTGTTACAAAGACCGGTACAGCAACCGTTTCACGTCCAACAGCAACAGTGATGGACGGCACAGCTATGGACGCATACCTTTCAGCACCTTCAGTACAATACGTTGAATACACAGGTACACTCACCATCAGCGGTAGCTATTACAATGTAACCATCGAGGGTGCAGCTACAGCAATAGGTAGCATCCAGTACCCCAACACAGGCGTTGTGACAGCAGTGAGCGGTGACGTAATCAAAGTAACAGGCTACGTTATCGGTGTAAGCAGCAGCAAATATGTAAACACTATGGCCGTTAAGGTTGAGGTTGTTGAGGACGACAACAACGAGGGCGAAGGCGAAGAAGGCGAAGAAACCGAGATTGTAACAATCGAAGAGGTTATTGATGCCGGTGCCGGTGTTGCAAAGACACAGGGTACAATCATCGCAACATACGCTCGTGGTTTCCTTTTGGACGATGGAACAGGTTCAATCCTTGTATACCTTGGCGCAGACAATGGCCACGCAGTTGGCGATGTAGTAACAGTTGAGGGTACAACAAGCGTTTACGGTGGTCTTTTGCAGTTTGGCAACACATCTATCGTTGAAAAGTTGACAACAACCACAGTTAAATATCCATCGGCAACCGTTATGGATGGAGCAGATATGGATGCTTACCTTTCAGCACCTTCAATCCAGTATGTTGAATATACAGGTACACTCACCATCAGCGGAAACTACTACAATGTAGCCATTGACGGTGCGGCTACAGCAGTTGGTAGCATACAGTATCCAAAAGAGGGTGTTGTCAATGCAGAAAGCGGTGATGTTGTTAAAGTTACCGGTTACACCATCGGTCTTAGCAGCAACAAGTACGTAAACACAATGGCCCTCAAGGTAGAAGTTGTTGAACAGGGTGAAGATGTTGAAACAGTATTCACAGTAACAGAGGCTCTCGCAGCTTATGTTGACGGCGAAAAGAAACAAGCTATTGTTATGGGTTACATTGTTGGTGCAATGAATTCTACAGGATACGTTCCGGAATTTGGCACAACAACCGTTAACACAAACATCCTCTTGTCAGACAATGCAGACGAAGATAATGTTGAAAATTGCATCATCGTTCAGTTGCCAAGCGGAAGCATCCGTAGCGCATTGAACCTTGTAGACAACCCTGAAAACTTCAAGAAACAGGTTAAGATTACCGGTAGCATTGAGAAGTATTTCCAAGCAGCAGGCTTGAAGTCACCTACAGCCTATGAGTTCACAGGTGAAACAGGCATTGAGAATATACAGGGTGAGAACGAAGTGAAAACAATCTACGACCTGACAGGCCGTCGCGTTGAAACAATCACAGCGTCTGGCATCTACATCATTAATGGTAAAAAGACATTGGTAAAGTAATACACACCATTAAATCTCACAAAAACAACACAACAGGGGGTGGCATCGATGCCACCCCCTGTTGCTATAATAAATTTTGAAATTTCACCACATTGTGGTTACATTATTAGAATAAAAACGTTACTGTATGTAAAGTCCAAAAGCGTATATTTTCTACATTCCTTCAATATATTACAGAAATATTCAAGCAAGTATGATATTTTTTCGCTCGTTTGTGCGTATATTTGCGTACTATAGAAGTATACTGGATAAAATACAATAATACAAATAAAATGGAACAGACTTATTCAAAAGGATTTTACCAATATGCAATGCAATATGGTACATATCTTGGTATCTTTTGGGCGGTAATGTATATTATGCTCTTCAAGTTCCCGACAAGCCCAATGGTTTCAATGACAGCTATGGCAATGTTCTTCTGTTCCCCATTCCTTGCCTGCAGATTTGCGGTGAATTTCCGCAAAAAAGAGTGTGCCGACTATATCAAATATCCACAAGCATGGACATTCCTATTCTGCATGTACATCTGTGCAACACTATTCAGTACATTGACAAATTACATCTTCTTCAACATCATTGACCAAGGCCAGTTTCTAATGGAGTTCAATGACATGGTATCACAACTCATCAGCACTCCGGGTATTGACGAAATCACAAAAGCACAATTTGAGGATATGCAGGATCTTTTGTCACGACTGACAGCCAGTGACATCACTTGGCAATTCCTTAACAACAACATATTCAACTCACTGATATTGCCACCGGCAATAGCATTGTTTGTAAGAAAAATATCATAAATATGGATATATCTGTAATAATACCACTTTACAACGAAGCAGAATCCCTGCCGGAACTCACCCAATGGATTGAGCGGGTAATGCAGGAGAACAACTATACATACGAAATTATCTTCATTAATGACGGCAGCAGCGACAACTCTTGGGATATCATAGAGAAGCTGAAAGCCCAAAACACTAATGTCCACGGAATAAAATTCCGTCGCAACTACGGTAAGTCACCGGCTCTTTACTGTGGCTTTGAGCGTGCCAAAGGCGATGTTGTCATAACAATGGATGCCGATTTACAGGATAGCCCCGACGAAATACCAATACTCTACAAGATGGTAACAGAGGAAGGCTACGACCTCGTATCGGGTTACAAGAAAAAACGCTACGACCCATTAAGCAAGACACTGCCGACCAAACTGTTCAATGCCACAGCGCGCAAAGTCTCGGGCATAAAGAATCTGCACGACTTCAACTGCGGCCTCAAAGCATACCGCAATGAGGTTGTAAAGAACATTGAGGTCTATGGTGATATGCACCGTTACATCCCATATCTTGCAAAAAATGCCGGATATGATAGAATTGGCGAGCTTGTTGTACATCACCAGGCACGTAAATACGGTAAAAGCAAATTCGGCATAAGCCGTTTCTTCCACGGTTACCTCGACCTTATATCACTATGGTTCCTCTCAAAATTCAACCGACGCCCGATGCACATCTTCGGTTTATGGGGAACACTAATGTTCATCATCGGCTTCGTATCGGCAATAATCGTCGGAGCGACAAAGCTAATAGCGCTTGCCACAAGTGAACCAAGCAGACTTGTAACAGATTCACCCTATTTCTACATAGCTCTGACTATGATGATATTGGGCACACAGCTATTCCTCACCGGCTTCATTGCAGAATTGGTCAGCCGCACATCACAAGAGAGGAACAAGTACAACATTTCAAAGGAGATATGATGAAAGAATTCAGAAAAGCAGTTGTTGCATTATCTATTATAATGTGCAGTCTTTTATCTACTGGCTGTGACAGCGGATACGACTGTACGCTTGACAACATTGCATATAACCGCATAAAATTCTACATCGCGGACAAGAATGGTATTGAATCGGAATATTCATACCCCGAAGCGTTGACTGCATCAATTATGGTCAACGGAGAAGCAATGATTGTTGTCAACCACCTCACGAATGCCAAAGAACTGACATTACCGGTGAGCTACACCAACAATTGCGACACTGTCATCCTGAATTTCTTTGAACACTATTACGATACATTATATATACACCACAACAACATCCCTTTTTATCAGTCAATGGAATGTGGTGTAATAATGCATCATAAGTTAACCGACACCAGACACACAGAAAACTTCATTGATTCAATGGCAATAAACAATGCCGATATCAATTTCAACAACAATGAAAACATTAAGCTATATTTTATTGAGTAGTTTCCTGCTTCTCTTTCCATTGAAAATCCAGGCACAAACAAATGAAAAGATAGAGAAAAACGAAACAAAAGAGAGTTTCTGGAGAATGTTTTCATTTAAAGGTTTGGGATTTTCGGCCGACTTGTTCGGATGCGTATACTCACTCATTGGCGACAACATCAGCACCGAGGTTGCTTTAGAAACCAATTTCGGCAACCGCCTGTACCCTATTGCCGAGGTCGGCTGGGCGTGGTGCAATGCAACCGATGAAGGCAGCGGCATAAAATATCGCACAAATGCGCCATATTACAAAGCCGGTTTCAACTACAACTTCCTAACCACAAAAGACAACCCCAACCCCAAGCATTATGTATATGGTCTTTTCCGCATAGGATGGACCAATTTTACTTACGATGTAGAAACACCTCCTATAACAGACCCAGTATGGGGAAGCTCAGTAGCATTAAACCTAAAAGACGTCAACGGTTCGTGCCTTTGGGGCGAGATTGGTGCCGGAATTAAGGTAAAGATAGCCAAAGGATTCCATATGGGTTGGAGTGTACGTTACAAGATAAGATTTACTGAGGAGAACGGCGAAAACTCAAAAATGTGGTATATACCGGGATATGGAACAAATCAAAGCACCTGCTTCGGTGGCACATACAGCCTTATATACGATATACCTATTAAATAATAATACACTCCAGTCACCGGGGAGCCGCAATTTCCGCAGCTGCAGAAAAACTCCCGCGAATGGCATAAGACAAGTATGTTCAAAGTAAAAGACAGAACAATATGAACGGCAGATTAAGCATATGGAAAATTCTGTTCCTGATATTTCTTGTTGCAGGAACAATCTACATACTAAAAAATCACAAACCCGAGGTATACACCACCAACAGCGGTTTTATTTTCGGCACACAGTATGAGATAAAATACAAGACAACCGACGATGTCCACAACGAAATTAGAGAAGCCCTTGAACAGGTTGACAACGCGTTGTCTATGTTCAACAAGAACTCCATAATCAGCGCATTCAACAACAACATTGACACTACCGCCAATGAGATGTTCTGCGAAGTATTCAATTTGGCAATGGATATTTCCAAAAAGACCGATGGAGCATTTGACATCACCGTTGCCCCACTTGTAAATGCTTGGGGATTCGGATTTAAAGAGGGCGTTCTACCCGACAGTTCAACCGTAAAGGGGATTCTTGAAAACGTAGGGTACCAAAGTGTAGCACTCATCGACAACAAGGTTGTCAAGCAGAACAAGAACACGATGCTCGATTGCAGCGCGATAGCAAAAGGATATGGCTGTGACGTTGTAGCCCGTCTGCTCGACAGCAAGAACATAACCAATTACATGATTGAGATTGGTGGCGAAGTAGTAACAAAGGGCAAGAACAGCAAAGGCACTGACTGGAATATAAGCATCAGCAAACCCACGGAAAACACAACCAGCAGCCAGAATGGACATCAGGCAATAATCAGCATCACAGACAAGGGTATGGCAACATCGGGCAACTACCGTAACTTCCGCATTGAAAACGGAAAGAAGTATGCCCACACCATTGACCCACGCACCGGTTTCCCTGTCCAACACTCCTTGCTGTCGGCAACTGTAATTGCCGACAACTGTGCAAAAGCAGACGCGTACGCGACAGCTTTTATGGTCGTTGGCCTTGAAAAGGCAACCGAGCTGTGCAAGGCAGACAATATTGAAGCATTCTTCATCTATGCCAACGAAAAAGGAGAATTACAGACATTGGCAACAGAAGGCTTCAACAAATTCCTGATAAAGCAATAAAGATATGAAGTCACATTCATAAATCACCCCCAAAGTCACGGTCGTGACTTTGGGGGTTGATTTATAAACGATACACATCACTCCACTTGCGATATGGTACTCATTGTATTGATGAAGTGCAACAAATTCGATGTAAACAACTTTACCGAAATCGCAAGCAGGATTATACCAAAGAACTTACGGGTAAAATAGATACCACCCTTGCCTATTGTCCTCTCTATCAACGCTGTTGCAGACAACATTATATATACGACCACAGCGTTCACAAGAAGGGCTACAAGAATATTTATAGAAGCATATTCAGCCTTCAACGAGAGCAAGGTTGTAAATGAACCGGCACCGGCCAACAACGGGAATACAAGCGGAACGAATGTTGCATTCTTTGCAAGATGCGACGTGTCTTTGAAAATCTCTATGTCAAGAATCATCTCAAGCGCCATAAGGAATATTATGACTGCACCGGCAACCGCAAACGAATTTATATCCACGCCAAAGAGTCCCAGAATCCAATCACCGACAAAGAAAAACAGAAACATCAAAGCAAAAGAATAGAGAACTGCCTTGTTCACATTTATGACCTTGCCTTTACCACGCAACGAAAGTACAACCGGCATAATGCCAATGGGATCAATTATAGCAAATAGCACTATGAATGCGCTCAGAAACTCTACAAAATTAAAAGTCGAAAACCATTCCATAACTACATTATATTTATATAACAACAATTCATCGGAATATATATACAGGCAAATGTAGGAATATTTTTTCAAAAGTGTAATATACTTAAAGAATCAATCACTATGATGAGAATCTTTTTCAAAAAAATATCAAAAAAACGGCACCAAAAACACTCATATTTAACAAAAAAGTTGTACCTTTGCGCCCGAATTCTATCAACATAATGTCTAACTCATTAACTATTTGAAAATTATGAGCAAAGAAATTCTAACAGGTACACCCGATTTCAATTGGGAGTCGTACGAAAAAGGCGAGAACATCTCAGGCCTTTCTTATGAGCAGCTTGAGCAGGCCTATGATGGCACACTCAACAAGGTATCAAGCCGCGAAGTAGTTAACGGTACTGTTATCGGTATCAACAAGCGTGAAGTTATTGTAGACATCAACTACAAGCAGGACGCAATCATCCCCATCAGCGAGTTCCGCTACAACCCAGACCTTAAGGTAGGCGACCAGGTTGAGGTTTATATCGAGAACTTGGAGGACAAGAAGGGTCAGTTGAACCTTTCACACAAGAAAGCACGCGCAAGCCGTTCTTGGGAGCTTGTAAACAAGGCTATGGAAGAGCAGGCAGTTGTACGTGGTTACATCAAGTGCCGCACAAAGGGCGGTATGATCGTAGACGTATTCGGTATCGAGGCATTCTTGCCCGGTTCACAGATTGACGTTAAGCCTATCCGTGATTACGATGCTTACGTTGGCCAGACCGAAGACTTCAAAATCGTTAAGATCAACCAGGAATTCAAGAACGTTGTTGTTTCTCACAAGGCACTCATCGAGGCTGAGCTTGAGGAGCAGAAGAAGAAGATCATCAGCACACTTGAGAAGGGTCAGGTACTCGAGGGTACAGTCAAGAACATCACCTCTTACGGTGTATTCATCGACCTCGGTGGCGTTGACGGTCTTATCCACATCACAGACCTCTCTTGGGGCCGCGTAAACGATCCTACAGAGGTTGTTACTCTCGACCAGAAGATCAATGTCGTTATCATCGACTTCGATGATGAGAAGAAGCGCATTGCTCTCGGCTTGAAGCAGCTTACTCCACACCCATGGGATGCTATCGATGCAGACCTCAAGGTTGGTGACGTAGTTAAGGGTAAGGTTGTTGTTATGGCTGACTACGGTGCATTCATCGAGATTGCTCCTGGCGTTGAGGGTCTTATCCACGTTTCAGAGATGTCATGGAACCAGCACTTGCGTTCAGCTCAGGACTTCATGAAGGTAGGCGAAGAGGTAGAGGCAGTTATCCTCACACTCGACCGCGACGAGCGCAAGATGTCACTCGGTATCAAGCAGCTTAAGGAGGATCCTTGGGCAAGCATCGAAGAGAA
>JAGCMB010000064.1 GCA_017646665.1 Bacteroidaceae bacterium
CGGGATAAGGAGTGACGAACCGGCCTGTAGGAACAAGCCTGCTTTGGGCACTTGCCATAGAAGAGAAGCCCAGTACAAAAAGAATAAAAAAAATAGCTTTGCGACTCATAATTTATTGATTTAAATCCAATTATTTATACAACAGGAATATACACGGAATCTTTGACAAATCGGGCACCTTCCCCCGCCACTCCTTTACGGTGCGTGTTTTGGCATACTCGCCCTCACAAGTGAGGTTTGCAGCAATGCAAAGTTTTGTCTGTGGACGACAAGTTGCAAGAATATCCTCAATCATCTTACCGTTGCGATAAGGCGTTTCAATAAAAAGCTGCGTCTGATCCTCGTTATAGATTCGCTGTTCCAGTTTGCGCAGAGCCTTTATACGCTCGTCGGGTTTTACAGGCAGATAACCATTAAAGGCAAAACTCTGTCCATTGAACCCCGATGCCATAACCGAGAGGATTATGCTTGATGGCCCTACAAGCGGTACAACCTTCAAACCTTTGCGTTGCGCTATGGCCACAACATCCGCGCCAGGATCGGCAACAGCCGGGCAGCCGGCTTCAGAGATAACGCCCATAGGCTTACCCTCATTCAACGGTCTAAGATAGCCGGCGACATCCTCGGGCGAGGTGTGCTTGTTGAGTTCAAAGAACTGCGAACCGTCAATGTCAAAAGTCGGGTCGACCTTACGCAAAAAACGTCGTGCCGAACGGACATCCTCCACTATAAAATGGCGTATGCCGGCAATTATCTCACTGTTATATTGTGGTAACACATTACCCAATGGGGTATCGCCCAATGTTACGGGCAAAAGATACAATGCTGTTTCCATTGTCTTATTTCAGTTGTGAAAAGCGTTTTTTACCTTTAATATAATATTGCCATAGTAACGAAAAACCTGCACGTTCCTCAATATCGGAAACAACCGTCGCATAAAGATTCTGCCCACGCAACGTTGCATACTCACTACGCAAACGCCTGTACTCTCTACGCGCCTGCAACAGAGCCTTGAAATCTCCCCAAGCACCGGTGAACAAAAACTTGAACGCAGCTATATAGTCGAGCAACGCACGCACACGCATAACACTGTGCAATTCACTCTCGGGCAAATTCTTATATAGCATCAACAGGTTATTGCGGAAATTCAGGAACGTCTTGCGAGGATTGCTTTTATTGAGCGTTGCACCTCCAACGTGATACACCGTACTCTGGGGAACCACATATATTACACCGCCCCTTGCAAGCAAACGCCAACAAAGGTCTATCTCCTCCATATGTGCAAAGAAACGTCCATCAAAGCCACCTGCATCACGAAAGGCACAGCTACGCACCATCATTGCGGCTCCGGTTGCCCAGAAGACACGGCACGCATCGTCATATTGTCCTTTATCAGCCTCAACGGTATCAAACAATCGGCCACGACAATAAGGGTAGCCATAATAATCCAAAAAACCGCCCGATGCACCGGCATACTCGAAATGAGTCTTATTGTTACATGCAAGTATCTTGGGTTGACAAGCCACAACATCAGGGCGTTGCTCCATAAAGGAAAGCATAGGTTCAAGCCAGCCCTCCGTAACTTCCACATCGGAATTCAGGAGCAAAAAACAATCAGCCTCAATTTGCCCAAGAGCCTTGTTATAGCCATCGGCAAAGCCATAGTTCCTATCAAGCTGTATCACACGCACCGTTGGGAAATCTTCGGTTAGAACGGTCAACGAGTTATCGGTAGAGGCATTGTCAGCAACAACAATCTCTGCCTCGGGCGTGTATTTCACCACCGAAGGCAAAAAGCGAGAAAGCATCTCTGCTCCGTTATAGTTCAATATGACAACTGCAACGTTCATTTGTCGCGCACTTCAATTATCTCGTCAACCGTCAAAGCCGATTTATCCTCATTGAAGCCACCCAAACGCACACGAACCAGACGGTTCACCAAAGCTGAATCGGCAACAGTTTCAACACGGATATAATTGGCTGTAAAACCTCCCATAGGCATTCCCGAACGTGGTTTTTCAAACAGCACAACAGCCTCCTTGCCACAATATTTCTCATAAAAGGCCAAACGTTTCTCTTCGCTCAAAGCAATTAGCAACTGACTGCGACGATGTTTTTCGGCAGGCGACACCGCACCGCCAAGTTTGAGTGCCTGTGTTCCCGGACGCTCCGAGTAGCTGAACACGTGCAACTGTGATATATCAAGCCCTTTTATGAATTCGTATGCTTTTTCAAAAAGCTCCTCACTCTCGCCACGTGTACCGACAATAACATCGACACCAATGAACGCATCGGGCATCGCCTCCTTCACTTTCGCTATTTTGGCCTCGAACAGGGCCGTATCGTAACGGCGATGCATCAGTTTGAGCACCTCGTCGCTGCCTGCCTGCAATGGAATATGGAAATGTGGCATAAAAGCACGCGATTTGGCGACATAATCAATTATCTCATCAGTGAGCAGATTGGGTTCAATAGAGGATATTCTGTAACGGGATATTCCATCAACCTCGTCAAGTGCCTTTACCAGCGACAGGAATGACTCGCCTGTAGATTTTCCAAAATCGCCGATGTTCACACCGGTTATCACCACCTCGGAACCACCTTCGGCAGCAGCTTTTTGAGCCTGTTCCACAAGTTCGGATATTTTAGGATTACGGCTGCGTCCTCTTGCAAATGGGATTGTACAATATGTACAGAAATAGTCACAGCCATCCTGAACCTTTAGAAAATAGCGGGTACGGTCGCCACGTGAACAGGAGTGTACAAAGTTACGCACATCCTTTGTGGGCTGCACATACCACTCGCCACTGCCAGCGTTTTCAATATTCTTTATGATATAATCTAGTACATCCCCCTTCTTATCTATTCCAAGCACAACGCCCACGCCAGGTTCCTGTGCCAATTTCTCGGCCGACAGCTGCGCATAGCAACCAGTTACCACCACAAATGCTCCGGGATGTTGACGAAGCAGTTTATGTATTGCCTGACGACATTTCTTTTCGGCCTCCTGAGTAACAGCACAACTGTTCACAACACAAATATCAGCAACCTCACCTCTCTTTGCAGTACGTATGCCGGCATCCTGCAACTGTCGTTCTATTGTTGCCGTTTCAGAAAAATTAAGCTTGCAGCCAAGCGTATAATATACTGCTTTCTTATCTTTGAAAACTGTCCTGTCAATCATTACACTTTGATGGATTTATCAAACTTATGCGAAAATAGCACCTTTTTTCGAAATATAGAAATCGAGGATGCAAATAATACTAAAAGGCCGGGATTTCGGAGAGCAATACGGTCAAACAAAAAAAACACGCAAGTCAAAAGACTTGCGTGTATGTAAAATTCTTTTTTTTCATAGAATTGAAGGTTAGAGCCAAATCCTTGTCCTATCGGACAATGGATTATAAGGCTTCTAAACTTCTGAAGGCTAAAATTACTCAGCCTCTGCTGGGATAACCTCAGTAGCAACCTTGCCACCTGCATCAGGACCAGGAGCTGCTGCTGGAAGTACCTCAGTTGCTGCTGCAGGAACAACTGCAGTTGCTACAGAATCAGCAATTGAATCAGTTGCTACGCGCTCAGCAGGTGTAGTGTTGCCACCACAAGAAGCACAAGCAAGAGCCAATACTGCTACATAGAAAAACTTCTTCATAACTGTATAATATTATTAAATATCACCTACTCCCTTCATAGCGTTTCGGCGGCCTCTTTTCAAATTTTGTGCAAAAATACATTAAATTATTCAAATACAAATACTTTTTGCACAAAAAATCATAAATTCTTTTCAAAATAACATTTTTTCGGCAAAAATCAGAACACGAACTTATGAACTCTTGTACCGGAACTTCCCTTAACGGCCACAATATACGAACCGTGAGGCAAGTTCTTCAAATCAACCACAACGCTCTCACAATCATCGGAAGCAGCAGCATCAGCAACCTTCACGCCACCCATATTGTAGACCGAGAATGTGGTTGAAGCATCAAAATCGCCTTCACAAACCAACTTGCCATCGGACACGTTGAAGCGTAGCAGATTTTCGACAACGCCCTCAATGCCACTCTCCATTCCTGTTACCGGAGTGAACAGCAACGAGCAGCTATACTCCTTGCCTTGAGGGATAAGATACTTATCCAAAGTCGCAACATTGCCACAACTACCATTACCGATACCCTTTTGGGCACAATCGAAGTGAGCATACACATTACCCTCCTGCAATTCCCAGATGTGGTTGGTGTTTTTCAAATGGACATCGCTATAGTGCAATAGTGAGAAAGCAACATCACCGCGTGCCTGTACCTTGACACCATATCCTTCGTCGGGATTGAACAGCAACAAGTCGCGCAAGCCCTCACGGTTACCCATACTCTGTGGTTTTGGATAAGGCTCGAACATATCGCTCACGGTTGTGTAGTAGCGACCGAGTGTTGAACCGCCACGACGGTCGATGTAGTTCTCGAAAGGACCGTATGCGTAGTACTCGACCTGCTCAAACTCTGCAGGGAACACCAACAGCATACCAATGCGGCGTGCATCCTTCGGCACTACGGTATATGCAGCATCAACAAGCAGAGAACCATCGGCTGTAATTGTATATTTGAACACATAAGTACAGAACCAGCCGCTTGCATTGATTACAACATTGACAGATTTCTTATCCTCGCTCAGCGTGAATGTCGCCGACTTTGAAGTGATACCGTTCTTCTCGTTATATTTGCTCAAAGCCTCTGTCGGGCCATCATTCTCAACCCAACGGTAGTTGTCATATTCAGGGCCTTGAACTGCGATAGTCTTGCCATTCACAGTCCAAGAGTTCATTGTTCCGTTTGAAGCGAATGTCATCTCCATTACAGAACTTGAAACCTTGTATCCATTGGTTGTCCTTACAAGAGAAATCTCACCATTGCCATTGGCAGAAAGAGGAGAAGCATTGCGTTCAACAAGTGCAAATTGCTCTGCCGCGATTGAATAATCCTTCTCAACCCAAGTCTGTTCGCCCTTGCAACAGAGATTTACATTCAAGAGCAATTCAACATCATCCGATGCTGTCACGTTATATGGCAATGTGACAACACCCTCGGCATTTGGCGCCAAAGCAGGCATCTCCACAACACCACTCTCAACCTCAACACCATCGGCAAGAACAGTGTAACGTAGATAGAAGGCATCGAGCGAGAGGAAATCATAGTTGTTCTTTATTGTCAACAGTTTTGCCTCGGCATCAAAAGAGAGGAATTTGATATATTGATATACATACTTCACATTGGTAAGCTCGGGACTCCACGCACGGTCGGCAGCAACAAGGCCGTTATTAACAAAGTTGCCTTGGTGAGGACCGGGGAAGTCAAAACCGCTACGGTACTTGTTCATTCCGTTTACCTCGAAATTGCCGTTTCTTATATCCTCGGCGTCATAGATTGACTGGTCTACCCAATCCCATATGCAACCACCGATACCATACTTGCTGCTTTCGATGGCATCCCAGTACTCCTGCAAATTGCCGACTGCGTTACCCATAGCGTGGGCATACTCACACATGAAATATGGCTGTCCGCTGGTGTTTCCGTAATAAGGATAGCTATTATCTGTCTTTCCGTTTGCGTGGTCATCAACTTCTGTCAAGAGTGGATACATCTCGGAATAGATGTCAGTGTGCGCTGTTCCGGCGCGTGAAGCACCCTCGTAGTGGATTGGGCGTGGGTCGAGCGCGCGCACTGCTGCGTATGTGTGGCCGAAATTCTTTCCACCACCGCTCTCGTTACCAAGCGACCAGAAGATGATTGAAGGGAAGTTGCGGTCGCGATAAACCATACGCACGGTGCGGTCTACGTACTGTGCTCTCCAGTTATCCTCATTTGTGATACCGCCATTCTCCTTGCCGTCTTCCCAGCTCTTGTGACACTCCAGGTCGGCCTCATCCATACAATAAAGACCATAGTAGTCGAACATTGCGTTCATCTTTGCCTGACGTGGATAGTGACTTGTGCGCACGGTGTTCATATTCGCCTGCTTCATCATCTTCACATCGCAAAGCATTGTCTCGACATCAACCGAACGGCCTGTTACCGGGTGAGTATCCTGTAGGTTCGCACCCTTGAAAAGAATTCTCTCACCGTTCACATATACAAGACCGTTCTTTATCTCAATGTTACGGAAACCATATTTTGTCGAGAATACGAACTCCTCGTTACCGGTAGCGTCCTTCTGAACCACCTCAACAGTGTAAAGGGCCGGTACCTCGGCACTCCACGACTGCAAGCCTGCAAGGTTCTCAAAGAACAGTTCGGCATTCTTCACGGTTTCGCCTGCAGCGAATTCAAAAACGACCTCTTCCTTTGCCACCAAAGCGCCGTCGGGAGCAATCAATGCAACCTCCACGCTCTTTGCAACAGCAACACCGTCGCGGTTGTCCATCTCAACAGCCACGTTCATTGAGCCCGACTTGTAACCGTCGGCAGCAGAAAGAGTGCTCGTAATATAATGGTCACGTACAAAAGTCTTTGGTGCGGCAAAAAGGAATACATCACGGTGTATACCGCTCATATGCCACATATCCTGACCTTCGAGATACGATGCATCGCTCCAGCGGATAACCTGAACACTGACATTGTTCTTGCCCTCGCGCAAGTGTGCTGTAACATCAAACTCGGCATCATTGTTTCCGCTCTGTGTATAACCCACGTACTTGCCGTTCATCCATACGAAGGCAGCACCATAGATACCATCAAAGTGCAGGAACACGCGTTTGTCGTCCCAATTTGCAGGAAGTTCAAAATCCCTGCGGTATGAAGCGACTGAATTCAGCAGACCATCCTCCATTTCAATGAGCGGAGGATTGTTCTTGAACGGATACTCCACATTCACATACATCGGATCGCCATAACCCTCCATCTCAAGACAAGATGGTACCTTTATCGTATTCCAAGCTGAAACATCGACATCGTCACCCCAAAAGGCATCCTTACCGGGGCGTTCAGCGATTGTTTCCACCCAATTGATATTCCACATTCCGTTAAGACTCAAGAACTCTGCGTTCTCAGGGTCGAGCCAGGGATAATGATAGCGTTCGTCAGCCTTCATCTTCTCAACCGAAGAATAAGGCATATATGTAGCACGGCCATCCTCCTTGTTCTCACCAAAGAAGGTTTCGTCCTCCCACACATTTGCCATTGGCACATCATCAACCTCCACCTCTTCGAGTGTAAACAACGAGCCACTGCTGTAGCCATCAATCATCCACAAATTACCACCGTCGGCCCTCATACCCCACCAAGAACCGCCTTTCTTTGCGTTTATACGGTACACACCCTTCTGTCCCTCAACAGGAACGAACTGTAGCTGCTGGTTCTCATTGCTGTATGACGGATCCCATAGAAGCGGATACTTCACGCCAGCGAGAGCAACATCGATAGCCTTGCCGAAGTAAGGACCATAGAACTGGCAATACTCCACATTGGCAGCTGTACGGCGCAACTGCCACACGAAGTTCTCCTTACTGTGACTGTTATACTCGTCAATATATACTCGTGCATTGTTCGCGTTATTACCACGGGTGTTCAAAGCATATCCGCTGTTCAGTTCGCGAATAATGAAATAACGGTCAATAACGGGCAGATAATCCACCTTGTTCTGCTTCACATATTCCAGACGGAAATGGGTATATTCACCGGTTGCATTCTTTTCCATAAGCAACGAGCCGTCGCTCTGCACTTTCAGCACCAAATCACGGTCACTCCTGCACTGCAACTGAACAATACGGGCCGACGCATCAACTACATTCACCACGAACGATTGATTATCGGTACAAGTAGCCTCCCACTGCAACAGTTTTCCGGGAGTACCCGAAGACAAGGCCATATCAATAGCCTGTCCGTAATTCTCATTGTAAAGCACGAACAAAGGCTCCTTGTCGGACAAGGAAACAAATGTCCACTCCTGCCCCGGAGAAGCGTTGTCAACATCGGCAACACTTAAATAGGTGTTATGTGTCGCCACATTTCCATTGGTAACAGCCTTACCGGTCGCCACATTCACCAAACGGTACACACCGTCGGCCTGTGGGAATGATGCTGCAAACGATGCCACTGTAGAAAGCAACAACGCTACAAGAAACAAAAGGGTCTTTTTCATTTTTTTCATATTTTGATTATGTTTTTTTTGCAGAGTACGAGTAATCTTTGCAAAAATAATAAAAAAACAAGAGCAGACAACCTTAAAGCATTTAATATTATTAACACGCGTATTTTAAGATTTAATAATTGCACATAAATAATTTTATGAGTAAATTTGCAACAATTTTGCATAGAAAGGCTTAAAGTTTATATTTATACATTTTAAACACAAAACAAAATGATGAAAAAGAGCATAGCAATTATGGCAGCAATAGCAATTACAGGCACTGCATCCGCCGCAAACGACGGAGGGAAAACAGCAGAACCTATCGGTAAATCAGATATAAAGATTGAGGGAGGGGTTATGACCCCTGAGGCTCTGTGGGCAATGGGACGCATTGGCGAAGTAAGCGTGTCACCCGATGCAAAAAGCATCGTCTACGGTGTAAGTTACTACAGCGTTGAGCAGAACAAGAGCCATCACACCCTGAATATTATGGGTGCAGATGGCAGCAACGGAACAAAACTCACAACCACTGCATCGAACGAGAGCAGCGCAGCTTGGATCAAGGGCGGAACAAAAATCGCATTCCTTTCAAATGCGGGCGGCAGCAGCCAGCTGTGGGAGATGAACCCCGACGGCACAGAGCGCAAGCAACTCACAAATGATGCCAGCGACATTGAGGGATTTGTTTTCTCACCCGATGAAAGCAAGGTTATCCTCATCAAGCGCATCAAGATTAAACCAGCAACAGCCGACATACACCCCGACCTTCCGCTTGCAAAGGGCTTTGTCGTCGACGACCTTATGTACAAGCACTGGGACGAGTGGCTGAACGATGCTCCACACCCCTTCATTGCAGACTTTGATGGAACGTCAATCAACGAAGGCAAGGATTTGCTCGACGGCACTGTCTATGACTGCCCTAACCGTCCGTTTGGAGGAGCAGAACAGTTCGCGTGGAGCAACGATTCAAAACAGATTGCCTACTCTTGCATCAAGAAAAGCGGTCGTGACTACACATTGAGCACCGACACAGACATCTACCTTTATGACCTCACAAGTGGCACAACAACCAATCTGTGCAAACTCGACGAGGCACGTTCAAGCTACGGATATGACAACGCGCCACAATTCTCTCCCGACGGCAAAAAGATTGCCTGGACAAGTATGGCACGCGACGGCTATGAGAGCGACCAGATTCGTCTAAGCGTTATGGACCTGGCTAGTGGCGAACGTACATACCTCACCGGAATGCCCGATGCTAACGGCATTACAACATTCGACAGCAACGTCGACAGCTACTGCTGGGCTCCCGACAGCAAAAGCCTCTACTTTACAGGTACTTGGCACGGCACAACACAGGTGTACAACATAACCCTCAAGGGAAAACTCATAAAAATGACCGAAGGCGACCACGATTACAATTCAGTGGCAATGCTTGGCGGCAAGAATCTCATTATGACACGCGTGTCAATGAGTGCACCTGCCGACATCTACACAATGAAAGCAAAGGCCGGAGCCGAGGTCAAGCAGCTAACATTTGAGAACAAGCACATCTTTGACCAGATAGCAATAGGCAAAGTCGAAGCGCGTTGGTGCAAGAGTGTCGACGGCAAAGACCTGCACTCTTGGGTTATCTACCCTCCACATTTTGACCCTACAAAGAAATACCCCACCCTGCTTTTCTGCGAAGGTGGTCCACAGTCACCCGTGAGCCAGTTCTGGAGCTACCGTTGGAATTTCCAGATTATGGCGGCAAACGGCTACATCATCATTGCCCCCAACCGTCGCGGCCTTCCCGGCTTTGGCCTCGAATGGAATGAGGAGATAAGTACAAACTATGGCGGCAACTGCATGAGCGACCTACTCACAGCCATCGACGACATCAGCAAGGAGCCATACGTTGACACCGACCGTTTGGGTTGCGTCGGTGCAAGTTTCGGCGGATATTCAGCAATGTGGCTCGCCGGACACCACGAAAAACGCTTCAAGGCCTTCATTGCACACGACGGTTTCTTCAATATGGAGCAGCAGTATTATGAAACAGAAGAGAGTTGGTTCCCCAATTGGGATTTGGGCGGAGCACCATACGAGCAGACCGAAGGAGTGAAGCGTTCATACGCAAACTCGCCACACAAATTCGTAGACAAGTGGGACACACCAATCCTGCTCATTCACGGCGACCGCGACTACCGCATCCTCTCATCACAGTCAATGGCAGCATTCAACGCTGCGCGTCTCAAAGGCATCCCTGCACAGTTGCTCCTGTTCCCCGATGAGAACCACTGGGTACTGAAACCACAGAACGGTATCCTTTGGCAGCGCACATTCTTCGCGTGGTTGGATAAATGGCTTAAGAAATAAATCAGAAACAAACTAAATATAATACTATGACAACAACACAAAAATTACAAAAAAGACTGAATGATTCAAAGGCAGCACGCTGGAGTGCGCTTATCATTGTATCGTTCACAATGATGATGGCCTACTTCTTCACCGATGTTATGGGCCCACTCGAAGCACCTCTTACAACAAAGGGCAAGTTGGTATATTTTGAAAATGGCACATACCTGTCGGCCGACTCACTTATGAAGGTATGCCCTGCTATCGAGAGCGAGGAGTCAATCAACGTAGGCAACACCTACAAGACCGAATACATCAACGAGAACGGTGAAACCGCAACAGAGCAGCTTACCGTATCATCAACCATCAACGGCCTAGGCTGGTCAAACGGCGACTACGGTGTATTTTCAGGTGCATACGGATACATCAACGTATTCCTGTTGATGCTATTCTTCGGAGGTCTTATCCTTGACAAGATGGGTGTACGTTTCACCGGTGTAATGAGCACAGCCCTAATGTTTATCGGTGCAGCCATCAAATGGTATGCCGTTGACAACGGTTTCAGCGGTGAGATGTTCGGCCTGCCCACACAGGTTGTAATAGCGTGTCTTGGATTCGCCATCTACGGTATGGGTTGCGAAATTGCCGGCATCACTGTAACAAAGGTTATCGCAAAGTGGTTCACAGGCCACGAAATGGCACTTGCAATGGGTTTGCAGGTAGCACTTGCCCGTGTCGGTACAGCCTGTGCCCTATTCTTCGCATTGCCAATAGCACAGAGTGTTGGAACAGTTTCTGCACCGGTAATGTTTGGTGCATCGGCTCTCTGCATCGGCCTTATATCATACATTGTGTACTGCGTGATGGACAAGAAACTCGACAAGTCCATTGCCAACCAGGATACTGCAGGCGAAAGTGAGGAGCAGTTCAAGTTCAGCGACTTGAAGGTAATCTTCTGCAACAAAGGTTTCTGGCTCATCACATTCCTTTGCCTCATATTCTATGCAGCAGTATTCCCATTCCTCAAGTTTGCCACAAACCTGATGATTATCAAGTATGGTGTAACTCCTGACCTTGCAGGTATGATTCCTGGCCTTTTGCCATTCGGTACAATGTTGCTCACACCGCTTTTCGGTTCTCTTTACGACAAGATGGGTAAAGGCGCTACATTGATGATTATAGGTTCGGTACTGCTCACAATCGTACACGTTCTCTTTGCAATGCCATTGCTCAACGTATGGTGGTTCGCTGTAATTGTGATGATTTTATTAGGTATCGCTTTCTCACTCGTACCATCGGCAATGTGGCCTTCGGTTCCAAAAATCATCCCGATGAAGCAGCTCGGTTCGGCCTACGCAATCATATTCTACATCCAGAATATCGGTTTGTCAATGGTGCCGGTACTTATCGGTAATGTAATTGCAGCCAACACAAGCAACGGAACAACCGACTACACAATGCCAATGTCAATCTTTGCACTCTTTGGAGCCATTGCTGTTGTAATATCAGTTCTCTTGAAGATTGTTGACAAGAAACAGGGCTACGGACTCGAGAAGAGCAATATCAAGTAATTTGAAGATATTGTAACAACTTATAACTCGCGCTCAGCTACAACTGAGCGCGAGTTTCGTATATCTAAAAACAAAAAATACCTGCCGCTGGCAGGTATTCTATTCAGTTAAGCACCATCTCCCTTATATCACCATCAACACCTCTTTGGACTCTGAAATTCCTTGCAAAATTTTTAAGGAATTCAAGCGAGGAGACACTTGGTTTTGGGAATTTCTCTTTTTTAAACGCCTGCTTGATAACAGAGCCGTCAATTTTGAATTCAGGAGTAGAAGTTTTATCCATAGGCATTTTATTCGTTATTCTGATATAATAACGTTCCAATATTATAAATAGTATATCCCACGAAAAAAAAATTCGCGGGATATACCATTTATCCATATTTCTGTTTACTCAAGCACCAGCGACACTTTCTTCTCCTCTGCGATGCGGCGCATATTCATTATAGCATAGCGCATTCGTCCCAATGCTGTATTGATGCTCACGCCTGTAATATCGGCAATGTCCTTAAAGGACAAATCCTGATAGTAGCGCATAAAGACCACCTCGCGCTGACAGTCGGGCAATTCATCGACAAGCATACGAACATCAGCCAAGACCTGTTCATTAACCATACGGTTCTCTATTGTTCCCTCTGAAAGCCTTGCATCGTTAAGCAAATCCACTTCGGTTTCATCATTGGAAATTGCATTTTCATTCCTCTCGATGCGGAATTGGTCAATAACAAGGTTGTGTGCAATACGTGTTATCCACGCGGCAAACTTGCCGTCATTGGTATAACGTCCTTGCTGCAAGGTTACAATCGCCTTGACAAATGTCTCCTGGAAGATGTCCTCTGCCACCTCCTTTGAACGTACTATAAAAAATATGTAGTTGAACAACCTGTCTTTATGACGATTCAGCAAAACATCAAATGCCGAATTATTGCCTTCCAAATAAAGTGTGACCAATGCATCATCGGCCATCTGCTTTAATTTATCCATTATTTCTACTATTAAAATTGAAGTAGAGTTTTATCTATAGGCAAACAGGTTTTTAGGTTATTTATTGATTTAACGGCACAAAGGAAAGAAAATATTACATTAAAACCAAATAATTTAATAAAAAATATGCTGTCAACACAATATAAACGTACAAATTGAGTTACGTTCTCAACGTTACATATAGGTTGACTATTATATATAAGGTAATTATATTGAAATGAGTGTAGTACTATTTTCATTAATAGTACTATATTTTTTAACAAAAAACATTTATTTTTGCAAAATAATCAAAAATACCACAAGCAATTCTTCCAACTCACTGATTTATAACAATATTATATACATTTAAATCAAATTACAATGAAACAGATTTACATTAAATTACAATTGACATTAGCCGCATTGATGCTATGCAGTATGGCAGCTACAGCAGAAACCATTGAAGTCAACGGTATCTACTATTCGCTCGAAGATGATGACAACACTGCCACACTCATAGACGGAAGTGAGGTGTATTCAGGCAGTATCACAATTCCTGAAGAAATAGAGTACAAACAAACGAGATATTACGTCACAGCTATCGGCTCTTATGCATTCGAGGATTGCACAAATCTTACTGAAATCAAAATTGGCAATAACGTAAAAACCATTGGCCACCACGCATTCGACAATTGTACCGCACTTACAAGCATTGACATTCCAAACAGCGTAAAAAAAATCGATTACAATGCATTCTCTAATTGTACTGGAATAACAACCGTAAAAATCGGTAACTCTGTTACAGAAATCGGCAACAGTGCTTTCAAAGGCTGTACACTGCTTGAAAATGTAACTTTGGGAGAGGAGCTTATTTCAATCGGAAGTTATGCATTCTGCAATTGTACAAGCCTGACAAGTATAAACATACCTTCTAATGTATTATACATCTATTCCAGTGCATTTGAAAGTTGCGAGAATTTGCAAAGTGTGACTATCGGCAATGCGGTAGAAACCATCAGCTCTTATGCTTTC